>JAFUVZ010000034.1 GCA_017471185.1 Bacteroidaceae bacterium
CAACTCTGCGGTTACATGGTTACACTGTAACCGTGTAACCATTTGTAACCGTTATTGCACATAAAAACGGGATACTATTAGTATCTGAAAGGGGACTCTCTCACCTAAGAGAAAGAACTCTCTCACCTAAGAGAAGGAAATGCCTCGTAGGGAAAGAACCGTTCGCCTATACCCAAACAATCATTCGCCTATACCCAAACGGTCATTCGCCTATACCCGATTTGAAACGCTGTTTTTTGCCCTTACAGGGCGTAGGCTGCGAACTACATTTACCCAGGGCGTCGCCCTGGGCTGGGGGCTGACTGGCCTTTCAGGCCGTATATACATGCTTGCGAAACTTTAGTTCATTTACAAAAACACCGAACAGAAAAGCATGTAAAGCATCTAAAGTAAAGAAAACGGGGTTAATTTTTGGCAATTTGAAGTCTTTATTCTATTTTTGTAGGTTAATTGGTAAAGTGTTTGGTAAAATAAGGTATAGATATGAGTGTGATTGATATCATCCGGCAGCGGAAGAGCACGGCGTTCTCTTTTGAACTGTTGCCTCCGCTGAAGGGTAACAATATAGACAAACTCTATGACACGATTAATGCGCTCAGAGAGTTTGATCCTGCCTATATCAACATCACAGACCACAGGAGTGAGTATGTGTTTAAAGACATGGGCAACGGAACTTATATCAGGCAACGCCTGCGCAGAAGACCCGGATCGGTGGCTGTGGCAGCTGCCATCAAGAATAAGTATGACATCACGGTGGTGCCACACGTGCTTTGCAGCGGTTATAGCCGCGAGGATACAGAGTATGAGCTGCTCGACCTGCAGTTCTTAGGCATTTATGATTTGCTGGTGCTAAGGGGTGACAAGGCACCTGACGAACGGACATTCGTGCCTGAGAAGGGGGGAAACGCTCATGCGCTGGAACTGGCGAAGCAGATACAGGACTTCAACAAGGGCATATTCGTTGACGGAAGTCAGATGCTGGTGACCAAGACGCCGTTCAGCTTCGGCGTGGCCTGCTACCCTGAGAAGCATGAGGAGGCTCCTAACCTGGAGCGTGACATCTACTGGCTGAAACAGAAACAGGATGCAGGGGCTCAATATGCAGTGACTCAGTTGTTTTACGACAACCAGAAATTCTTCAGTTTCCTGGAGAAAGCCAGACAGGCAGGGATAACGATGCCAATCATCCCAGGCATCAAGCCGTTGAGCAAAATGAGTCAGCTGACAGTGATACCTAAGACGTTTAAGGTTGACCTGCCGCAGGAACTGGCTGACGAGGCTCTGCGATGCCAGACGGATGAGGATGTGAAGCGATTAGGCATCACATGGGGTATCAGGCAATGTAAGGAACTGATGGCTCAAGGAGTTCTGAGCCTCCACTTTTATGCCTTAGGGGCAACGGAGAGCGTGAAGGAAATCGCTAAGGGAATTTATTGATAATAGATATTAACCGTACGGATAGGATTGAAGATTGAAGACATCATAGGGCAAAAGGCAGTGAAGGAAAGGCTGATAGCCGAAGCTGACAATGGCCGACTGCCACACGCACTGCTGTTTACAGGACCTGAAGGCTGTGGCAAGATGCCTATGGCGCTGGCACTGGCCCGATATCTTTGCTGTGCAAACGGCGACACCAGAGCCTTGAAACAATGGGAGAGCCTGACACACCCGGATGTGCACTTCGTGTTTCCTATCGTGGCTAACAAGAAACTCAAGAAAGAGGTATGCGACGATTTGCTGCCTCTGTGGAGGGCGATGCTGCTGGAGAATCCTTACTTCAGCTTTGCCGACTGGCTGGAAAAGTTGGAGGTGGAGAACTCGCAACCCACTATCTATTCGCGTGAAAGCGATGTGCTGCAACGCAAACTGGGCATGAAGCCTGCTGAGGGACAATGGCGCATCGTAATCATCTGGCTGCCTGAGAAAATGCAGGAGGAAGGGGCGAACAAACTGCTGAAGATCCTGGAGGAACCGCCCAGACAGACGCTTTTCCTACTGGTGAGCGAGGAGCCACAGAAATTGCTGACCACCGTAATCAGCCGCACGCAACAAGTTGCGATGCCACGACTGGAGGACGAAGACATCAGTCTGGCTTTGCAAGAAAGGATGGGCATCAATGCCGATGACGCAAAGAACATTGCCCATCTGGCTGCAGGAAACTATATCAGGGCACTGAAGACGATATTGACCAACGGGGACTCTACGGGTATGCTGGGGCATTTCACAAGCATGATGCGTCTGGCATGGAGCCGCAAGGTGAAAGACATGAAGGCCTGGAGCGATGAGATGGCGGCTATGGGGCGTGAGAGGCAAAAGGCTTTCCTGCTATATGCGGCAAGAATGATCAGGGAGAACTTCACCGCAAACCTGCATCGCCCTGAGCTGAACTATATGACTGTTCAGGAACAGCAGTTCTCCGTAAGGTTCGCCCCGTTTATCAGCGAGCGGAACGCAATGGGCATCATGGATGAACTGCAAGAGGCTTCCGTGCATATAGAACAGAATGTGAATGCAAAAATGGTTTTTTTTGACCTGATGCTGCAACTGACGGTGCTGATTAAGAACCATTGAATAATGGAGAATGGAAAATGGAGAATGGAAAATGGAAAATGAATAATGGATAATGTAATAATAAGATATGGAACTGATATATAATACAAGCGGAAGGTGCAAGGGTCTGTGCAGCAAAGGAATCGGCAGGCAAGACCACCAGCTGAACACATACGACTGGCTGGCTGACATACCTGGCAATGACCAGGAAAGCCAGTATGTGGAGGTGCAGTTCAAGAATACCCGCAAGGGGTATTACCGCAACTCCAATGGCCTGCAGATAGAAAAAGGTGACATCGTGGCTGTAGAGGCTTCGCCCGGTCATGACATCGGTGTGGTGACTCTGACGGGACGACTGGTGCCTCTGCAGATGAAGAAAGTAAACATCCGCTCGGAAGCTGACATCAAGCGCATCTACCGCAAGGCTCGCCAGACGGATATGGAGAAATACCAGGAGGCAAAGGCACGCGAGCACAAGACGATGATTGAGGCCCGCCAGATAGCTCTCGACCTGCAGCTTCAGATGAAGATAGGAGATGTAGAGTATCAGGGTGACGGCAACAAGGCTATCTTCTACTACATTGCTGACGAACGTGTGGATTTCCGTCAATTAATCAAGGTGCTGGCGGAGGCTTTTCATGTGCGTATAGAGATGAAGCAGATCGGTGCCCGTCAGGAAGCCGGACGTATAGGCGGCATAGGGCCTTGCGGCAGGGAGCTGTGCTGTGCTACCTGGATGACGTCATTCGTAAGCGTATCAACAGGAGCAGCCCGCATTCAGGACATCTCGCTCAACCCTCAGAAACTGGCTGGCCAATGCGCCAAGCTGAAATGCTGCCTCAACTATGAGGTTGACTGCTATGTGGAGAGTCAGAAGCGGCTGCCATCGAGGGAGATATCCCTTCAGACCATAGAGGGCGAGTGGTTCTTCTTCAAGGCTGATATCCTGGCTAACCAAGTGACTTACTCTACAGACAAGCAGACATTGGCTAATGCCGTGACCATCAGTGGGAAAAGGGCTTTTGAGATTATCGGCATGAACAAGAAGGGTGTGAAGCCAGACAGCTTGACGGAAGACGGAACCAAGCCTGGGGTTTCCAAGCCTGTTGACCTGCTGGAGCAGGAGAGCCTTACCCGCTTTGACCGCGCGAAGAAAAAGAAGAAAAAGAAGAAGTCGAAGGGGCAAGTGAAAGCTCAAGGCAATAATGACAACGAACAGGAGAAGCCTGCCAACAGTGAAAAGCCAAAAGCCAAGCAGAACGGCAACGCACAGCAGTCAAACAGGGGAAACAACGGCAACGGCGGCAAGCGAAAGGAAGCCCCAAACAGGAACCAGAACGCCAAGCCGAACGAGAATGCCAATCAAGCTCCTCAGACTGAGAAGCCTGCTAATTGAAAAGAGATATGACTATGAGGACAAACGATACAGAAGCAGTTAAGACAAAACGGCCTTGGCCTCTGTATCCGTTTGTCTTTCTCATTTGCCTCTTCCTGCTATGCTATGGTTGCGACAACGGAACACGGTACTACCAGTTCAGGTCTATCGACGAGTATGGCTGGCTGAAGTCGGACACCATCATTTTTGAGGTACCTACATCAGACTCAATCCATCATTACCAGCTGGAAGTGGGAGTGCGGCATAGTGCCAGGTATATTTACCGACAGCTGAAACTGAAATTATCGGTACTGACACCAGACTCACTATCTTTGCCAGATCAAGCGGTGACGATTGACCTGACAGATGAAAAAGGCAGAAGGCTGAGCGTTGGCAAGGGTGGCCTGTATCAGGCACAGGCAACCCCGGTTTCTTTACCTATGGCGAAAGCCGGCACCTGGCATTTCAAGCTGATTCATCAGATGAATGACAACATCCTGAAGGGGGTACATGATGTGGGAGTAAAATTAACGGAGAAAGACTAAACCTTTCTCCCCGCATCAATTCTGAGGAAGATAAAGAGGAGAATGGTGAAGCCCCAAAGGGAGGAGCCTCCATAGCTGAAGAAGGGTAAAGGTATGCCAATCACGGGCGTGATGCCCAGCACCATGCCTATATTGACAAACAAATGGAATAGCAGGATGCTCACTACGGAATAGCCATAGACGAGTCCGAACGCCGAGGATTGTCTTTCCGCCAAGACAATCAGCCTCCAAATCAATGCCAAGAAGATAATCAGCACACTTGAAGCGCCCAAGAATCCTTGTTCCTCTCCGATAGTACAGAAAATGAAGTCGGTATCTTGCTCTGGCACATATTTCAGCTTGGTCTGCGTACCATTCAGGAAACCCTTACCGAATAGTCCGCCTGAGCCAATGGCAATTTTCGACTGATTCACATTATAGCCCACGCCAGAGAGGTCTTCCTTCAAGCCAAGCGCCACCTGAATACGAGCCTGCTGATAGGGCTTGAAATGGTCAAAAAGATAATTGCTGGCATATAGGAAAGAGACCGACAGCACGGCAAACAACGCCAACAGTAGGAAGGTGTACTTGCGTTCACGCAGGAACAGAAACAGCATATAGAGCACCGTGGCCAATACGACAGCCCATTCCACATAGACAATATCGAACGCTACCACATAACGGGAAAAAGCATAGGCCAGACCTATAACCAGCAACGATCCTCCTATCATCTGCAACGACAGTTTCCAGCGGGAAGTATATACCCACAGCATGACACACGTGAACAGCTGTATGAGCAGTATCACGGTAAAAGTACCTAAGACAGAGGTGGTGCCCTCAACCAACTCTCCATTGAAACGGATGCCTACGATGAAATAAAGCACCGCACACAAGCCTGAGAACAGAATGGAACCAGGCATTCCCATGCGATAGATCACCAGAAGGAAAGAGGCATAGACCAAAGCGGAACCCGTCTCCTGCTGCATGACAATGATAACCATAGGTGCCAAGATTAAGCCAGCGATGATGAGGGCATTCTTCCAACTGCGTATGGTAAAGCCGTATGTACTCATGAATTTTGAGAGAGCGAGGGCTGTAGCGAACTTGGCAAATTCAGCCGGTTGCAGGCTGACTGGGCCGAAATTCAGCCAGGAGCGGGAGCCCTTGGTTTCGGGAGCTATGAACAGCGTGACAATCAGCAAGACAATCAAGGCTACATAAATCAAGTAGGCGAACACCTCATAGAGGTCGTCATCAAGCATCATCAGAATAAAGGCTATGCCAAACGAACAGAATATCCACACCAACTGTTTTCCTGCTCGTGTGGAGAAATCGAAAAAATCAGTGGTCTCATAGCTATAGCTGGCACCACACACGGTGAGCCATCCCACTACTATCAGTATCAGATAAAGCAGTATGGAAAACCAATCCACCTGTTTCCAGAAAGACTGGCGACCGCTGACCATTGCACATTGACCGTTAAACATAACTTATTCTACGTAAACTATAGCTTGCTACTATCGCACTTCATCTCCATAATAAATCACCTTGTTGGCAAATTCCTCAGCCAGAAGCTCGTTGGCTGGCGACAACTGTCCATGAAGATACTGATCCATCATGATACCCCCGATGGGCACACCATAGGTAGCGCCAAACCCACCGTTCTCCACATATACGGCGATGGCAATCTTGGGGTCATTCATCGGTGCGAATCCCATGAAGACAGAGTGGTCTTTACCCTTGTTCTGAGCCGTACCCGTCTTGCCACATACCTCCACACCTGGCAGCAGGCTTGCCAATGCACGGCAAGTGGCACCGGCACTGCTGCCTATCACTGCATGCCGCATACCATCCACCACCTCTTCATAATACTCTCTTTCGATTGAGGTCTTACGAGGGTAGCGGTAGATACTGTCAAGCTGATTATCTTCTATTTCTTTCACAATGTGAGGCGTGATGAAATGCCCCCTGTTGGCAATGGTTGCCCCCAGATTGGCTATCTGAAGCGGAGTGGCGAGAATCTCACCCTGTCCGATGGCGATACTGATGACGGTCAGTCCGTTCCAAGAGCCTTTATATGCCTTGTCATAGAACTGGGCGTTAGGAATCAGCCCTCTCTGTTCACCAGGCAGGTCTATACCCAGCCTATAGCCAAAGCCTTGAGACACCATGTGGTCTTTCCAAACGGTGATGGCATTCTGGGAAGAACCGTATTTCTCACTTCCGAACATACGGAAAAGTCCCCAGCAGAAATAAGAATTACAAGAAGTGGCGATGGCTGGTATCAGAGGTATAGGCGAAGCATGACCGTGGCATCCCACATGCAGGTTTCTGAAATTGAAACCGTGTCCGCAAGGGAATGCAGGGGAATCTTCCTGAATGATGTTCTCCTGCAAGAAAGTCAGAGCCTGGGCTGTCTTAAAAGTAGAGCCGGGAGGATAAGTGCCTTGAATAGCCCTGTTGAACAAAGGCTTCCTATTATCCTTCATCAGCAAGGTGTGATTGCCACTACGCTTGCGTCCAATCAGAAGGCTGGGGTCAAAAGTAGGAGAAGATACCATGCAAAGTATCTCGCCAGTCGCAGGCTCTATCGCCACAATGGCCCCTATCTTGCCCTGCATCAGTCTTTCTCCCAGCATCTGCAAGTCAATATCCAGGCCAAGTTTCAGGTTCTTGCCAGGGATGGCAGGCCTGTCCATTTTTCCATCCAGGTAATGACCTTGGATACGTCCGTGGGCATCCCTAAGCAGCACCTCCACACCTTTCTCGCCTCTAAGGTATTTCTCATAAGAGCGTTCGATACCCTGCTTGCCCACAAAGTCGCCACGGATATAGTAATCATCCTGTTCCAGTTCACGGGCAGATATCTCACCTATATCACCTAAAGCGTGTCCAGCCGCATTGTAGGTATATTGTCGTTCTGTCCTTCGCTGGATATAGAACCCGGGGAACTTAAACAGTTTCTCCTGGAAGACACCACATTCTTCAGCCGAGAGCTGCTTCATGAACGTCTGGTTCGTATAAACCGAGTAGCCGGGATTCAGCCTGCGGTTCTTCACGTCGGCCATACGTTTGTCAAACTGTTCCCGGTCGATGCCCAATGTACGGCAGAAATCAAGTGTATCCAATTGGGTCACTTCCTTAGGAATGAAAGTGATATCGTATGATGGCTGGTTATAGACCAGCAATTTCCCCTGCCTATCGTATATAGCGCCACGGGAAGGGTACTGTATCTTGTTGAGGAAAGCGTTACTGTCAGCGTTCCGCTTATAGTCTTCAGTCATAATCTGAAGGAAGAACAGGCGAACTACATAGATGACTACCACCGCAAAAGCAGCGAAGCCAATCACATATTTCCTTTTTCCAAACTCAGATTGTTCCATATCCCCTGCAACTATTTATTGCCTCTGTTACGAAGCAGTTCGAAAACGATTACAAACGCCATTGTCATCAGCACGCATCCCGCGATACGCACGACCATGCCTGCCAGATCGCCAAAAGAGAAGAACACCAACAGGAGTACCATCACATGATGTGTCACCACACAGAACAGGGTAAACTTGAGGAAGCCTCCCCACCCCAATGTCTTGGCCGATGGCTCGATAGCATGCTCATCCTGAAGCTCGCGAGGGATAAAGAGATTTAAATACACAGGTTGTAACATACCCAGCAGTACACAAGCTGACGCATTCACTCCCGGCATATTCTCAAACGTATCAATGACAAGTCCTAAAATAAACGAGACAACCAGCAAGTAAGAACGCGACCAGCCCTTGTTCCAGATAAGCAAGACGTAGATGTACGCCAAAGGAGTAGCTACTCCGAAAAGTGTCATCTTATCGAGCAGCAAGACCTGTAGAAATACCAGCCCTACCAGCCAAAGCGCTTTGTTGATTATGTCGTTCATATTCTCAGTTACAAATATCAATTGTCTATAGACAAATCCTTCAGTTCTTCTTGTCCCCTGCGGGCAATCACTCTTACTTGCGACACATTGCCAAAGTCTGTAGCCAATTTGATTTTCAGCAAGTATGAAAGTCCGTCGTTAGAATCGGCCATGTCATCAACAGTCCCAACCATCACTCCTTCGGGAAAGACTGTGCTGTAACCGCTCGTCACCACTGTGTCACCCAAATTGAACTCAGCATGTCTGGGCAAATCCTTCAGATAGGCGAAACGAGGGTCTCCGCCCTCCCATTTCAGATAGCCGAAATAATCGCTGCCAGCTATCTTACAGCTCAAGTTGCTCTTATCATTCAACAGCGAGATGACCAAAGAATAGCCACCAGTCACTTTATACACGATTCCAACCACACCCTTGGCACCCACCACACCCATTTCAGGTCGGATGCCAGCACGAGACCCTTGGTCAAGGGTGATATAGTTGTCCTCAAGATGCAGACTATTGCCGATAACCATAGCGGGATATTCCAGGAACATGCTGTCTGCCATCTGGTTCAGACTTTCATAAGCCGTAGAGTCATTCAGCAGCTGCCTCATGGTTCTCTCCAGGAAAGACACCCGTTGTTCAAGCCTCGTATTCCGCTTCATCAGAGCCTCATTGGTTTCCCTCAAGCCAAAATACGACCTCACGTTGCCACCTATCTCCAATACTCTGCCTGCCACTTCATTTGCAGATGTAAAAGCGACGCTTTGCTGATAGCCATTAAAGCCAAGCAGCAAAACGACGCATATACCTTCCAGCAGGAGAAACACCAGCCAGTAGTCATACTTAACCAGGAAATCCAGTAGTCTCTTCACCTCATCTATAAAAGAGTTTAGAGTTGATTATCTCATCAAGAATGAGTATTTATCCACATTTCTCAACGCAACAGCCGTGCCCTTTGCCACGCAATGAAGCGGGTCTTCAGCAATATGGAAAGGAATGTTGATCTTATCCGTCAAACGCTTGTCAAGTCCTCTCAGCAGAGCACCACCGCCAGCCAGATAGATGCCATTGTGCACAATATCAGCATAAAGCTCGGGAGGCGTATTCTCTAAAGCGCTCAGGATGGCCGTCTCAATCTTTGAGATACTCTTTTCAAGACAATGAGCCACTTCCTGATAACATACGGGCACCTCCATAGGCAGAGCGGTGATGCGGTTTGGTCCATGCACCACATAATCCTCTGGAGCATCTTCACCCAACTCAGTCAATGCCGCACCCACGTTGATCTTGATACGCTCAGCCATACGCTCGCTCACTTTCACATTATGCTGCCGGCTCATATATTCCTGAATATCAGCGGTGAGGTCATCACCTGCCATCTTGATGGAGTTGTTGCTAACAATACCACCTAATGATATCACGGCAATTTCAGTGGTACCACCACCGATATCTACCACCATATTGCCTTCAGGCTGAGTTACATCAATACCAATACCTATAGCGGCAGCCATCGGTTCAAAAATCAAATAGACATCCCTTCCGCCAGCATGTTCAGCAGAGTCACGCACAGCACGAAGCTCCACTTCAGTAGAGCCACTCGGGACACCGATAACCATTCGCAATGACGGAGAAAACAAATGGTGTTTGGAGGGACACATCTTGATCAAACCACGAATCATCTGTTCGCAAGCGTTGAAGTCGGCAATCACGCCATCTTTCAGCGGCCGGATGGTCTTGATGCTGGCATGTGTCTTCTCATACATCATCTTCGCATTCTCACCCACGGCAATCATCTTGCCGGTATTATTGTCGAGCGCCACAACTGACGGCTCGTCAACCACAATCTTTCCGTCCATGGTGATGATGGTATTGGCAGTACCCAAGTCCATCGCCACCTCTTGTGTAAATGAAAACAATCCCATAAAATAGCTACAAGTTACGACTTACAAGTAATTAATGTTTAAAATGTCTGAAACCAGTCATCACCATCGCCAAGCCACGCTGCTCGCAAACGTCAACACTCTCCTGGTCACGGATGCTGCCACCAGGCTGTACGATAGCAGTGATGCCCTCATCAGCAGCCAATGTGACACAATCATTGAATGGGAAGAAAGCGTCGCTCGCCATCACGGCACCATGGAGATCGAAACCAAAGCCTTTGGCTTTCTCAATAGCTTGCTTGAGAGCATCCACACGACTGGTCTGGCCTACGCCACTGGCCAATAGCTGTCCGTCTTTAGCCAATACGATAGCGTTGCTTTTGCTCTGCTTCACGATACGATTGGCAAACAGCATATCGTTCATCTCCTTCAGAGTTGCCTTCTTGGTTGTCACAGGGCGCAGGTCCTCCAGAGTTTCACGCTTCAGGTCGCGTTCCTGAACCAGTACGCCGTTCAACATAGAACGGAATTGCACCTTAGGCATATCCACAGGCTTGCGAACCAGGATAATGCGGTTTTTCTTATGTCCCAATACCTCCAGGGCATCCACGTCATAATCTGGAGCGATAATCACCTCGAAGAATATCTTATCGATTTCCTCAGCAGCAGCTTTATCAACCACTCCATTGGTTACCAATACACCGCCGAAAGCAGATACAGGATCACCAGCCAAAGCATCTTTCCAAGCCTCAGCCACTGTTTCGCGAACAGCCAGACCACAAGCGTTATTGTGTTTCAGGATAGCGAAAGCTGTCTCGCCTTCAAACTCATCAATAAGCTCTACTGCAGCATTGATGTCCTGCAGGTTGTTGTAGCTGATTTCCTTTCCATGAATCTGGTCAAACATACTATCCAGATTGCCATAGTAGTAACCCTTCTGATGAGGATTCTCACCATAGCGCAACACTTTACGGACATCTTCTGTGGCACGGAAAGCAGAACCTTCACCCCCGTCAAACCAATTGAAGATGGCACTGTCATAATGACTGCTCACGCCAAAGGCATCCCTTGCCAACAGACGACGCTCCTCCAAGGTAGTCTGGGCACCGCTCTCCATCAGGATATCCTTCAAGGTAGCATACTGCGCCTGGCTTGCTACAATCACCACATCCTTAAAGTTCTTGGCAGCAGCCCTAATCAAGCTGATTCCGCCTATATCAATCTTCTCAATAATCTGCTGAGGGTCAGCTCCACTTGCCACAGTGGCTTCAAACGGATAGAGATCCACAATCACCAGGTCGATTTCAGGAATACCGTATTTCTCCATCTGTTCCTGATCCTGTTCCACGTCACGTCTGCCCAGAATACCACCGAACACTTTGGGATGAAGAGTCTTCACCCTTCCACCCAAAATACTCGGATAAGTAGTCAGGTCTTCAACAGCCTGGCACTCAAAACCCAAGCTCTCAATAAACTGTCGTGTGCCACCTGTTGACAGGAACTGCACTCCTTCTTCATGCAGCTTGGTAATAATCTCATCCAAGCCCTCTTTGTGATAGACAGATATCAAAGCTGTCTTGATTCTCTTAGCGTCTGCCATAGTCGCAATATTTATTAGTTATTATATCAAATGAATTTTAGAGTGCAAATTTAAGAATAATTATTGAGACGGATAGCCCTAATGCTATTAAATAGTTATAAAAAAAATGCCTCCCTGTTTCCAAGGAGGCATCGCAAGGTAGTATAAGGTACCCTATTACCACACGTTCACGCGCTTTTCAGGAGCGATGTACATAGGATCTTTCTCTGTGATGCCGAAGGCTTCATACCAAGTGTCGAGCTGCGGCATTGTGCCATTTACACGCCACTTACCCAGTGCGTGAGGATCGCTCTTTGTGCGATTACGTATCTCAGCCTCGGTGATGTTCTGCCCCCAAACAGTAGCATAAGCGATGTAGAAACGCTGCTCAGGAGTGAAGCCATCCTTCACTGGCAATGGGTTATTCTTAGTAGCATTCTTGAAGGCCTGGTAAGCAATCTTCAAACCACCATGATCGGCTATGTTCTCACCCTGGGTCAGACTACCATTTCCATGCAAGCCAGGAGCCACCTCGATGCTGTCATAGAAGTCGATGATCACCTGTGCACGGTCCTTAAACTTCTGGGCATCTTCTTCAGCCCACCAGTCTTTCAAGTTACCGTCCTTGTCGTACTGACGACCTTGGTCATCGAATCCGTGAGTCATCTCATGACCAATCACCACGCCGATAGCACCATAATTGAAGGCATCATCAGCATTCATGTCGAAGAACGGATACTGCAGGATACCAGCCGGGAAGCAAATCTCGTTGGTAGTTGGGTTATAGTAAGCATTCACCGTCTGGGGAGTCATGAACCACTCAGTGCGATCTACAGGCTTGCCATAACGTGACACCATATCAGCGTACGCCCACTGTGAAGCACGCTTCATATTCTCATAGTAAGAATCGTTCTTGATGTCCAGGGTTGAATAGTCTTTCCACTTGTCAGGATAGCCAATCTTCACGGTAAAGGTGGAAAGCTTATCCAATGCTTTTGCCTTGGTTGCATCGCTCATCCAATCAAGGTTCTGGATACGCTCGCCCAGTGCCTTCTGCAAGTTTCCGACCAATTCAGTCATACGAGTCTTAGCCTCAGCTGAAAAGTACTTCTCTACATACATCTGACCAACAGCTTCACCAAGGACACCACTAACCACGTTTACGGCACGCTTCCAACGAGGCTGCTGCTCCTGCACACCTCGCATCGTACGGCTATAGAAATCGAAGTTCTGTG
Source organism: Bacteroidaceae bacterium (assembly GCA_017471185.1). Lineage (GTDB taxonomy): Bacteria > Bacteroidota > Bacteroidia > Bacteroidales > Bacteroidaceae > Bacteroides. The sequence continues at coordinate 13,033 of JAFUVZ010000034.1, forward strand.
CTTCAATCTCATCGCTCAACGAAGATGCGGCATCGTCAATCAGCTTCCACTGGAGGTAAATACGCTGTTTGTCGATAGGCAGGGTAGCGATTACATCAGCACTTTCCTTCAGAGAGTTAGGCTGGCCGACAATGATTTCTTTCACATCCTTCAAGCCCATACCATTCAGATAAGTGTCCCACTCGAATGATGGATAATCATTCTTCAGCTGCTCCATACTCATCTTGTTGTAGTTAGCCTCAGGGTCACGCAGTTCTACATTGCTACGGAAAGCCTTAGCCAGACGGGTTTCTACTTCCATCACTACATCGCGACCTTTCTGAGCATCAGCATCACTATAGCCATACAGTTTGAACATCTTTACCACATGCTCCTTGAAAGCCTCACGAATCTTAACGATGGCCTCATCATCCTCCAGATAGTAGTCACGCAAGCCCATGGTCAAACCGCCCTGACTCATCTGTACGGCATTCTCCATACTGTTTTTCTCGTCAGCTCCTACATAAATGCCAAAATAAGCGCCAGACCCATTCTGCGCCATCTTAGGCAACAGAGCATACACATCGTGTACGTTTTTGATTGCTGCTACCTCAGCCAAGTCAGCCTTAACAGGCTCATAGCCATCAGCATTACGTTTCACGCTATCCATAGCCATCTTGTAGAGGTCGCCCACTTTCTGAGCCACAGAACCAGCAGGGTTCTCCTGGCTGGCCAATGTCTCAACCAGTTCGTTGATACGCTTCTGGTTAGTCTCTGCCAACTGGTCGAAAGAGCCGAAGCGAGAATACTCTGCAGGCAGAGGGTTCAACTTTTGCCAACCACCAGTGGCAAACTGATAGAAATCAGTGCCAGGCTGAGCGGTTGTGTCCATGTTCTCCAAGTGCAGGCCAGAAGTCTGTTCTGGTTGCTGGCTGCATGATGCTGCCACCAGGCAGCAAGCTGCGATTGTCATAAGTTTCTTCATTTCTTTATTATTGTTGTTTAAGCTTTTCCAATTCTTCTGAGGCAATTTCCCATTCTTCCATCGCCTTATCCAAAGATTCCTTCAGTTTCAGGTGCTTTTCATAAAGGCTCATGTCTGCTGCACCTTCAGGAGTTGCCATTTGAGCTTCCAAAATAGCAATGGCAGATTCTGTCTCGCTAATGGTCTGTTCACAATTCTCCACCATCCGTTCTGCTTTCTTCACTTTCTTATTGAACTCTTTCTGTTCCGCGTAGCTCAATGCTCCCAACTTAACTTGTTTAGTTTCCTCTTTTACAGGAGCATTCGTGGCAGCAAACAAAGCATCAATACCACGTTCACTGACATTGGCCTCGGTACCCATTTTAAGCAATTGCTCATGCTTCTCACGCAGAAAGTCATAGATACCACCTATGTGCTCCTTGACCCTGCCACCTCCAAACTCGTAAACCTTTTGCACCAACCCGTCAAGGAAATCACGATCATGGCTGACCACAATGACAGTTCCTTCAAACTGGCTGATAGCTTCCTTAAGCACGTCTTTCGAGCGCATATCCAAGTGGTTTGTAGGCTCATCAAGAATCAGGAAATTCACAGGCTCCAGCAACAGTTTAATCATCGCCAAGCGTGTCCGTTCACCACCGCTGAGAACCTTTACTTTTTTGTCAACATCTTCGCCACCAAACATAAAAGCTCCCAATATGTCTCTGATCTTGAGACGCATATCTCCAGTTGCCACATAGTCAATGGTCTCAAAAACCGTCAGGTTCTCATCCAACAATTGAGCCTGGTTTTGGGCAAAATATCCTATCTTCACATTATGTCCTATGGTCAGTTTGCCCGTATAGTCGGTAATCTGCTGCATGATACATCTCACGAGAGTGGTCTTGCCCTCACCATTCCTACCCACAAAAGCCACCTTATCCCCACGATTGATCGTCAGTGTGACACGATCGAAAACCTGATGGTCACCAAAAGCCTTGCCCACCTCATCACAAATGACAGGATAGCTGCCGCTACGGTCAGAGCAGACGAATTTCAACCTCAAAGTGGAATTGTCTTCTTCATCCACTTCGATAGGCACTACTTTCTCCAGCATCTTGATGCGGCTCTGTACTTGAACAGCCTTAGTGGCTTTATATCGGAACCGTTCGATGAAATCCTTCGTATCCTCAATCATCTTCTGCTGGTTCTGATAAGCACGAAGCTGCTGCTCGCGTCTTTCCTTGCGCAAGGTCACAAACTCATCATACTTTACCTTATAATCGTAAATATGCCGACAAGAGATCTCAATGGTACGAGTGGTCACATTATTGAGGAAAGCACGGTCATGGCTCACCAGCATTACGGCATTGGCTTTGGTAGCCAGAAAGTTTTCCAGCCATTCTATGCTCTCAATATCCAGGTGGTTGGTTGGCTCATCAAGCAACAGCACGTCAGGATGCCTCAACAGAAGTTTAGCCAGTTCGATACGCATTCTCCATCCGCCAGAAAATTCACGGGTCGGTCTGTCAAAATCACTGCGGTTGAAGCCCAATCCTTGCAGCGTTCGCTCTATCTCTGCCTGATAGTTAGTGCCTCCCATCATCGTGAAGCGTTCACTATCATGTGTATAACGTTCTATCAAAGCATGATAATCATCGCTATCATAATCAGTGCGATCTGACAGTTCCTGATTCATTTCATTCAATCTGGCCTGCATCTGTTTGATGTCATCAAAAGCTTTCTCAGCCTCCTGCATCACAGTATGCTCGTCACTGAGCACCATCACTTGAGGCAGATAGCCTATCGTACAGTCACGCGGCACAGCCACATGACCTTCTGTGGGATTCTGCAAGCCTGCGATGATTTTCAGAAGTGTGGACTTACCTGCACCGTTCTTGCCTACCAGTGCGATGCGATCCTTCCGATTAATTACGAATCCTACCTTTTCAAACAAAGGCGTTGCATTGAATTCTACTTTCAGGTTATCAACCGAAATCATAAAAAGTATCTTTCTACCTTATTATATAATACTAAACTTCATTTTCGAGAGGACAAAGGGTGCGCATTGCCTGACACCTCTTTCAAATAAGCCTTGGCAGAGCCAATCTTGAGATAAAAATCTATGCGTACAGGCAGGCGGTTGGCATCGTCAGTAATATAGAACCTTAAGATTTCTTTCTTCTCACCCTCCTTGTCAAAAGCATAAAGTGAGAAACCTTTGCAGGCATATTTCTTTCCATCTTTTGCCTTGATGGTACTATTACCCAAGCAAATCAACGTCTCATCCTCCACCTTACGACCAGTAGCCAGCGGGAGAGTAGTCTTATGCCCTTCAGTAAAATGCTCGGCAGAGAAATTACGGGCACGTGCTATAATACTCAGCATGTCGTAAATGCAACGGCTATCCTCTGTATCAGACTCCGTAGGCGTGAAATCAGCCACACCGGGACGGGTGCGCAGCTGGTGTACCTTGCTTACACCATTCTCACGGCTATACCATGCCTGATCTACAGAATAATGGCTTCCTTCCTCCGCGGCTTTTTTATAATAAAGGGGCTCCAGTCGTTCAGAAACATAAACCTGCAATGAATCACGAAGTTTGAAAAGCAAGTCTGCCTCCTTACTTCCAATCGCCATCAGTCTGATGTCATAAACAGACTGGCCATTATAGATAGCCTTTTCCGTGGTAAAGGAAGCGTACCCCACCTTTTTCCAAATGATACCCCAGTCAAAATACAAATCGTACCTTACCTTCTCTCCAGCTTGGAAAGCGGTATTCTCTACCTCACACTGCGCTTGCAGGTTGAGAGGCAGCAATGTCAAAATTGCCAGAATAGTAGTAAATAAAACTTTCATCATCTCCTCCTAGTGTTATTGCTATTGTTATTCCTGTTGTTATTATTCCTATTCTTATTTCTGTCTTTCGGCTGTTCCGGTTTTTGCTTCTTGATCTCATCAGGCTTCTGGCGATCAAGCGACGTTTCTCCCAGATTCCAATCCTGTAAGATATCAAAATTCGCTTTGAACTCTAACATTCTCGGATAATAGAACACTTCTTCCGGTTGTAAGCGCAAGTTATAATCGCCAGTATCCCACTTGCCATTGCGGTTTGCATCCCTAATAAGTCGGGCTGCATACTTACCTGGATCCAAATAATAGAAATCAGCCCTTCCGTTAACCACGTCAACCGTTCTCACAGCCTCATCCTTCGTGTCCAGCAGCTCTACAAAATCACCTTCTTGAGCACCTTGTATGTTAAAGAACACCTGTCCGTAACTATCCAGTGTCTTTATCTTAAATTCCTTCTTCTGTTTATCAGTATAATACCCGTAAATGCCAGTTACTGCAGCACTGTCCGCTTCAAGTGAGTAAGTTTCACCAGGCTCCCATTCTGCATAAATATTAAATACTTTGATGTCCACACTGTCATGCTGTAGTTCAAAAGGTATATCATTCCAAAGGGTATCTACTTTCTGTTTCAGATGAAAACCCAGGGAGTCAAGACTCGCAACAGGCTCAGGGAAAGTCAGGGTCAGATAGTCGTACACATCTAAACTGGAGGGAGCGTATATTTCCATATTCAGAAATACGACCTCAGGCTTAATCTCAAGTGTGTCTCCTCTTTCCCTGCGTTTCTTTTCTTCCTTTTCTTTCGCTTCTTTTTCCTTCTGCAGCTCTTTCTCACTCTTTGGCTTCTCCTTAGAAGCCAGTTTTAAAGTATCAGTACGAGGAACCAACTGCTTCAACGAATCAGTAAACAAATAAGATACCTCCATCCTCAAGGTATCAATATTATAAATGAGCGAATCCTTAATCCAATACTTGAGAGTGTCTATCCGCTCTGTCAGTTTTTCAATCACGAAAGCATCGGTTTCATCAAAATTCAAGCCCTTTATGGTTGGAAAAGTGTCAGCAGGAGCCGTAAAGAAAAGCGTAAAGTCTTTCTTCGTGGTACGCTCAGATTTGGCCAAACGTTGTTCCTTCTTGTTATTGATGAATGAACGCAAAACAATGTCATCTGGAAGATAGTGGGTATATTTCCGCTCCACGATGGTATCAATGACCAGTGAGTCTATCCAAGTCGTGTCCTGGCGCATACGCAGTTCGAAAGAAGGAATTACCAGGGAATCATTGAAAGCCACCATTTCCGTAGGTTGGGAATAATGATAATTCTGGTCATTCTCCTGTAATGCAAAGATATGATAACTGCCAGGAGCAATTCCTTTGATGGTAAACTTACCACGGCTGTCAGTTCGCCCCACACGGTCAAAAGGCTTAGATATGAAAGCAGAATCTTCTAAATCTGTATGCAAACCCACCATGATGCCTTTTATAGGTTCAAGATTCATGGCATTCAACACCGTCCCAGACACTTCCATTGTGTCTAAACGCTCACCAGTCGAAAATGTATAAACGAAATTCTCTAAAGGATTACCCTCATTGTTATCCTGGATAGCGTCACCGAAATCGATAGTATAGGTAGTGTTCGGAATCAATGTGTCCTGCAGGTCAATCAGCACTTTCTTGCCACTGGCACGGACGTTTGGTTGCTGCAACTGAGGAGGCGACATCACAATCTTCTCCTGAGGCTTATCCAATTTCAGGTATTCATCAAACTCTATAGTCACTCTCTTGCGAGAAGCATTAAGTTCCCCAGGAGCTGGATTTCCTTTCAAGAACTTAGGTGGCTCCTCGTCATAGTCGCCACCACCAAGCGAACCCACACTGGCACACGAATAAAGGAAAGCCGCCACAGCCACCAGGGGCAGTGCGCTTCGCTTTATCAGACGGACGCCATATTTAGTATTAAAATAAAACATGCTGCAAAATTAAAGGTTCTGGTTGAAAAAAACATTCCAAGAGGAAGAAAAAATACTCTAAAAGGTGAAAATAATGCAAAAATAAGATTAAACGCATTGCTGCATGAGGGATTTTGTTTAATTTTGCAACTTCCTTATTTAACGGATTTATAGACAGATGAATTAATATTAATTTTATACTGACAACTTTTTATGAAGAGTAGATTGATTTTAGTGGCTGCCAGCTGTATTGCTTTGCTGAGCAGCTGTGGTGGTGGAGGTAACGCCCAGATGGGTGGTGGAAATGCCCCAAAAATCACTGTAATGACAGTGAACACGACGACCTCACACCTGACAAATTCATATCCTGCTACCATCAGAGGCAAGCAAGATGTTGATATCCGCCCAATGGTAAGCGGTTTCATTACTCGCTTACATGTGGATGAAGGTTCTGTAGTAAAACGCGGACAAGTGCTGTTTACCATTGACCAAACACAGTATCAAGCAGCAGTAAACCAAGCGAAAGCTGCTGTTGAAAGTGCGAAAGCTACTGTTGCTACCCAACAGTTGACGGTTGACAACCGCAGACGACTGAACGAAAAGAACATTACCAGTGATTATGACCTTCAGATGCAGGAAAACCAGCTGGCATCAGCTAAAGCAGCATTGGCACAGGCTGAAGCAGGTTTGACCAATGCTATGAAAAATTTGCAATATACCACTGTCACTAGTCCGACAGACGGTATCGTGGGTCAGATTCCTTACCGACTGGGTAGTTTGGTAAGTCCGTCTTCTGCACAGCCTCTGACTACCGTGAGCGACTTGAGCAACATGTACGCTTACTTCAGCATGACAGAACGTGAGCTGCTTCAGATGACAGAGAATCATGGTGCAGACGATATCCTGAAAGGTTTCCCACAAGTGCATCTTCAACTGATCGACGGTTCAATGTACGATCAGCCAGGTCGTGTTGAGACCATCAGTGGTGATATCGACCTGACCACCGGTTCTGTGAACCTGCGCGCCCTGTTTCCTAATCCAAACAAGGTTCTTCGTCGTGGATCTACCGTTAATGTAGTATTCCCTAACGATTTGGAGAACATTATCCTGGTGCCTCAGAGCGCTACTTTCGAGGTTCAGGACAAGCATTTCGTATATGTATTGCAACCTGACAACACAGTCAAGACAACAGAGATAACCGTTCACCCTGTTACCGATGGTAAGAATTTCGTTGTAGTGGGAGGTCTGAATGCAGGCGACAAAATTGCGACCGAAGGTGTACAAAGTCTGAGAGATGGTGCCACTATCCAGCCTATCACTTCTGCAGAGAAAGAGGAAATCTACCAGCAGAACCTCAAAGACCAGCGTGAAGGCAACATGCAGAGTGCTATGCAATAAATTGACAATTGACAATTAGCAATTGACAATTAAACTTTCAATATATAAATTGTAGAATAGATGAATTTAGACAGATTTATAAATAGGCCGGTACTCAGTACGGTTATCTCCATCCTGATTGTGATATTGGGTTTCATCGGACTGTCTCAGCTGCCAATCACCCAATACCCTAACATCGCACCGCCTACCATTATGGTTTACACCAACTATCCTGGTGCCAATGCCCAGACGGTGTTAAATGCGGTAGTTGCGCCTCTGGAGAACCAGATCAACGGTGTGGAGAACATGATGTACATGAGTTCATCCGCTTCAAACAGCGGTACGGCACAGATTACGATTACGTTCAAGCAGGGTACTGACCCAGATATGGCAGCTATACACGTGCAGAACCGCGTTTCTATGGCACAAGGTCTGATGCCTGCCGAAGTAACTCGTGTGGGTATCATGACAATGAAAAGGCAGACTTCAATGCTGCTGATTTTCTCACTATACGATGAGAGCGACACACACACCACTGAATTTATTGAAAACTATGCATCCATCAACATCCTGCCTGAGATCCAGCGTATCAAAGGTGTAGGTGACACACAGGTGATGGGTGTGGATTATTCTATGCGTATTTGGCTGAAACCTGAGATCATGGCTCAATACGGTTTAATGCCTGGCGATATCACTAACGCTTTAGCAGAGCAGAACGTAGAGGCAGCTCCAGGTCAGTTTGGTCTGCAAGGCAACCAGACTTACCAATACACCATCCGTTACAAAGGCCGTCTGCAGACACCAGAGGAGTTTGAGGACATCGTGCTGAAATCTCTGAATGACGGTAGCTTGTTGCGCATGAAGGATGTGGCGAGAGTCGAGATGGGCCGTATGACCTATTCTTTCTTCAATCGCGTGAACGGACATAAGGCTGTAACTGCTATCGCTATGCAGCTGCCTGGCTCTAATGCTACTGAGGCCGTACAAGACATCGAAGAAGCGTTGTCAACTTTTGAAGGCCGTCTGCCTGCAGGCTTGAAGATTAACATCGCACAAAGCGTGAACGAGTTCCTCTTCGCTTCTATCAGCGAGGTTATCAAGACTTTGATTGAAGCGTTCATCCTTGTGTTTATCGTGGTATATATCTTCTTGCAGGATTTCCGTTCTACGTTGATTCCTGCTATCGCCATCCCTGTGGCATTGATCGGTACCTTCTTCATGCTATATGTCATTGGCTTTAGCTTGAATTTGCTGACGCTCTCGGCATTGGTGCTTGCCATCGCGATTGTGGTCGATGATGCGATTGTGGTGGTGGAAGGTGTGCACGCTAAACTCGACCAAGGTTATACATCTGCTAAGCAAGCAAGTATAGATGCCATGCGTGAATTAGCGAGCGCTTTGATCTCCATCACCCTCGTCATGATGTCAGTGTTTATTCCTGTAAGCTTCATGAGTGGTACGGCAGGCGCATTCTATCAGCAATTTGGTCTTACCATGGCCATCGCTATTGGTTTCTCCGCTATCAACGCTTTAACACTGAGCCCTGCGCTTTGCGCCATCTTCCTGAAACCTCACAAACAAGATGATGAAAAGGAAGAAAAAGAGCCAAGCCGTGTGGAGAAATTCCACCGTGGTTTCAACCGCTGGTATGACAGGATCTTGGAGAAATATAAGAAGCATGTAGCATATTTTATTGAGCACAAGAAACTGTCTCTTGGTGTTGTTGCCGCTTCAATCGTATTGTTGGCTATTTTGATGCAGACCACCCCAACAGGTATGGTGCCTAACGAAGATACCGGTACACTGATGGGTACAGTCACTCTGCCAGCAGGTACCTCACAGGAGCGCGCCATTGAGATTATGCTCCGTGTAGATAGTCTTATCGCCGCTGAGCCAGCCGTGCAGAGCCGTACCATGATTTCCGGCTTTAGCTTCACAGGCGGTAGCGGCCCTTCTTACGGTTCGTTCATCATCAAGCTGAAAGACTTCGAGGAACGTGGACTCATGGAAAACTCCCAGATAGTCTTCATCACTCTTTATATGCGTGCCCAGAAGATTATCCCAGAAGCACAGGTCCTTTTCTTCCAGCCTCCTATGATTCAAGGTTACTCCATGTCAAGCGATATCCAGCTGTATATGCAGGACAAGACCGGTGGTTCACTGGATAACTTCTTTAACGTGGTGAACGCGTATGACGCTGCCCTTGAGCAACGCCCAGAAATTAACTCAGCCCGTACTTCATTCAGTCCTGACTTCCCTCAGTACGAGATGGATATCGATGCTGCCGCTTGTAAACGTGCAGGCGTCAGCCCAGCGACTATTCTGAGCGCTATGCAGGGATATTATGGTGGTATGTACGCTTCCAACTTTAACCGTTTCGGACGTATGTATCGTGTAATGGTGCAGGCAGACCCTGAAGCCACCAAGGACTTAGAGAGCCTAAAGAATATTAAAATTAAGAATAATGATGGCGAAATGGCGCCAATCAGCCAATTCTTCACTATGAAGAAGGTGTATGGCCCTGACGTAATCAACCGATTCAACATGTACACGGCTATGACCGTTATGGTATCTCCTGCTGCAGGTTATACTTCTGGTGAGGCTTTGAACGCCATCGCTGAGGTGGCAGAGACCCTGCCTCCTGGCTTCGGCTATGAGTTAGGCGGTCTGGCACGTGAGGAGGCAGAGACCAGCGGCAGCACCACTGCCATGATCTTCCTGCTCTGCTTTGTGTTCGTTTATCTGTTGCTGAGTGCCCAGTATGAGAGCTACATTCTGCCGCTGGCAGTGTTACTGTCAGTGCCATTCGGTCTGATGGGCAGCTTCATCTTCGTAAACATCATGAGTGCCATCGGCTCATTCTCCATCTTACAGATGATTATGGGCTCTATGTCAAACGATATCTACATGCAGATTGCGTTGATTATGCTGATGGGTCTGCTGGCAAAGAACGCCATCCTGATTGTGGAGTTCGCCCTCGACCGCAGAAAGCAAGGCATGAGCTTGACGAAAGCAGCCATCTTAGGTGCCGCTGCCCGTCTGCGTCCTATCTTGATGACCTCTCTCGCCATGATCGTGGGTCTGTTGCCTTTGATGTTCGCCTTCGGCGTGGGTGCCCATGGTAACCGTACTTTGGGTTCAGCTGCAGTAGGAGGTATGCTCATCGGCATGATCCTGCAGATCTTCTTCGTGCCAATACTGTTCGTGGTATTCCAGCACTTACAGGAGAAGGTGAAGCCAATCGAATGGTCTGATGTGGATAACTCTGACGCAACTCCTGAAATTGCACAATATACTAAATAAGAACTATCTATGAAGAAAAGTATTATTATATGTATGGTAGGCGTGGCAGCCATGATGAGTAGCTGCCGCATCTACAAATCTTATGAAAGGCCTGAAGACCTGGTGACCGAAGGTCTGTATCGTGACCCTGTGTCAGATACAGACACCTTGAACGCTGTCGCCGGCGAAACATTCGGTGACCTACCTTGGCGAGAGGTCTTTACAGACGTCCAGTTACAGGCCCTCATTGAGCAGGCGTTGGAAAACAACGCTGACATACGTAGCGCACAGCTCACAGTAGAGCAGGCACAGGCTTCCTTGACATCAGCCCGTCTCTCTTATCTGCCGAGCCTGACTCTCACCCCGCAGGGTACCTTTAACCATGCCATGGGCACGGATGTATGGACTTACAATATTCCTGTGGCTGCATCCTGGCAGGTTGACCTGTTTGGCCAGTTGCTGAATCCTCACCGCAAGGCGAAGGTATCATATCAGCAGGCTCAGTACTACCAGCAGGCTGTACAGACCAATATCATCACAGCTGTGGCTAACATGTACTATACCCTGCTGATGCTCGACCGTCAGTATAATATCTCTAATGAAACCGCAGCCTTGATGAAGCGCACGGTTGAAACGATGGAAGCTATGAAAGATGCCGGCATGACCAACAGCGCAGCTGTAGAGCAGAGCCGCACAGGCTATGCACAGGTTGTAGCATCCCTCTCAGGCATCAAGCAAACCATCCGTGAGATGGAGAATTCTTTGAGTCTGATTCTGAATGTGCCAGGGCAGCAGATTCCTCGCACTACCTTTGAGGAACAGCAATTGCCTACAACCTTTATGACTGGCGTTCCTGTTCAGATGCTCTCCAATCGTCCCGATGTAAAGGCTGCTGAAATGTCTTTAGCCGCTTGCTATTATGATACCAACAGTGCGCGTGCCGCTTTCTTCCCTCAGCTTACCATCACAGGTCAAGAGGGATGGACCAACAACTTGGGTCAGGTAGTAAACCCAGGCAAGTTCATGACTACCCTCATGGCAGGTATTACCCAGCCCTTGTTTGCAAGAGGCCGTCTGATTGCAGGTCTGAAAGCTGCCAAGGCGAATGAAGAGAAAGCTAAGCTTACTTTCCAGACTTCACTGCTGAAGGCTGGCAACGAGGTGAGCAACGCCCTCTACCAGTACCAAATGAACACAGAGAAATCAGAATCTCGTAAGGTTCAGGTAGCTGCTGCCAAGAAAGCTTCTGAAGATACCGCAGAACTGTTCCAGCTAGGCACTTCTTCTTACCTGGAAGTGCTGAGCGCACAACAGTCTTACCTGAGCGCACAACTCGCAGAAGTATCTGATACATATGACCGCATGCAGGCTGTCATCAACCTTTATGCAGCCTTAGGCGGTGGTAAAGAATAACCCTTAAAAACAAAAAACCATGATTAGTGAATTAGCATATGTAGGAAAAGGAGCGAAAATAGGCAAGAACGTAACCGTTGAGCCTTTCGCATATATAGCTGATGACGTGGTGATTGGCGATGATTGCTACATCTACGCTCATGCAACGATACTGGATGGAACCCGAATGGGAAACCGTAACAAGATTCATCAGGGGGCGGTTCTTGCTTCAGACCCTCAGGATCTGAAATACAAAGGTGACAAGACGGAACTGATTATTGGCGATGACAACGATATCCGTGAGAACGTAGTTATAGCTCGTGCCACCAATGCCGGTCATGCAACCAGGATAGGGAACAACTGCCATCTGATGGATGGTGTGCATATCTGTCATGGAGCTGAGTTGAAAGACTGGGTTATGGTAGGTTTGAAATGCATCATAGGTGGTAATACAACTATAGAGAATTACAATGTGCTGAGCAATGCGGTCATTATCTATGAAGATGTACACATCGGCGAATGGACGCTTATCCTGTCAGGAACCCGCCTCCGCAAAGATGTCCCTCCATACATCGTGGTTAAGGGTAATCCAGCCACCTATCACGGTGTTAATTCCGTGATCTTGGAGAAGAACACCTTCAAGCAGTTTGATGAGCGCTCCGTAAGACACATTATGAACGCATACCTCATCCTGTATCATGCCAATATCAGTCCGCAGGATGCGGCTATCCGTATCAAGAGTGAGATTGAGCAAGGACCAGAGATTGAAAACATCATCAGATTCATCACTCACTCTAAGCTTCTTGTTTAAGAAACGTGAGTAATTCTATTCGCTTTGCAGGCAGGGATAGCTGTTACGCTATCCCTGCCTCTCTTTTTACCCGCATCCCTCGAAAAAAATAAACGAAAGATGTTGAAGAATTTAATTCAAAACATTATCTTTGCTCTTTGAATAACCTTAAAAAAACTAAAACCTACCGAATATGAAGACAAACAGAAGAAACTTTCTGAAGAGCTTGGGCGGTCTGGCACTCTTTACCATCGTGCCTCGCCCTGTGTTGGGTAAGGGCTTCATGGCTCCATCCGACCAGCTCACGAAAGGCATTATCGGTGTCGGAGGCATGGGACGAGGACACGTGAACTACGGTGGCACACGCCTGGTGGCTATCTGTGACGTGGACCGCAATCACCTCGAGGCAGGCAAGAACCTGGTGAATGAGGCTATTGCCACCTATCATGACTTCCGCGAGTTGATTCATGATCCAAATGTTGACATTGTGCACATCGCCACTCCTCCTCACTGGCATGCCCTCATGACTATCGAGGCTGCCAAGGCTGGCAAGGACATCTGGTGCGAGAAGCCAATGACACGTACCATTGGCGAGGGAAAACGCGTGGTGGAGACCGTACAGCAATTCGGCCGTATGTTCCGTTTAAACACTTGGTTCCGATTCACTGACCAGTTCTATGGATTGGGAACACCTGTCAAGCCTTTGAAGAAATTAGTGCAGAGCGGACTCTTGGGCTGGCCTCTGAAAGTGACCATCAGCAAATATACTGGCTTCGACTGGAAATTCTATTGGGTGGGCAAGGAAGACTTGGAGCCTATGCCGATACCTGCCGAGTTGGATTATGACTTGTGGCTGGGTCCGGCTCCAGAAAAGCCTTATAACCCTCATCGCGTTCACCAGACCTTCCGCGGATATTGGGACTACGATGCCGGTGGCTTAGGCGACATGGGACAGCATTACATCGACCCTGTGCAGTATATCTTGGGCAAGGATGATACCAGTCCTGTCAAGGTAGAGGTGGATGCTCCTCAACAGCATCCTGACGCAGTAGGCACTTGGCGTAGCATCACTTACACTTACGCTGACGGATGCCAGATTGTATTGTGGGGTGGAGATTATGGCAATCCTAACACACCATACATAGCTGGCCCTAAGGGCAATGTCTATAAGAACTTCGTCTGCGATGTGCCAGACTGGGAGAAGAAACTGGCTGATTATCCTGACCCTGCTCCTCAGGTGACTGATTTCATGGAAAGCGTGCGTACGCGCAAGCCTTTCGCGCTCAACGAGACCAAGGGCTTCCGTTCTGCTACCATCGTGAATATGGGTGCTTGTGCACTTCGTCTGAACCGGACCCTGGAGTTCGACCCAGAGAAATTGCTGTTTGTCAATGATGAAGCCGCCAACAGGCTGATCAACCAACCAATGCGTGGCGAGTGGAAGTTATGACTAATTGATAATTGACAATAGAAAACTGAAGATTATGAAAAGACATTTTCTCTTTATAACATCTCTCTTGGTGAGCTGCCTGTTGATGGCACAAGGACCAGCCAACCGTACTTCAAAGACGGTAGCAGCTGATGTGCTGGCTCAGATGCCTGCCCAGAACCAAGAGACTTTTAACAGCCTGATGAATGATCTGGCTGAAAGTGGAGAAGAAGGCGTGCTGACCCTCACCCAGATGCTCAAGGCTCCTGGACAGGGCAATAACGCCCAAGTGGAGTATGCGTTGAGCGGACTTACCGCTTTCGTGAGTGCTCCAGGGCATGAGGCCCAGAAAGCCGTTGTGCTGTCAGCCCTCAACAAAGCTGCCTCACAGGCTTCTAACGCTACCGTCAAGGCTTTCATCGAAAGCCAAGCAAGCTTGCTGACTCGCCCTTACGCGATGGAGGAGGCTCAGCTTCCTGGTTTGGCTGTGGCTCAACGCAACGCCAAGGCTGCTCTCAAGAGTGGCAAGACGCAAGACCGCATCCTGGCTATGAAGCAGGTGATGAAGCTATTGCCTGCCAAGGATGCCCAGAAGACTGCCCTCGATGCATTGAAGGATGGTAACAAAGATTACCGTAACGCTATGCTGTACGCTGTTTCCGAGAAGGCTGACAAAGGATTCTACAACACCCTGGTCAAGACCTTGCTGAAAGCGAAACCTGGCGTACAGGCTGACATCCTCAACTTCCTGGCTTCTGAGGCTGATCTCAACGCTGACAAGCGTAATTTGGTGAAGACCTCTGAAGCCAAGTGGGATAATCCAACCATGAATATCCTGAACAATATTATCCGCACAGGCAATGATTTCGATGTAATAGAGGCAGCGGTAAACACCTTGCGCAACATCGGTGACGCTTCATCCATTCCTGTCATCGCTTCCTTGCTGACCAAGAACGATGCCAAATATGTAGCTTTGGCACAAGCTGCCTTGGGCTCTTTCAACGGCAAGATCAACAGTGATGTGGCTAAGGTCATCAGCGATGCCAGCCCTGCAGGTAAGATTGCCGGCATTGAATTACTTGCTGGCAGAAAAGCTACCGTTAACCTGGGTACCGTGCTCTCACAAACTGAGAGTAACGACGTCAACGTTAAGACAGCTGCCCTCAAGGCGCTGAAAGACCTGGTTAGCCCGCAAGACTTTACCAAAATGTGCGGACTATTGGAAGAAGCTGGTGCTGACGCTTACCAGCCTTTACAGCAGGCCATCTTCGCAACCCTGGCTGGTCAGACTCCTGCTAATCAGGTTCAGGCCATCAGCCAGCGTATGATACAGGCTGGCGCAGGAAAGAGCCATCTGTATTATCCTGTGCTTGCCGCTACTGGCGACAACCAGGCACTGAAGACTATCGTTGAAGGGTTGAGTACAGGACCTCAGGCTTCCCGTGACGCTGCTTTCCAGGCATTGCTCACCTGGCCAGGTACTGAGGCTGCTCCCCATCTGTACAACATCGCCCGCCAGGCCTCTGGCGATCAGTTTGAGAAAGCTTTAGACCGCTATATCGACTTGGGTTCTTCTGAGTCGCTCACTGGTGAAAACCAGCTGCAGCTGCTCCGTCAGGCTATGGAATTGGCTAAGACTGACAAGCAGCGTAATAAGATTTTGGAAAAGGTGGATAAGACCGGCACCTTCTTAGGTATGTTGTTTGCCAGTGAGTTTATCAACACCCCTGCCCTGCAGCAGGCTGCAGCTACTGCCGTGATGGACATTGCCGTGGCTCATCCTGAGTACAACGGTGCCAATACCCGTGCTCTGCTGAACAAGGTAGTGGAAGTGCTGAGCGGTGGTGACGCCGACTATTTCAAGCAGAATATCAAGAAATACCTGGAAGAGAATCCTGCTAACGAAACAGGCTTTGTGAGCATCTTCAACGGTAAGGATCTCACGGGTTGGAAGGGTCTTGTAGAAGACCCAATCAAGCGTAGCAAAATGAAGCCTGCCCAGCTGGCTAAGGAGCAGATTAAGGCTGATGAGCAGATGCGCAAGGACTGGATCGTGGAAGACGGTTCTTTGGCTTATGTAGGTACTGGATATGACAACCTTTGCACTGAGAAACAGTATGGAGATTTTGAGATGCTGGTTGACTGGAAGCTGGATCCTAACGGTGCTGAACCAGACGCTGGTATCTACCTGCGTGGGGCACCACAGGTTCAAATCTGGGATACAGCCCGCGTGGATGTAGGTGCACAAGTAGGTTCTGGCGGCTTATACAACAACAAGATTAACAAGGACATCCCTCTCGTGGTGGCTGATAACCCATTGGGTGAATGGAATTCATTCTACATCAAGATGGTGGGCGACCGCGTGACGGTGAAGCTGAATGGTGTACTGGTAGTTGACGATGTGATTCTGGAGAATTATTGGGATCGTTCTCAGCCTATCTTCCCTATTGAGCAACTGGAACTGCAGGCTCATGGAAGCAAGGTTTGGTTCCGCAACATCTATGTGAAGGAACTCAAGCGTGCAGAGCCATTCCAGCTGAGTGAGCAGGAGAAGAAGGAAGGCTTCAAAGTGTTGTTTGACGGTACCAACATGTATCAGTGGACAGGCAATACTGTGGATTATACTATCGAAGACGGTTGCATCAGCATGAATCCATCCAAGGCATTCGGCGGCAACCTCTATACAGTGAATGAATACGCTGATTTCGTCTATCGCTTCGAGTTCCAGCTGACTCCAGGAGCTAACAATGGCGTGGGCATCCGCACCCCGATGGAAGGCGATGCGGCATACGTCGGCATGGAGATTCAGATTCTCGACTGCGAGCATCCTACCTATAGCTACATTACTCCGCTACAGCACCACGGTTCCGTTTATGGCATCATCCCTGCTAAGGCTGACCACCCGAGTGCCTTTAAACCGGCAGGAGAATGGAATGAAGAGGAGATCTACGCCAAGGGCGATTATATCCGTGTAACTGTGAACGGACAGGTAATCAATGAGGGCAACATCCGTGAGGCTACGAAAAACGGCACAGCCGACAAACAGGAGCATCCGGGCTTGTTCAACAAGAAAGGCCACATCGGTTTCTTAGGCCATGGCTCTCCTGTCAAGTTCCGCAATATCCGTATCAAGGAATTGAAGTAGTCCGGGCCTCCCCTACTTTTTGAGTTTAAAAGGCTGCATGGGCAATCCATGCAGCCTTTTAAGTTTTCCGTTTTCATCGTAATGAATTACAATTCCGGAAAGGAAAAATCAGCTCTTGACCGGCACCTCCCTTCTCCAGACAGCAAGCTCTGCGTATGATAACAGCAGACTCTGCTACGAAAGAAGGCATTATGTTTAACAAAACAACAACAGTTATGCAGGAGCAGACTTTACAGCACCGGAAGGATATAATCCCAAATCAGGTTGATTTCAGCCTGCATGTCGCCAATGTTAGCCGTAGTGGCAATCACTGCGTCCTTATCAGGAATCACGATGATGTACTGACCGTTGGCACCGTCAGCGCGGAAAGCGTTATGACGGCAACGCCACATCTGGTAGCCATAGCCCTGTACCCAGTCGCTGTTTTCCTTGTTCAGACCCATCTCTTGTGCCTGTTCTGGCTTTACCCCAGCTGGCACGCAAGGCACTTGGGATTTCTGCATCTCAGCTACATAGTCGGCTGGCAATACCTGCTTGCCGTTCCATTTGCCACCCTGAAGGATGAGCTGTCCCATCTTCGCCAGGTCTTCCGTCTTCAGGAACAGCCCCCAGCCACCGGTATTGATACCCTGTGGGCTTTCCTGCCATTCAGGTTTCTCAATGTTCAGCGGCTCAAAAAGGCGTGGAGTCAGGTAGTCAACCACCTTCTCGCCAGTCACCTGCTGCACGATGGCAGACAGCATGTAGGTACCCAGGCTGTTGTAGCAGTAGAATGTACCGGGCTGGTGTTCCACCGGATAAGCCAGGAAAGCCTTGATCCAGTCGCCGCCCTCTGCATCACGCACAATTCTCGTTGGGTCAGTGTCATGACCGCAGTTCATGGTCAGCAGGTCACGGATAGTGATTGCCTTCAGGTTGTCGCTCTGTTCGGCAGGCAGTTTGTCAGGGAAGAAACTCACCAGTTTGTCTGTCAGTTTCAGCTTACCCTCAGAGATAGCCAGCCCCACAGCAGCAGACGTAAAAGTCTTGCTAACAGAATTCAGCACGTGAGGCTTGTTCTGTTCACCCTCGCTCAGCCAACGCTGGTAGATTACGTTGCCATGCTGCACCACCATGATGCTGTGCAGGTCTTGCTTCGCTTCCTCTACCGCCTTGAAATAATTTTCCATAGCAGAAGCCACTGGAGCAGCGGTCTCAACGCGCGGCAGGTCTTTAATCTCAGCGGCCTCCTGCTTGCTGCCGCTCTTGCATGCCGTCAACGCTGCCAACAACATGCCCACGAAAAGAAGTTTCTTCATCATTGCTTATACATTGTTAGGATTAAAATGATTGTCACAAAGATACGAAACTTCTCTAACAATCGCACACTTTCGCACCCTATTTTTTCACCGCCCGTAATAGCCTATGAACAAAGGGCATCCGCTGGTAGCCTCCACAATGCTGTAAAAGAACGGACGGTCAAGCTTAATTTCAGCTTCCTTTTGGGGAACGCTGGTAACGGACACGCCTGTAGAAGTAACGGCAGCAGCCTCAGCACCCTTTTCGTCCACCTTGATGAATGTTTTCTGGGTAACAGACCATCCCAGCTCCGGGATAAACTCCTTCACCATGGTCACGTCAGTATTGAGGATGTCAAAGCTGGGATTAATCGCCTGCAGCAGGTTCTTCACATGCTCCTGTGTATATTCCGTAGTGAACTTAGGCAATGACAGACTCACGTTTTTCCGCTCCATAGCTGTCATCTCCTCAGTGCCGAAAGTAGCTGGAATGGCATCAGCCAGCCCGACACCCTCACGGGGCAGCATCAACAGGAGGCGGAAAGAGGAGTCGATGAAATCGAGGCTCATCACCTGGTAACGGTCATTCTCCGCATAAAGCGTATTCAATACCAGATGGTGCATCATATCCACGTCTTCCACCGTTCCATCGGCATAGTGGAACGGTTCTGCTGAAGTCATTCCCTCAGAAAACTCCTCTGCCCAAGGAGCCTTGAAATAAACAGCGTTTATCAGATAGGCGATGTCAACCTCCGAAGTTTTCTCAAGCAGTTCGTCTATCTTGCCCTGCGTATGCTCGCTGCACCAGTCATTGATCTGCCCAACCGTAACGGGATTAGTGAAATCCACGCTCTTCACATCAGCCTGATAGTAATCCTTCAGGGTGCTGATGAAATCCGTGTCAGCTGTCCAGTTGTGGTTCATCCAAGCCGAGTTGGCGGCGGTATATTTCACAGCAGGGTCAGCATTGGCGATACCCTCCAGCAGCGTCTTGAAATAAAAGTTAATCTGCTCCATCGTGAAGTCTTCCAGCCCCAGTGTCTTGAGCAGCTGTTGCCTCGACCCGTCCTTGATACCATTGAGCAGCATGCCCATGTCTATCTGCAGACTCACGGGCGAAATCATCATGTCCTCCGCTTTCTCCCGGTTGACGTAAGCCGTCTTGAAAAACTGCCAGCCGAATCTCTGCATCCGTTTGTTAATCTCTATCGATGCTGGAATAGAGAAGTTCAGTGGATTGTAATAGTGGGTTGTAACCATCTCGTCTTCTAGCTTCACATCAGGTTTCTGTTCCTCCACAGGGTCAGGCGTCACAGGAGCCTTTACTTCATCATCCTTGCTGCATGAGCAGAAAACCAGCATGGTGGCACAAGCCATAGGTAAAAACATTTTCTTCATATTATCATCTTTTTATGTTTATCATTCTATCCCATAAACGGAGAAAAACAGAAATATTGCACGAAAAAAGGAAGTTTTTTTGCAATTCTCAATAAAAATGACGAAAATTGCACATCGTTTGTAAACAAATAAACTACGAATATGAGAATCAAACAACTTTTAGTTTCTATGGTGGCGGTCGCCGCTATAAATCTGCCAATGCCCACAGAGGCATGCACCAATCTGATAGTGGGCAAAGCCGCCTCTGTTGACGGCTCTGTGATATGTACTTACAACTGTGATGGCTATGGCTTTGCTGGTTCCATGTACCGCACTCCTGGCGGTCGTCATGAACCGGGTGAGAAGATCGCTATCCGTGGATGGGGCAACAATGGTGCCGTGAAAGGCTACATCGACCAAGTGGAATATACTTATGATGTGATAGGCTATATCAATGAGAAGCAGGTGAGCATCGTGGAGACCACATTCGACGGGCGCTTGGAACTGCAGAACCCTGAGGGGCTGCTGAATTATGACACTATGATTCACCTTGGTTTGGAGCGTGCCGCTACGGCTCGCGACGCCATCATCATCATGACCGACCTCCTGCAGGAATATGGATACAGCAGTACGGGCGAGACTATCACCGTGTGTGACAAGAACGAGGCTTGGATGCTTGAAATCATGGGTAAGGGTCCAGGGCGCAAGGGTGCCGTATGGGTGGCTGTGCGTATTCCTGACGACTGCATCGCAGCTCATGCTAACATTTCCCGCATCCGTCAGTTCCCGTTGAAAGACCCCAAGAACTGCCTCTATTCCAAGGATGTGATTTCGTTCGCCCGTGAGAAAGGCTATTTCAGTGGCAAGGACGAGGATTTCAGTTTCCGTGATGCTTATTGCCCTCTCACTTTCGAGAACGTACGTTATGCTGACGCACGTGTGTGGAGTTTCTTCCGCCATCATGTGGCAGATGTGGCTGAGATGGACCAGTACCTGCCTTACATCAACGGTCAGTTCGATGTTTGCGACCACCTGCCCCTCTACATCAAGCCAGATAAGAAAGTGTCTGTTAGGGATATCATGAACGATATGCGCGACCACTTCGAGGGCACTCCTCTCGACATGACTGCCGACATGAGCGCAGGTCCTTGGAGCTCACCCTACCGCCCGCTACCAATGAACTGGGAGGTTAACGGCAAGAAATATTTCCGTGAGCGTGCCATCGGTACTCCACAGTCAGGATTCACCCTGGTGTCACAACTGCGTGGATGGTTGCCAGACGATGTGGGTGGAATCATGTATTTCAACTGCGATGATGCCAACATGATTGCATACGTGCCCGTTTATTGCGGCGTACAGGAAGTACCTGAAGCATTCCGCAGGGAAAACAACCTCAGCAATGAGTATAGCGAAAAGAGCGCTTTCTGGGTGAACAATGTGGTGGCAAACATGATTTATCCGCGTTACAGCGTGATGATTGGCGACTTACGTGATGCACAGACAGAACTTGAGGACTTCTATGCTGCAGACCAGGAGCAGGTGCTGAAGGATGTAGAGAAGCTCACCAAACGTGAGAAAGCCGCTTACCTAACCAACAAGACTGCAGCATATACCAAGCAGATGATGGAGCGTTGGGACAAACTCTTCCGCCTGATAGCAGTGAAGCACAACGACCAGATTATGAAGCCATCAGAAAACGGCGTGGTCATTCAGGGCCAACGCTCTACTCCAGGCTACGACCAGCAGTTCCGCGAAGCCATTGCCAAAAGCACTGGCGACCGCTATGTGATGCCTGAAAACGCAGAAGACATCAAATCTCTGTAAACCCTCAGCTTTTTCATAAACAAATTAGCCCCACTGTCTCTGCAGACAATGGGGCTATTCAATAGAAGGGTTATTGCCTCTGATTACCACTTCAGTTCTTCCTGCAGAATATCACCATCAGCCATAGGATTGTCTTCTGGGCCAAAGGCGTTAGCCTTATACTGGATGCAGAGCATCACCATATCTTCCTTGCCTGTGTTCTTCAGAGCACGCTTGCCGGCAGGAGCTACGCGGATAACAGTCCCCTCAGATACAGGGAATATCTCACCATCTACCTGATACTGTCCTTCACCCTTCAGAATGATATAAAGCTCCTCATGAGTCTTATGGGTATGCAGGAAACCACTATCCTGTCCTGGAACTAAGGTCTGAAAACTTAACTCACTGCCCGTAGCACCTACAGCCTGCCCAACGAACACCTTGCCATGCAGCACGTTAGGCCCCATTGGGAGCTCATGCTCTATAATCTCACTCATCTTACCTACACTTGCAGCTGTATAATTCTTACCTGCTGCGATTTTCTCGATTGATCTCATTGTTTTTCAGTATTAAAATCAATTAGTATTCCTATTGTTTCATGAATCTCCCTCCTACAAATCCATCGCCCGTTTCGCCCGTCATCAAGTCGAAATGTTTGAATATAGGAGGAGTAGGAGCTAAATCATAATAATCCATATCCTTAATGGCGAGGCTGAAATATTCCATCTGGTCATAGCTGCTGTACAGTCTTGGCAACACCTCATTATGCTCGTAAATCCAACGCTTCATATCGTCATCCACTTGAAATTCAGCTGTAGCCGTACAACGCACGGAGATGTTGCCCTCGTATGCCAACAGCTCCACATGAGGGTTCTGCTTCAATTCGCGATAGACCGCTTTTTGAGCAGAGGTAGCAAAATATAACCTGATGCCATCTTGCTTCATGATCTGGAACACCCTTACCTTAGGCAGATTGCCATCGCAGGTAGCGAATGCCACATCTTTATGTGTAGCCAAAAAGTCTAATGCTCTTTTCATATCCTATATTTACAACTTCATCACACGCTTCATCTCCAGGTTCTCATAGCCTTCCGGGCAATGGGTGGAGAGATAAACGGTAGGATGGCCCATAATGAACTGGCGAACTCGGTTCAGGGTATCACGTGCTGCATCCTTATCCTCGAAGACGATGCTCAGCTTATCAGCTTTCAACGCTGCATCGCAGTAGGTAACGTCACCATGGAACATATAGAACAGTCCTTCATTCTCAACAATCACGATGCTGTTTCCTTTCGTATGTCCTTTGGCTTCGATAAACCAGATGCCTTCAGCCACTTGCTGAGCATTAGGGAAATTGTAGAAAGGAGTGCCATATTCAGCACGAACCACGTTCTCGCCCTCCAGTTTCAGAGCATCGGCATCTTCCTTACTTATATAGATTTTTGCGTTTGGGAAGTTCTGGATGCAGTCGCTGTGGTCATTATGCTTATGGGTCACAAGTATTTTGGTCACCTGTCCAGGCTTGTAACCCAGCTCGGCAAATGCATCCATATAGTTCTGTACCTTCTCACCCATATAGAGTGGTGCACCCAGCTTCTTACCAGGAGCCTTATAGTCGGATTTAAATCCCGTATCTACTAAGATGACCTCCTTACCGGTATCAATGAGGAAGTTCTGTAAACTACTGCGGAAGATAATCTGTTCGTCAAACTTGTCTTTGCCTTCCTCGCCGCCAAAGGCAAACTGCTGGTTCATAAAACCACCGTCGAACATTCTGATTGCTTTGATAATCATATTGCTTAAATATTTAAAGGAGGGCATTGTGAAATGCCCTCCACATGAAGAATTTGATATACTCGTTCCGCGGTTACAGAATAGAGTCGCTAATCATTTTGCAGGTTCCCACTTGCAGCGAACAGGAGAGACAATAGCGCCCTCCTTCTTCAACTCTGCAAAGGCTTTGTCCACTTCCTTACGGTCAGCACCCAACGCTTTAGTAACGTCGCCTGCTGAAACTGGCTTGCCTGCTTCACGCATGGCTTGCAATACTTTTTCTTTCATAATGATAACTTTTTAGAATTTAATTGTCTCTACAAGTTCCATCATTTTGAAGAAGTCGGCCTTGGCATCCTTCAGGTAGTACATCACACCGTTCTCGCCATTCTCACCGAGAGCATCCTTCAGCACAGGCATCTTTGCCACCAAAGCCCTACCCACCTCTGGGCGGTTATCCTCAACGAGCTTGCACTCGATGCGCAGGGTCTGACCCTTGAAGGCACAGATCTCTGCCTTGCAGTTGTTGGCAATCTGACGGGTAGCATTGGTCTTGCCAAAAGCCATGATATAGATCTTATCCTCGAAATAGAGCATAGCTCCGTAAGGACGAACGCGAGGCTGGTCGCCTTCTACTGTAGCCAGATAAAACGTACCTGCCTTCTCCAAAAAATCAAATACTTTCTTTGTTGCTTCCATTTTTATACTTCGCTTTGATTTGAATAATTACACCTGAGTAAACAACCAGTTCTGGGAACCGATGCACTCAATCATATCAATGGCACCTTGGCTCCAATAGAGGTCCTCTTCCTCATCCTTCAGATAGCCCACCATGATCTCATAAGTGGTAGGATCGTTCACCAGTGTCTCGCAGCACTTGTAGAGCAGGTCAACACCAGCCTTCTGGATGTCGAGGTCAGCCTTGATATATTCGATAGGATTGCTGATGAGCTCGCGGCTCTTGGCACCGTCGAACTTGATTTCACCACCAAGGTCAAGGATGCGCTCCACGAATTTCTCTACCCATTCCATCTCTTCATTGAAGTGGTCAACATATTTCTTACCTAACTTCTCAAAACCCTGAGACTTGAAAATCTGACCCTGCAACTTGTGTACGAGAGCACCTTCGGTCAGTCCTGTTGCAAAGAACTGAAGAGCTTCAATTGATTTCTGTTTGTCCATAATATTTATGTTTAAATGTTTATTATTAATTCCTGCTGCAAAGGTAGGGGTTTCTCCGGATTATTTTAGTACTCAAATGACACAAAACTTGTCTGAAACGATACAATATGGGAAATAATTGTTAACTTTGACAAAAAAATAGTCGGATATGTATAGTTTGAAAGAAGGTTGGATGCTGATGCATGGCGCTGATCCTATTGAAAACTGGGATGGAAAGATGTATTGCAATGAAACAGATGCGACCATCACTTTCCGTGCCAATGAGACTCATGGCTACATGGCTGCCTATACTTTCACTCTGGTGATAGAAGGATGGCTAACCATTATATATAATGGACAAGAACTTACCTTGCATCCTGATGACCTTTATATCTATTCGCCTGGACTGCCAGTCACCATCGTAGAAGCTTCTGCCGATTATCACGGTATCTGCCTCTTGGCAGATGAGCATATAACCATCGAGTCTCCTGTTACCCACGACTTGGTACATATCGCCTATGCGCCTATCGTGCAGTTGCACCAGCCCAAGCTGTCACTGCATCATGAGGATGCCTTGCGATTAGGAGAGAAAATGTCTGAGATTCGTGATTACATGCATTCCAACCATATCTATAAGACAGAAATCCTGCGCATGCTCTATGCCGTCTTTCTGCTCGATTTGCAAGATGCCCAGAACAAAGCTATTGTACATCGCAATGTGCCTCAGCGGGTAGAGGAAATCTTCATTGAATTCATCCGTCTGCTGCCTCAGTATTTCAATGTGCACCACGATATCGCTTTCTACGCCTCGCAACTCAATATCTCAGCGGTCTATCTCTCGAGGGTAGTCCGTCAGGTGAGTGGTCGAACGGTGGCGGATTATATCAACCAAATGCTCCTGATGGAGGCTTCGTGGCTGTTGCGCACCTCAGAAAACAGCATTACACAAATAGCCGAGCAACTGAACTTTGCCGATGCTGCCAGCTTTAGCAAATTCTTTTCCAGACTAAAAGGCCTCTCACCCAAAGAGTATAGAAATCAGAAAGAGTCTGCCGTATGAAACGTATCGTAATTATCTCAATCACTTATGCCGCTTTGTGCATCCTGTATTTTTCGCCTATACAACTGCCAAGCAAACTTGCTTATGCTGTAGCTTTCTTGGGATTGATAGCTTTGTATCACTTCAGACAAATCGGACTCTTCATGGCTTTGGGATTATTGTTGTCTGCCTGTGGCGATTACATGGGTACACAAGGAAACTTCATCGGACAGATGGCATTCTTCGGCTTGGCTCATGTGGCTTATATCGTTTACTTTGCCCGAAGGCTGAAAAAACCTATCAGCTGGCATCATGTACAATATGCGGCCATAACCAGCCTGTTTGTGGGGGCTGAAGCTTTCACACTGGTGGTGCCTTCTGTGCCAGATGTCATGTTGAAGACTGGCGTAAGCATCTATTGTCTGTTGATTCTCACCATGCTGTGTCTGGCTCTGTTGCAACGCGACTGGTTTTTTGGCTTGGGAGCCACTTTGTTTGTGTTTTCCGACTTCATACTGGCTTGGAATAAATTCGTTGATCCCATCAACCATGCCTCATGGTATATCATGATTACCTATTACGCAGCCCAGTGGCTCTTGTTCTTCAGGACTTTTGCATCAAACGCTTGCTCATATACTTCACAGGATAGATGACTGAGAAGAAGCCTACGGCTAAGACGGTGAGGAAGATGAGCACAACATCGCTCAGATGAACGCTCACTGGGTAAGCTTCCACGATGAAGTTACTACCTAAGGAGACGATGCCGAAATGATGTTGGATCAGGCAGAGGACGATGCCGAGTATGATGCCTATCAAAGCACCGTAAGCCGCTATCAACCAGCCTTCAAGCAGAAAGATTCGCTCTATGAGCTTGTCGCTGGCACCTAAGTTGCGCAAGGTCTGTGCATCGTCACGTTTATCCACTATCAGCATGCTCAGTGACCCTATCACATTGAAAGTGGCGATAATAAGAATAAAAGTGAGGAACAAATAGGAAATGAGTTTCTCAATCTCCATGATGCGGAACACGTCAGCCTGTTGCTCATAGCGGTTCTGTACCAGGTATTCATCTCCAAACGCCTCTTGCAGCCTGGCTTCCACACGCCTCTCATTCACTCCTGCCTTCAACTTTACTTCCAAAGCAGTGACTTCCTGCTGATAGCCAAAGAGCTTTCTGGCGAAACTGAGACTTGTCAGGATGTATTGAGTGTCATATTTCTCTTGGTTTACCAAAAAGACGGAGCCTGGCGAATGGAGGAAGTCTTTGGCGAATGCAGCCGTAGGGTTGGCGATATTCACACGCACATTGCGTTTGGGAGCGAATACGGTGATAGGATCCACAAACTCCAGTCCGGTAGCCAGAGTAGATGCCACTCCCATGCCTAAGATACCGTATTCCACCCCCTCTTCATGCAGCAGGAACTGCCTCCTGCCATAGAGGATGCTGTCAATTTCGGTCAACTGAGAGTAAGCGTCTTCTACGCCTTTGATAGTCACCATCAGTTGCTTGTCCTTGTATTGTGCCATCGCACTCTCCTCGATGGTGAGTGTATATCGCTCTATCTCAGGCTGGCTCAATGCCTCTTGCAGCCTTGCCTCTTGGGGATTGAATGTCTTACCTTGTGTAGCTGTTATCTTCAGTTGAGGGTCAAAAGCGGTAAACAGCCCCTCTACCATCTCATGGAAGCCGTTGAACACCGAAAGGGTGCAGACCATAGCGAGGGTAGCGAGGGCTACACCGCATACGGAGATGGCGGAGATGATATTGATGGCATTGTGCTTCTTCTTCGAGAAGAGGTAACGCTTGGCAATATAGAGACCGACATTCATAACCGTTGAACATTGAACGTTGATAATTGAACGTTGATAATTGTCAATGTTCAATCCTCCTCAGGGCCTTCTGGCGATTTATAGCCATCGCCTTTGGCTTCCTTGATAATCTGGTCGATGTGCTCTGCATAATCCAGCGAATCATCGGCAAAGAACTTCAGTTCGGGGATAATGCGTAGCTGATGGCGCACACGGGTACCAAGGTCATAGCGGATGGTGCGCATGTTAGCCGTAATGTTCTTCAGCAGTTCCGGTGCCTTCTCTGAGGGAAAGATGCTGAGATAAACTTTGGCGATGCTTAGGTCTGGGCTGATGCGAACGCCACTCACAGACACCAGTACACCATGCGTGCCTTGAGTCTGTCTCTGAAACAAGTCGCTTAACTCTTTCTGAATCAAGCGAGAGATTTTATTTTGACGAGTACTGTCCATAATTCTTTCTTTTTTAGTTTTTGACAAAAATAGGGAATTTCGGATACAATCCCAAAATTATTCCCCTGTGATTTCTACAACACGACTGCTGGTACCATAGGCGGTGAATAGGTTGAGACCCACCTGCATCAGGTATTCGCCAGAATAGGTCTTGGGTTCTGCATACTGTCCTTCACGGGCATTCGGCATACGGTTAGTTTCCTGCACACGGTATTGACGCTGTGGGTCCAAGCCTTGCAGCTTGACAGGATATACCGCTTCTGAGAAACGAGGATGGATGTCGAACGCAAACACCACCGCCTTGTCTTTCCCTTCGTTAACATACATCGTGGAGGTATGGTTTCCCTCATAAGGTGAAACCAAGCGATACATATCGCCATCCAGAATTACAGGCTTCAGCGCATTGTAATTCTTCACCGCTTGCTTGCAGAAAACCGCTTCATCAGCGTTGAGTCCAGAGAGATTGATGTCGAAGCCCAACTTTCCCATCATCGCCACATCCGTACGGAACTTGATGCTGGTCTGACGGTTCCACGAAGTGACATGGGCGCAGATTACCTTAGATGGGAATACCTGAGAGTAGCCCCATTGGATATAGAGCCGCTCAATAGGGTCGGTGTTGTCACTCGCCCAGAACTCAGTGAAATACTTCAGCGCCTCATAGTCGGTTCGTGCTCCGCCTCCAGAGCAGAGCATCATCGGCAGCGTAGGATATTTCGCCTTAATGCGGTCGAGCACCTGATACAGACCACGCACATAATCTATATAAAGGTGTGTCTGTTTCTCCTTGAGGTAATACGAGTAGATGTTCGTAATCGGACTGTTGCAGTCCCATTTGAAGAACGCTATCTCAGGATATTTCGTCATTAGTCCGTCCACCACGCCGAATACGAAATCCTGCACCTGAGGATTGCTCAAGTCAAGCACCAGCTGGTTGCGGAAATAATACTCATCGCGGTTAGGCAGATGAATCACCCAGTCGGGATGCTTCTCGTAAAGTTCGCTCTTAGGATTCACCATCTCTGGTTCTATCCAAATGCCGAACTTCACGCCTTGTCTCTTGGCAGCGTCAGTGAGATAGGCTACCCCATGAGGCAGTTTCTCATGAATCTCCGTCCAGTCACCCAATCCCTGATGATCGTCATTGCGTGGATATTTGGTCCCAAACCACCCGTCGTCAAGCAAGAAGATATCCAGTCCGAAATCCTTCGCCTCACCCATGAGGCTCACCAGTTTCTCCTCATTGAAATTGAAGCTGGTGTTCTCCCAGTTGTTCAAGAGGGTGAAGCGTGTCTTATCGCCATCCTTCACTTGATACCTGCGAGCCCAGCGGTGGAAGTTGCGGCTTGCCTCACCTTTGCCGTTATAGCTATAGGTGAAGTAGAAGTCTGGGGTACGAAACACCTCGTCTGGCTTCAGCTGATAGGCTGATGCATAGGGGTTGATGCCAGAAATGACGCGGAGTCCTCCCAACTGATCTACCTCGAAAGTAAACTGGAAGTTGCCAGTCCAGCCGATAGTGCCCAACAATACCTCGCCCTCTGTCTCGGTAGCCTCTTTGCCCAATGCCAGTTGGAAGAAAGGCGAGACAAACATATCAGCTCGTGAACCCAACTTAGTGTCTATCACTTTCTTACCGAAATAAAGCGGTTGGGTAGATGGCCGAACCTCCTCTGCCCAGTCGCCACTAAATTCAGTCAGGAAATAATGGGCGTTATTGAGATGGAGCATAGATGAAGCGTATTTTTGCAACTCCACAGGCTTCTTCTCCTGGTGGCTGATCTCCGTAAAAGTCTTGATGAGGTTCTCATGGACATAAGCCACATAGTGCAGCTTTACCGTTACCGGATATTTCTCATCCTGCAGGGTAATGATGGTCTCCTCTACCCCATCAGCCGTTCTTTTTGTTTCGTGAGATACGTATTTCAGCAGCAAGGAGGAGTTGAAATCATTGTGCACAACATGGATAGCAGGTTCAAAATAATCCTCCATACCATGAGTGATATAAGCCTCCGTACCCAAAGGCAGCTGATTGAGGTCGGTCTGCTGATGCAGGCGATGTCCCAGGTAACTTTGGTAAAGCCTTCCTTTGTCGCCCACACGGAATACCAGACTCAAGGCATCAGTGTCAACCTTAATAGAGGGTGTACCAGCCGCCAGTAGTAGGCAAGGAAGGCAAAACAGACAGATAATCAGTGAAAACGCTTTTTTCATACACTTGTCTTTTTAGCTGTTATTATATCTTTCATGTACCAGAGCGCAAAGATGCAGAAGACGAGCATCAAAGCAAGGGCGCAATAGGCTATACCCTCTGTTACGTGCAGACTCTTGGGGTCGAAATCCATCTGGATGGTGTGGTCACCAGCAGGCACATAGAGTGAACGAAGCACATAGTTGGCTCGTGCCATCTCCACAGGATTGCCGTCAATGCTTACCTGCCACCCGTCTGGATAATATATCTCTGAGAACACAGCCACTCCGTCTGACGCATTATGTGACTTATAGGTCAGACTGTTAGGCTCGTAAGCAGTGAGTTCTATCTGCCCTTCTTCTGCCGACTGCAAAGCGTCAGCGTCATGC
Organism: Bacteroidaceae bacterium; assembly: GCA_017471185.1. Classification (GTDB taxonomy): domain Bacteria; phylum Bacteroidota; class Bacteroidia; order Bacteroidales; family Bacteroidaceae; genus Bacteroides. Next base: position 43,464 of record JAFUVZ010000034.1, read on the forward strand.
AGAGCCGTCTTAAAGCGGTTGTCAACGATAGCGGTGATGTGTGGATTCTCTGTTTTCAAGGCATCAAGCTCCTCATCGGCATTAGCCACATATTTCACATTCTTCACGAACCAGGCGTTTCCCAAGGCGTATGGGTTTTCCAGCGGCATCTCGCCCTCTTTGGTCGGCAGGATGAAATAGCGGGCATTGAGCATATTCAACACATGGAACTTAAACGGGCTCACGCTGTCCATATCGCCGCCTGCCTGAGCTATCTCTTGGTAAGCCGCCTGCATATCAGGCTTGATGCGGTTCTCTATCAGTTCGTTATACCTGCGCAACTTGGCAGCGTGATAGCCACCCACGCTCTTATGCCAATAGGAGGTAGTATTCTCATTAAAGGTATTGGTGGCGAAGTTCAGCACACGGTAATCGAGATCAGTGTCTTCCAGAATAAACTTATCTACATCGGTCTGCGTAAAGGTGGTTTCCTTAATGCTACTGTCCACAAACTGGTCGTCATAGAGGTATCGCTTGTTTACCTGCCACATATCGAAGAGACAGAGCAGTGCGATGGCTCCGATGGTAAGATCCTTGCGCAGCTTGCCTGCCTGAAAAAGCCGAAGGATAGCTATGCCAATGACGAGTATGATGAGTGAGCGAAGAGCGTCTGCTGATACCATAGCGGCACGCATTTCTCCTAAGTTGGCCATAATGCCAGCAAGCTCTTCTTTCGGGATAGATCCCTGGTTAGCAGCGTTCTGCAGCATCTGTGCCTCTTGGGTTGGGATAAAACTGGTGAAAGTCTCTGGGGTGAACCAAATCAGCAGGCTCATGCCTACAGTGAGGAATAAAGGAACTATCCATTGGACCATTGAACGTTGAACGTTGAGCGTTGAACGTTGAGCGTTTCCAACATGATCTTCGCCACTCTCTTTACCATTGATTATTTCTTTCAGCGCCAATATCGCTAATAATGGAATGGTGAACTCAGCGATCACCAGAATGGAGGATACGGCACGGAACTTATTGTACATAGGTACGAAATCGATGAAAAAGTCTGTAGGTCCCATGAAGTTCCTGCCCCACGATAAAACGATGGAGAATACAGTAGCACCCAAAAGTGCCCATTTCATCGGCCCTTTTACGATGAAACATCCTATTAGGAAGAGGAACAAGACGAAGGCACCTACATACACTGGGCCTGCCGTACCAGGCTGATCACCGAAGTATTGAGGCAAGGATCCGTAGATACTGCTGTATTTAGGATTAGCTTTCGACATTGCAGTCTTGTCGAGGTTGAGGGCTACGGTAGCTCCTCCTTTGAAATTAGGTACCAGCAAGGTCAGGGTTTCATCCACCCCATAGCTCCACTGCGTGATATATTCCTTGTCCAATCCTCCGCTAGAAGGATCGCCTGCAGGACCAGCCTGCGTCAGCTCACTCTTGCCACGCATAGTCTCTAAGCTATAGGTATAGGTGTGATAGAGGTTGCTGATGTTTACACAAACACCTATCAGCCCTGCCACTACCAGTATGCCAGAAGCCTTGAGGAACTGGGGTATGGTGTGGTTCCTGTATGCCTCTGCGCCATAAGCGATGACCATAAACAACATAACGAACAGGAAGTAGTAGCTCATCTGCACATGATTAGAGAGAATCTGCAACGCCACAAAAATAGCGAACAAAGCTCCACCTTGCCACAGTTTGCCTCTATAGGCTAGCACCATACCGGCTATCGTGGGAGGTATATAAGCCAGAGTGATGAATTTCCATAGATGCCCTGCGGCAATGAGGATGAAGAAATATGATGAAAACGCCCAGATGATGCCGCCTAAACCAGACAGCCAGGGTGACAGTCCGAAAGCTCGCATCAGGATGTAGAAGCCCAGCAGCATAATGAAAACCAGACGTACATATTCAGGAAGCCACAGCTGATAGACCTTTTCAACAATCTTCAGGCTGTCTGTTGAGTCATAAGAGGGGGAAATCTGATAGGTGGGCATACCTCCGAACATAGAGTTGGTCCATCTGGTACGCTCGCCTGTACGCTCGTAATACTCCTTGGCTTCCTGGCCTGCGCTTGCGCCAGCGGTTGTGTCGTGCTGGAAGAGAATCCTGCCATCGAGGTCAGCCGGATAGAAATAGACGAATGAAATGACCACAAATGTCAGGATAGCAATGATGTCTGGTATTATCTTCTTCATAAAACGCTTTTGTTTTCAAATATGTCGCAAAAATAATAAAACTTTGGTGAATAACATCATATCTGTACCTAACATTTAAGTTATGTTAGGCAAGCAGATGATACACGCCCCCTACCAACGCCTTCACTACGCCTTTCATCTCCATGCTGAACAGGATGGCGTTCAGTTGGTTTATAGGCAGGTTGGTTTCTACCGTCAGGGTATTGACATGCAGGTCACCCCTGGCCTGCAGCAGCTTCGCCACCTGCTGCTCCTCTGGCGTGAGGTCAACAAACAGGTCGCGCTGTATGGCCTGCGGTTTCTGCTTGCCTCCTTGCCACCCCATCGCCTTCACGAAATCTTCAGCAGAGGTAATCAATGCCGCACGGTTTTCCCTAATCAGATGATTGCAGCCTTTGGAGTATTCGCTGTCTATCCTGCCAGGCAAAGCGAAGCAGTCTCTATTATAAGAATTTGCCAATGATGCCGTGATGAGCGAGCCTCCTTTGGATGCAGACTCCACCACGATGGTTGCATCCGTCATGCCTGCAACGATTCGGTTTCTCTCCACGAAGTTGAAAGCATCTGGATTGGTGCCTGTCAGGTATTCGGTGAGTAATCCTCCGTCAGCCAGCATATCAACAGCTGTCTTGCGATGCACCTGTGGATAAATCCTGTCCAGTCCGTGAGCCAGTACACCCACCGTGCTCAAGCCGTTCCCCACCGCAGCCCTGTGGGCATGAATGTCTATTCCATAGGCCAGTCCACTGACAATCACCGCATCCGGGCAGAGCGTCTTAAGTTCTTTCACGAAATCCTGACAGAACTGCTTGCCGTATTCCGTTGCCCTGCGTGTACCCACCATCGCCACCATGTGGAGCCGGTTGAAATCCATCTTTCCCTTGAAGAAAAGCACCACAGGAGCGTCTTCACACTCCCTCAGTCTGGAAGGATAAGCCTCGTCTTTCAGCGTAAGGCAAGTGATGGAATTCTTTTCCACAAACTCCAGTTCCTCCTCTGCCCTGCGTAATGCTTCAGGATTGTCGAGCGCTTCCTTGATACGCTGGCTGACAGCAGGAATCAGTTCTTGCAGATGTTCACGGTTCTCGAAAACAGATGTAGCACTGCCTGTCTCGTCTATCAGGCGTTTGGCGTTGATACGCCCTATGCCCTGGCATAGCGTCAAGGCGATGGCATAAAATCTTTCGTCGTTGTTCATTGTTATGAGTTTTTAACGGGTTTATAAATAGTCAGCGAACAATATGTCGAACCTCTCGCCTCGAGTCAGAAGGCCATGCTCAACGCAAACGGCTTCCACGATGCCTTTCAGGCAAAGTTTGTTGTCACTCTTGCGGAAGATGTCCTGGTAGAACACAAACTTCACTCCCTCACGCTTTAGGTACAGCTTCACAAGAAATTCATCCTGACTACGCAGAGGTGTCTTATAGGAAAGTATCACCTTCGACACCACCACATCGATGCCTTCCTCATGGAGCTTGGCGAAGCTCACGCCAGTGGCCAGCAGAAACTCGTGGCGCGCATGCTCCAGATAGTGCTGGTAGTTAGCGTTGTTCACTATGCCTTGCAGGTCGCACTCATAGTCGCGCACCTTCATTCCCAGTTCGTAAATATAGTTGGTCATTTTTCCAATCCTTTAAATTGTAACATCTCATGGGTACTCACCAGCTTGAACAATTTGTCCGAGGGGCGTATTTTCTCCACCTTCAGTGAGAAGTGCTCGCCTTTGTGTATAGTCTGCACAGGTTTCAGGTTTACCCTTGCCTCTTCCAGGGTGAGGAAGATGGCACCAGTAGTAGGACCCGTGATGAGTATTTTGTCACCGATGTTCAGCTCTGCCGCCTCGCATAGGAATTCAGCCACACCGATGTTGTTGAAATATTTGATACCCTTGGCGGCATAAATCTTGCGTTCTGTGGCAGCAGAGCCATAGGTATGCGACCACTCGCCTAAGCGTTGGCCAAGATAATAGCCGTTCCAGAAGCCACGATTGAAGACTGTGCTCAGCCTTTCGTCCCAAGCTGCAATCTTCTCGTCGGAGAAAGAGCCGTCAATCACGCTCTCAATCGCCTCGCGGTAGCATTCCGCCACCGTACGCACATACTCAGGTCCGCGTGCCCTGCCCTCTATCTTGAACACCCTCACGCCTGCGTCCATCATCTTATTGATGAAATGAATGGTCTTCAGGTCTTTAGGTGACATGATGTATTTGTTGTCTATCTGCAGTTCATCGCCCGTATCCTTGTCAGTCACGATGTAACCCCTGCGGCAGATCTGACGGCATTCGCCACGATTGGCTGATTTGTTCTCCTCCTGCAGCGAGAGGTAGCACTTGCCAGAGACAGCCATGCAGAGGGCTCCGTGACAGAACATCTCGATGCGCACTTGCTGCCCGTTGGGACCGCAGATATTCTCCTCTACGATATGACGGTGAATCTCAGCCACCTGGTCGAGGTTCAGTTCTCTTGCCAGCACCACCACATCGGCGAACTGGGCGTAGAATCTCAACGCCTCCACATTGCTGATGTTCAGCTGAGTGCTCAGATGCACTTCTTGTCCGATGCTGCGTGCGTAGGTCAATACAGATATGTCCATCGCAATGATGGCGCTGATGCCAGCTTCCTTAGCAGCATCCACGATGGCATGCATCTGTTCCATATCGCCATCATATATAATGGTGTTCACGGTCAAGTAACTCTTGATACCATGCTCATTGCAGGTAGCGGCTATCTCACGCAGATCATCAATCGTGAAGGGGTTGGCGGAGTGAGAACGCATGTTGAGCTGTCCCACCCCGAAATATACTGAGTTGGCACCTGCCTGGATGGCTGCCTGCAGGGAGTCCCTGGAGCCCACCGGGGCCATGATTTCAAAGTCGTTAATGCTATATTTCATTTCTTTAAGACATTTGAGTGTGCGAAGTTAGTGATTTTTATTTATCTTTGCACCCAAACCATCAATTAAACGACATTAAAACACATGAAAAAGTTCATTTTACTGACAATCGTGGCCTTTTGCAGCCTCCTGATGGCTCATGCACAAGGCGAACAAACCACACTGAAGGTGGGCGACAAGGTGCCTACGTTTACCGTAAAGGATGCTGCCGGACAGGAGCGTTCTCTGGCTGATTTATGCAAAGGTAAGAAATATGTGATGATTGATTTCTGGGCTACCTGGTGTGTCCCATGCCGCAAGGAGATGCCCAATGTGAAAGCACAATATGAGAAGTTCGCTTCCAAGGGCTTTGAGATTATCGGCGTGTCTGAAGACCGCAGCAAACCCACTATGGAGGCTTTCGTCGAGAAAGAGGGCTTGAAGTGGCCCGTGTTCCGTGATCAGACGCAGATTGCCGCCAAGTATGGCGTGAATGTGATTCCTACCACTTTTATCATAGATGCTGAGGGCACGATAGTAGCCAAAGACTTGAGAGGTGACGACCTGGGTGCCAAGCTGGCTGAACTGATGCCATGAAGATAGCCCAGATAGACCTTGGTGAGCGTCCTGTCTTCCTGGCTCCGATGGAAGATGTTACCGATCCTGCTTTCCGTCTGATGTGCAAGCGTTTCGGCGCAGACATGGTTTATACCGAGTTTGTGTCAAGTGATGCTTTGGTGCGCTCTGTCAACAGCACGATGCGCAAGCTGAACATCAGTGATGAGGAACGCCCTGTGGCAATCCAGATTTATGGCAAGAATACCGACGCTATGGTAGAGGCAGCCAGGATGGTGGAACAGGCAGGACCAGATGTCATTGACCTCAATTTCGGCTGCCCTGTCAAGAAGGTGGCTGGCAAAGGGGCTGGGGCAGGCTTGCTGAGGGATATCCCCAAGATGCTGGAAATCACCAAGGCAGTGGTGGATGCGGTGAAGCTACCCGTTACTGTGAAGACTCGCCTGGGATGGGACGAGAACAGTAAGATTATCGTGCAACTGGCTGAACAGCTGCAGGATTGCGGCATCAGTGCTCTCACCATTCATGGCAGGACTCGTGCGCAAATGTACACGGGTGATGCCGACTGGACTCTCATCGGTGAGGTAAAGAATAATCACCGCATACACATCCCCATCATCGGTAATGGCGACATCACTACGCCAGAGCGTGCCAAGGAGTGTTTCGACAAATACGGGGTGGATGCCATCATGATTGGCAGGGCCTCATTCGGCAGACCTTGGATATTCAAGGAGGTGAAGCATTATCTGCAGACAGGCGAAATGCTTCCTCTGCTGAGTGCGGAATGGAGACTGAATGTCTTGCGACAGGAAGTATTGGATAGCGTGAATCTGCTTGATGAGCGCAGGGGCATCCTACATGTAAGGCGTCACATCGCTGCCAGTCCGCTGTTTAAGGGCATCCCCAACTTCCGTGAGACACGCATCGCCATGCTTCGTGCCGAAACCAAGGAAGACCTTTTCCAGATTTTCGACCAGTTAGACCTGACTACATTTCCTGAATAACCAGCTGGTGAAGATATAAATCAGATACCCCGATACCAAGCCAGCAAACACATCAATCAGGTAGTGCGCCTGGATATACACCGTTGCGAGGCATAGCAGGATATAGAACGGCAGCATGCAGAGCATCAGCTTCTTGCTGCTGCGCCATCCCATCAGCATAATGATTGTGGAAATACCCACATGAGAACTTGGAAAAGCTGCCGTAGGCTTCTCGCCCACCGCCTGCGACTGTTCCACCAGACTATAGAAGAACCCTTGTCCGTGCTCTGCCCCAGGCAGCAGCTCAGGATGATAATAGAAATAGTCGCCCACAGAGGGGAAAACCCCTGCCAACACATTCTCCACACCAATCACTGGGAAATAGAACTGTGGACCAGCCACTGGCAGCAAGATGAAGATGATGTAAAAGATGAAGAACGAGGAAGCCAGCACGAAAGAAACCTTCTCAAAGAGGTCGAACCGCATCACGAAGTGCCAGCAAACGATGGCAGCTATCAGCGGATAATAGGCAAAATAGCCCATGTTCAATGCCTCGCTTACCCACAGCTGTGGGAAATCCCGCTGGAACCAATAGGCAGGTTGCGAACCGAATATCGTCTGCTCAGCTGCAGCGAACAGATGGTCGAGATTGGGCAGCAGTCTGTTAAAATCATAAGTGTCAGGATACCAGTAACTCAGCAGGGCCAGTTGGAAGCCAATTCGGAGGAAAGCGGTCACCTTGCAGGGATACTTGCGGTAAATCATGATTAGACTGAGGGTAACGACAACGATGACGAGCCTTTCCAGCAGCATCTCCATCGGATGGTCAAGCTGTCCATATAGTGCGAAGATAGCTATGGCAGTCAGCGCAGTGTAGACCATCGCTGCCCCCTCAATCAGGTATTGTCCCTTTGAAGGCCCAATCTTATCCAGCCAGTCTAAAGCCATCCTTCCTCCTTATACCATGCAATGGTCTCTTTCACGCCCTTGTCGAGCTGATACTGAGGCTGATAGCCAAGTTCCTCAATGGTAGGAGTGATGTCACAACGCCAGTTGCGTTGCTTCATGATTCTATACTTGTCGGTATTCAGCGTACTGGTGGTGTGTCTCATTTTCGCCCACCATTCCGCTATCACTGATACCACCTTCAGCACCCATAGCGGTGCACAAATCCTGAGCACCTTCCTGGCTTTCAGTTCTCGAATGATGAGGTTTGAGAACGTGCGGCTCTGATACACCTTACCGTCCGTAAGGAAAAACGCCCTTCGGCTCACGCCTTTGCTGATGCAGAGGAAAACAGCCTGCACGATGTCCTTCACATAAACGAAAGTGATGTCCTGCCTCTTGTAGCCCACAGAGAAATCAGTATGCTGCTGAATAGACTTTACCATCAGAAAATAGTCCTTTTCTCGCGGACCATACACCCCGGTAGGCCTCAGGATGGCATACGGGAAGTCGGGCACAGCTTGCAAGAACTGTTCCGCTTTCAGTTTACTCTTTCCGTATGCCGTATTAGGTTGAGGTTCATCCTTTTCGGTGATAGGTTGGTAGTCTTCCTCATGAATAGGTCCAAACACGCTCAACGTGCTAATAAACACAAACAGCTTCGGAGTCAGTCCTGTTTCCTTGAGTGCCTCCACAAGGTTCCTTGTCTGCTGGTAGTTCACCCTCTCAAAGTCCCTTTTGTCAGCGCATTTCGTCACGCCTGCGCAATGCACGATATAGGTAAATGCTCCTTGTTCTGCCGCATGCTGTGCCAGCTGTTTTCTGAGTGTATCAGGGTGCTTATAATCCAGGTCGATAAAGTTGATATCCGAATCCTGCAGATACTTTCTGCTGCTGCTTTGGCGCACACCAGCCCATGTAGAGAATCCTCTCTCCAAGGCCTCCTCCACGATAAAGCTACCGATAAATCCGCTTGCCCCTGTCACCAGAATACTATCCATCATTTTCTTTTTTGTGCTGCAAAGATAGTGCAAGCAGAGAGAAATACAAAATGAATTCATCCATTTTTATTTCCGAGGCGCAGTGTCTTTTTGTAAATAAGGTTGATACCTTATTTACAAAAAGACACTTGAAGACCTCGATTATACAATTATGATTGACGAGTGCATGGATGATAGGCAGCTTCATATTGGTCTGACCAAAGCTTTCTTTCATTCCTCATACAGCAAGTAGGGTTTGCGATCTTTCTTGAACTGCTCTACATCGGGCTGCCAACGGGCTTGGATCTCGGCTGCAGACTTGCCTTGCTCTATCATCGGGCGAACCCAATCCACCCCAATGAGTTTCTCGAAGAAGGAGGTGAAGAACTTGTCGCCTTGCTGGAGATCAGTGTAGGCATCAATGAGATAGGTGAGGTCAATGCCTTTACTGGCCAATGACACTGTATCCATTCCACTTAGATCGACACCCTGGCAGAGCTTGCCTTTCAACGGAGGATTCTTAGCTCCTGAACGGCTCTCAGGAGTAAAGGTGTAGGAGCGTCCTTTCATAGACGGATGACCATATATCTGGAAAGGATGGTCAGTGCCACGGCCTACGCTGACGGGGGTAGCCTCGAAATAGCAGAGCGAGGGGTAGAGATAGACTGCAGTCATATTGGGCAGGTTGGGCGACGGGGGCACCTGGATGCTCCACAAGGTATGGTGGGTGTAGTGCAGGCAAGGTATGACTCGCAGCTTGCAGGGGTTCTTGGTGCTTAACCAACCTTTGCCTACAGCCATCTGTGCCAGTTCTCCCAAGGTCATGCCATGAAGCACAGGGATAGGAAGCCATCCTACTCCACTCTTGTATTTCATATCGAGGATAGGACCGTCAACCAGGTGGCCATTAGGATTGGGACGGTCGAGAACGATGACCTCCTTACCGTAATCGGCACATGCCTGCATTAGCCGGCACATGGTAATGTAATAAGTATAGAAACGCAAGCCTACATCCTGAATATCAACAAGCAGGACGTCAAATTTCTGCATGGATGACGCTGAAGGACGGTTGTCACCTCCATCGTAGAGCGAAAGGATAGGTATGCCCGTCTGGGCATCTACATCACTCGCCACATGCTCTCCGGCATCTGCCGTTCCTCTGAAGCCATGCTCTGGCGAGAAAGCTGCCGTGACCTGATGACCGTCTTGTAGCAGGCGGTCGAGCAGATGCTGTCCATCAGGCAACAGGGCAGTATGATTGCCAAACACCGCCACACGCTTTCCTTTAAGCAAGGGGTAATAAACGTTTGTCTGAGCATCGCCCGTAACTACTTCAGAGAGCTGCTCTACCGCATCGGAAGCAGGAGTGGCAGAGTGGTTGTTCTGAGCCTTGCAGCCTATGCACACTAAGAGGCAGCCTGCAAAGAGAATGTTCATTATGTTCTTCATACACATCAAAAAAAATTATACGGACAAAGATAATGCAAAGAAAACGCATTACAAAGGCTAAAGGGCTTTTTTTAAACGAAATCGGGAAACGCTTTCAAGCAGAGCGATTGCGAGAAAAGAATCTTATACTACACGCATTTTATCATATCGCTTATGGCTTTTTTTAAGTGTAACAATTACTTTTTAGCGTTTTTTGATGGTAAAGTCAGAAAAATATGCTACATTTGCAAAGTAACTAAACATGATCACTTATGAGACTGATAGTAGAGACCGGCTCGTTTGTCACAGAATGGGCCATCATTGACCAGAATCAGGTGATTGGCATGGCTGAAACTGAAGTTGTGAATCCACTCTTACAGTCGCGTAGAGAAATAAGCCGGCTGGTAAGACTGACTTTGCCAGACTCCTTCTTTCACATAAAGTATGAGAAGGTTTATTATTATGGAGTAGGATGTGGCGTAGAACAAAGGAAGCGAAGTGTAGAAGCTTCGCTGACAACTCAGTTTAGAGCCTCGGTCATCGTTGATACCTCTTTGTTGGCTGCTGCACGGGGAATGTTGCAAGACCGTGAAGGAATAGCCTGTGTGCTGGGTAATGCTTCTGGCTCATGTCATTATGACGGTCATGACATCGTGGAGTCGGTAGTATCTGGAGGATATGTGCTGGGTGATGAAGGAAGCGCCACAGTGCTGGGCGAGATGTTCATAGCCGACGCATTGAAAAACATCGCCCCCACAGAAATGTCAACGTATTTCTTCGACCACCTGAATACCAGCGTGGAAAACGTACATCAGCTGGTTTACGAGCAGCCTCATCCTGAGAAGTTCCTGGCTTCTGTAGGCTTGTTGCTGAAGGACTGGCACCAGCATCCTTATACCCAATCACTGGTGAAGGATAATTTCAGGAAATTCTTCGAAAGGTGTGTGAAACAATATTCTTATCAAGGCCTGCCTATGTGCGCCGTAGGGCATATGGCGCATGATTTCCTGCCTCTACTGCGCGAGGTAGCGAAGGAATATGGCACGGATATTGAAGAGGAGGTTACCAATACCCCGATGAAAGGGCTGGTGAAGTATCACCTGGAGCACCCCAACGTATAACACTCATTTCCTGCCGAAGTCAGCAGGTGTCTCTCCCCACAGCTGCTTGTCCCATTTGAGAATAGGCACATCGTATGTGTTCTCGCGCAGCCATTTCTCAGCCCTTTCTATCAGTTGGAACAGTTGCTCCGTCTTGGCGTTGCGTTCCAGCATGGTGCGGCATTTCTTCTGTTTCACCCAGCTCATGGCATTACGGCTGTCGCTATAAATTGGCAGGCTGTAACCTTGTTTCTTCATCAGCGCCAGGGCATGAACGATGGCCAGAAATTCACCGATGTTGTTGGTGCCATACATGGGACCGAAATGGAAAATACGCTGCCCTGTAGCCACATAAACTCCCTGATACTCCATCTTGCCAGGATTACCACTGCAAGCGGCATCCACAGCCATAGCGTTCAGTATCAGTCCTCTGCTGGCAGCCATGCTGATGGTTTCCTCATCGCCCTCCTTGATAGCTTTTACCACATCTAAGGGCTTGGGGAAAATCTCATCAACGTTATGGTCACCCAGTTGATAGTCGGGATCAGCAAAAGCTTCATTTGCCTCCGCCTCTGTGCCAAAAGACTTGTACTTGGCATTGGCAAATCCCTTCACCTGGCGTTCACACTCCTCCCATGAACGGTAGATGCCAGGTTCAGCGCCGTGCCACACCACATAGTATTTCTGCTTTTTTCCCATCTTTTCGTAACAGATTAAAAACTTTTCAGTGCGAAGATACGCAAAACAAAAATATATCGCTAACTTTACAGCCAATTAAATTTATAATCGACGATGATTAGGGTTTTTCTCATTGGATATATGTGTGCCGGCAAGACCACCGTAGGCAGGGCACTGGCGTTGAAGCTGGGGTTGCAGTTCATTGACCTCGACTGGTATATAGAGGGACGATTCCACAAGACGGTGAAGCAGATTTTCGCTGAGAAGGGAGAGGAAGCCTTTAGAGAGATGGAGCGCAAGATGCTGCATGAGGTGGGCGACTTTGAGGACGTAATCATCTCTACTGGAGGTGGAACACCCTGTTTCTTCGACAATGTGGAATATATGAATCATCAGGGACAGACTGTCTATCTGAAGGCTGATGTTGACACGCTTTATAACCGGCTGGAGATTGGCAAAGCAAAGCGTCCGTTGCTGATGAACAAGAGCGGGGAAGAGATGAAGCAGTTCATTCGCGAGCAACTGGACAAGCGTGAGCATTTCTACAGCCAAGCTACCTACCTGTTTGACAGCAACCGCTTGGAGAGCAGGACTCAGATTGACAAATCGCTGGAAGAAATCAGGGCTTTGCTGAACCTCTGACATTTACCACTTTTATACTATGAAAAAGACAATCTTATTGATTCTGATATGCCTATGGGCAAGTATGGCAACAATGGCACAGATACATTGGCCTGAAGGCAAGAAAGCTGCCATTATGCTGACCTACGATGACGGTTGCCACTCGCAATTGGAAAACGTGGTGCCAGTATTAAACGAGCATGGGTTCAAAGGCACCTTCTTCCTAATGGGATGCTATCTGGAAGAGAAAGACATTCCGCAATGGAGAGAGGTGAGCCGGCAAGGGCACGAACTGGGCAACCACACCATCTATCACGCTTGCAACGAAGCACAGGCAGACACTTTGTCTGGACATTGCCGAGCCCTGAACTGCTATACGGTGGAGGAGATGCTGAATGAAATCAAAATCATGAACGCTTTCCTGAGCGCTATTGACGGCAAAGAGAAGCACAGCCTGGCTTATCCATGCGGGCAGCATAAGGCAGGCGGACAGGACTACGGCATACCGATGGTGGAGCAAGGCATCATCAACTTCGCCCGCATGAGCGATAGTGAGGAAGTGATTACATCAAACAGTTCATTCAATCCCGCCTTTGTACCTGCCTTTACGGCCTTCGAAGGCTATAAGGCAGAACAGCTGACGGCATTTATAGAAAAGGTGCTGAAGCAAGGGGGCGCAGGCGTCATCCTGTTTCATGGTGTAGGGGGCGACTGGATCAGCGTGGATGCGAAGGAGCATCGCAAGATGACCGACTTCCTGGCAGCTCATCCTGAGATATGGGTGGGCACTTTCTCTGATGTATTGACTTATATCAAACAGCAACGATGAAAAACAGTTTTTTGCTTTTCCTCTGCGCCTGTCAGTGTTGCATGGCGATGAGGGCACAGGTGGATTCCACCCAAGTGAGGATAGACCGTAACGGAGAGTTCATCACCTTCGTGTCACCCTATTACGCCGTAGCATGGGCGAAAGCATTCCCGATGATGTCATACTTAGGTGTGGAGGCCGGCGCGAGAAGCACACGCTACACTGACCGTTCGCTGCTCCGCCCTGGTAAAGGCGGAGTATTGGTGTCTGAGGGGCAAGGCTCTTTCGGCATGACGGAGGCAACGGCCACCTGGAAAGAGGGAAAGATCAGCTATTTGGGCATTCGCTTCGACAATGGCGATAAGCGAGATTGCCAGATCTATCCGCAGGGACCGCATACTTTCACATTGGACGTCAAGGCAGAGGGCAAGCTGATGAAGGGCGAGCTGTTCAGAATGCACACTGCTCCCGACGTGTCGCCAGTATCTGTATGGTCGAAGCAAACAGACGACCAGCCTTCCACACAATATGACACCCCAGAGTCTTTCTACACGCCTCATATCGTGAAGGCATCGTTCCAACTGCCTGCCACGCTGCATTTTCCCGACTACGGGCTGGTGAAGATTGAGGCGAGCGACGAGGAGGTATATTTGCAGGAGCATTTCCTGCCTGACTATGACAACACGGGGCTTTCGTTAGGACCATTCAACCGTGGAGGACATACCTACCGCAAGTCGGTACACCTGGGTTCCGTTGCGCTTTCCTTCCATGCGCGGAAACCTATTAAAGAGACCACCATCAGATTCACCGTATTGGAGGATAACTACCCACATCTACCAGGCATTGACCTCAGCGACAGCAAGTTTGACGGTTTGCGCCGATGCTGGCAGAATGCGTTTACCTTGAATCCTGAGACGATGACCATGGGCGACAATATCATGCTTAACGGCATCGGACACCTGGCATTGGCGTTTCGTGGTGACCTCATGCCCTTCACCCCCTCGCTTAACACCTCCTTTACAATGAACGATGCCTTGAAGAACTCCATCGAGCTGGCTTTTCAAGACGGAATAGACCCAGAGACCAACCGCATCAGGAGCTTCGGTTACGAATGTACGGAAATCACGCTCATCGCCTTATATGACTACCTGTTGTGCACCAACGACTGGGCTTTCGTGCGCCAGTATCTGCCAGAAATCAAGCGAATGGTGGAGGGTGTCTTAGACAGAGACATTGACCATGACGGCATCTTCGAGGCTCCATTCCACGGCAATCGCCTGGAAGAGGGCAGGACGAGCTTCAACTGGTGGGATGACTTTGCCTTCGGACATAAGGACGCTTATCTGAATCTGCAGGCATACAGGGCTTTGGGAAGCATCAGAAAAGTATTCGCTCTCATTCATGAAGATACCCAAATGATTGACAAGGCATTGGAAATGTTCCGAATGGCTTTTCATGACACATTCTACAATCCTGAAACGGGAGTCTATGCCGGATGGGTAAGCCAAGACGGCAGAATGCATGACTATATGTTCACTTTCATCACTTCGATGGCCATCAACGAAGGACTGGTGCCGCAAAAACGTGGCGAGAAGATGATGCGCATCATGCTGGCGAAGATGAAGGAGCAAGGGTATGACGGAGTTTATGGAGTGCCAGGACCGCTATTACCTGTTGCGAAAGAGGACAAAGGCACCTGGGACGAGATGACGAGATGGGGACGCTATGAGAACGGAGGTCTGTGCGGACAGGCTGCCTACCATTTCCTCCAAGCCCTCTATGAGGTAGGATTGCGTGAGGAAGGTGACGACATCCTCTTCAAGATGCTGGCTACCTTTGAAAGGGAATACACCCATTCAGGTGTATTCCCCGGTTATGTTCAAAGCGTCGATTGGCGTACAAAAGGGGGTGCTCCTTCTGGCTATAACTACCTGGCGGACAACTATTACTTCCTCCTGGCAGCCATCACGGGACACTTCGGGGTGAAGTTCCCAGAACTTACTCCTCCCAGTCATCAGTTCTGAAGGGGAAAAGAGGCAGACCTGCCATATTCTTTACGTTGCCCAACTGGAAGTTACGGAAGCAATAACGCACGGCTACAGGCTTCTGTACCTCAGAGCAGCTGATTTTTATAACAACCTCTTTCGTTGACCATGAGTATTCTGATTTAGACTGGGTTACCTTGTGGAATACGCGATCTTCACCAGCTATCTCAAAACCCTCGAAACCATATTGGCGAGTGAAGCCCAAGTAGGTATCGTTGAACGCCAGCGTCACATTGTTGTCCTTTATCTCCATACTCTTGAATGAAGGACTCTTGCAGCGGAAGCTCTCCAGACCATAAGTTTCATTGAGTGCCATGAATGCCAGCCGTTCACCAACTTTCTGCTTTTGGGCAGGATGGATATTGAGCGTCTCGTGCGGATAAACGGCATCATTAGTGCAGATCATATCGCTGTTAGGTATCAGACTCAACGCCTTATACTGCTGTTCGCGAAGCAAAGCAGAGTTAGTCTTGTTCACATCGCCCTGTATATAAGGGGCAATCTGCACGTAATAGAAAGGTATCTCTCCCAAGCCGAACTGCTCTCTCCATTGCTTGACCAACAAAGCCAAACGACTGGCATATGAAGCCCGATGGTCATCAACATTGGAGCATCCCTGATAGAACAGGATGCCCTTCACCGTATAATTGAGGATGGGGTTAAAGGTTCCGTTACCCCACACCAGCGGACGCATAAAATCCATCGGATATTTCTTAACGTTCTCCAAAGAGTCAATCAGTTCATCGGTATGTCTGCGCAAGTTCTCCTCCGTTAGCCAGCTCTCAACACGTGTTCCACCCTTATTGGCCTCGATAATTCCCACCGGGATATCAAGCGTTCGGTTCACCATGCGTGCGAAGAAATAGGCGGTAGCGCTGGCATTGGGCACCGTAGTCGGGCTGCATACCTTCCATTCACAATCGGCATCCTCTAAGGGAGTCATGCTCATCACACTTGGAATCTTCACATAGTGCACACCTTTGGAATTGACGGCATCAGCCACCGTCTCGTTATAGCTGTCAATCGGGCAATCATCGAAACCTTTGACAGGCATCTCCATATTGCTCTGTCCTGCGCCAACCCATACCTCACCACTGAGGATATTCTTCAGCGTAGTCGGCTCACCATCGTCAAAGGTGATGCTCAGCGGGGTATATGAAGCTTCAGGTGTTCTGACGGAAAGCTTCCAGTTGCCCTGTCTGTCTGCTTTTGCGGAATAAGTCTCACTATTCCAGGAAACAGTTACCTTGACTGTCTTGCCTGGCTCAGCCTTTCCCCAGAGACGTGCGTCACTCTGTTGCTGCAGCACCATGTTGTCACCTATCAGGTGTGGCAACTTCACCTTGGCTTCCACGTTAGCGCCTATCCATAATATAAGTGCCAACATTCCGAAAATCTTCTTCATAATTATATCAGTTTTGGTATTATTCAGCAAATATAATCTTTTTCTGCGAAAGATGTATCTTTTTACCCTATCTATTCAGTGCTTTCCAAGCAGCCTTCACCATGGCAGGGTCAGTGACCAGACGAGAGTATTCATCTATTTGATCAGTACCTCCCATAGAGACGTGAGGATTGCGGAACTGCATGGGACTTCCTACAGCATGGCGACCTGAGAAATGAAACTCAGTAGCACCAGTCTCTTCTGCAATCTTCCTGATATTCTGAGGAGTGATGCCACAGCCTGGCATAATGACAATACGGCCTGCAGCTTGCTCTACCAGTTTCTTAATCAATGGGATTCCCTCTTCAGCCGTGGCTTGTAGTCCTGAGGTAAGGATGCGCTCGCAGCCTAAGGCGATAATATCTTCCAAAGCCTGGAAAGGATTCCGACACATATCGAAGGCACGATGGAAAGTAACTCCCTTACCCTTTACCTTTATCCTCTTCATCAGCCGCCTCATTGCCTTCATGTCCACATCTCCTGCCGGAGTGAGACATCCAAATACAAAACCATGAATAGGCATCAGGCACATCACAAGGATGTCGTTCTCCATAGCCCTTAACTCATGAGGTGAATAGCAGAAATCGCCTCCACGAGGACGGATCATAACGTTCATCAGAGTTTTACTAAGGCTGTCCTTTACCTCCGATACCTCACCGATTGATGGCGTGATGCCACCCTCTGCGATGCCTGTGCAGAGCTCCACCCTATCGGCTCCCCCTTTCTGGGCCATCAGTGCGCTTTCTACTGAGTTGGCGCAGATCTCAATCTTGAATTTTCCCATATCTTACTGTTTTTCCTGCAAATATAGTAGTTTTACCGTATTTTTTATTACTTTTGCTGTTCAAACCTATTTATAACCTATAATTTGTGAGATTCAGCAGAAAATGAGAAAATGGCGTATTGAAGACTCTGAAGAGCTTTACAACATCAAGGGATGGGGCGCTTCATACTTTGGTATCAATGACAAAGGTCATGTGGTCGTTACTCCGTTGAAAGACGGAGTGGAGGTCGATTTAAGAGAGCTGGTTGACGAACTCTCGTTGCGTGACGTAACGGCTCCCATGCTGGTACGTTTTCCTGACATCCTTGATAACCGTATAGAGAAAATCTCGCATTGCTTCAAACGGGCGGCTGAGGAGTATAACTATAAAGCTCAGAACTTCATCATCTATCCTATCAAGGTAAACCAGATGAGGCCCGTAGTGGAGGAAGTAGTGAGCCACGGCAAGAAGTACAACCTGGGACTGGAGGCTGGCTCAAAGCCTGAGCTTCATGCGGTGATTGCCACGAACATGGACTCAGACTCGCTGATTATCTGCAACGGATATAAGGACGAAAGTTATATAGAACTGGCGTTGCTGGCTCAGAAGATGGGCAAACGTATCTTCCTTGTGGTAGAGAAGATGAACGAGCTGAAGCTGATTGCAAAGATTGCCAAGACACTGGACGTGAGGCCAAACATCGGCATCCGCATTAAGCTGGCTTCATCCGGAAGTGGTAAATGGGAGCAAAGCGGTGGTGACGGCAGTAAGTTCGGACTAACCTCCAGCGAATTGTTAGAAGCCCTTGACTTCCTCACCGAAAAGAAGATGGAGGATTGTCTGAAGCTAATTCATTTCCATATCGGTAGTCAGGTGACAAAGATTCGCCATATCCAGACAGCTCTGGTGGAAGCCTCACAATTCTATGTACAGCTGCACCACTTGGGCTTTAACGTGGAATTTGTGGATATTGGTGGCGGACTGGGTGTGGATTATGACGGCACTCGCTCTGGCATCAATGAGGGCAGTGTGAACTACTCTATCCAGGAGTATGTGAACGACGCCATTTCTACATTGGTGGATATCAGTGACAAAAACAATATTCCTCATCCAAACATCATCACGGAGAGTGGGCGCGCTTTGTCTGCCTATCATTCAGTGTTGATTTTCGATGTATTGGAAACGGCTCATCTGCCAGAGTGGGATGATGAGGAAGACATCAGTGAGAACGACCACGAACTGGTTCGCGAACTTTACAGTATATGGGACAAGCTGAATCAGAACACTATGCTGGAGGCTTTCCATGATGCCGAGCAGATTAGAGACGAATCACTGAACCTGTTCAGCCACGGACTGGTAGATTTGCAGACTCGCGCCAAGATAGAGTGCCTGTATTGGAGCGTGATGCGAGAAGTGAACCACATCGCACAGAACCTGAAGCATACGCCTGACGAGCTGCGTGGCTTACCAAAGCTCTTGGCGGATAAGTATTTCTGCAATTTCTCTTTGTTCCAGTCCTTGCCCGACTCATGGTCTATCGACCAGATATTCCCTATCATGCCGTTGCAACGTTTGGACGAGAAACCTGACAAGGAGGCAACACTGCAGGATATCACTTGCGACTCTGACGGAAAGATTGCCAACTTTATCTCTACCAGAAGCGTGACCAACTACCTGCCAGTTCATTCGCTGAAACAGAAGGAACATTATTATATAGGTGTGTTCTTGGTTGGTGCTTATCAGGAAATCTTGGGCGACATGCACAATTTGTTTGGCGATACCAACGCCGTGCATATCTCTGTTGACGAAAAAGGCTATACCATCGACCAGGTGATTGATGGCGAAACGGTGGCTGAGGTGCTCGACTATGTGCAATTCAATCCCAAGAAGCTGGTAAGAACTTTGGAGACTTGGGTAAGTAAGTCAGTGAAGGAAGGCAAGATCACCGTTGATGAGGGCAAGGAGTTCCTGTCTAACTATCGCTCAGGACTCTACGGATACACATACCTTGAATAGAGCTATTAATGTAGATTAAAATGAATAACGGTCAATATATGTCCCATCTCACTTTGGTGAAGGTTGGCGGCAAAATTGTGGAAGAGCCAGCGAGCTTGCAAAAGCTGCTTGATGATTTCGCCCAGATAAAAGGCTACAAAGTGCTGGTTCACGGAGGAGGACGGTCAGCCACCAGAATCGCCTCCCAACTGGGTATCGAGAGTCAGATGGTAAACGGCAGACGCATCACTGATGCCGAAACGCTCAAAGTAGTGACGATGGTCTATGGCGGACTGGTCAACAAGAATATCGTGTCGGGTCTGCAAGCCAGGGATATAAATGCCGTAGGGCTTACGGGTGCAGATATGAACGTGATTCTGTCTGACAAACGCCCGGTAAAAGACATTGACTACGGATTTGTGGGAGATGTGAAGCAGGTAAATGGAGGCAGGCTGGCAGAACTCATTAAATCAAATATCGTGCCCGTAATGGCCCCATTGACTCATGATGGTCAAGGTCATATTCTGAATACCAACGCCGATACCATAGCCAGTGAAACAGCCAAGGCATTGGCCGCCTACTTCGATGTGACACTTATCTATTGTTTCGAGAAAAAAGGTGTGTTGAGCGATGAGACGGATGATAACAGTGTGATAACGGAAATCAACCGTCAGCAATTCAGCCGACTGGTGGAGCAAGGAGTGATACAGGGAGGAATGATACCTAAATTAGAGAATGCTTTCCATGCGATAGATGCGGGCGTTAACCAGGTGATTATCACCTCATCAGACACTATCGATGGCCGTCATGGAACAAAAATCAGATAATTTTTTGAGAGAACAGTGTAACTTTTCACCGTTTCATCCGTCTATATAAATGAAGAGATGAAAGAAATCAGCTTTCGTGACGACATCCTTCCACTGAAGGACAAACTCTTTCGGGTGGCTTTGCGCATTACGTTCGACAGAGCGGAAGCAGAGGATATCGTGCAGGAAACGCTCATCAAGGTCTGGAACAGACGGGAGGAGTGGAACTCGCTGGAATCTATTGAGGCTTATTGCCTCACGCTGACAAAGAATCTCGCTATTGACATGCGGGAAAGAATGGATTCAAAAGCAGAGGAACTGACTCCTGAGCATGACAGGACGCAAGATGATGCCACTCCTTACGAACAGCTGGAGCAAAAGGAGCGCCTTATGTTGGTGCATCAGCTGATTGACGAGCTGCCCGAAAAACAGCGGCAGATCATGCAGATGAGAGACATTGAGGAAAAAAGCTATAAGGAAATTGCCGAAACACTGGACATCACTGAAGAACAAGTGAAGATTAACCTGTTCAGGGCAAGGCAGAAAGTGAAGCAAGGTTTTTTAAAGTTAAACAGTTATGGACTCTAAACAGATTGAACGGCTTTTGCAGAAGTATTGGGACTGCGAGACCACTGTGGAAGAAGAAAGGCGGCTTCGCCAATTCTTCAGCAGTGAGGTGGTACCAGCCCATCTGATGCGGTACAAGGATTTGTTCGTCTTTCAGGAGTTCATGCAGCAAGAGAGCCTGGGCGAAGATTTCGACGAGCGTTTGCTTAAGCAGGTGGAGAGGCGCGTGGTAAAAGCCAAGAATGTTTCCATCTTCACCCGTCTGGCTCCTATCTTGCGAGCTGCTGCTGCCATAGCTTTGTTGCTGGCAGTGGGAAACCTGGCGGAGCGCACCTGGCTGCAAGACTATCATCAGATGGCGGTAAACGACACCATCGGCCAACAGATTAATTCTCCCTCCGTTGCACTGGGAAACGAATCCGAGAATGTTGACCAACAGGCTAAAGACAGTCTGTCACGCAATCTGAAACCTGTGGAGCAGTTAGAGAAGATTAGGAAATAGAAGTTTTTTCATTTGCTTTATTAAATAACATTTTCATTTGCTTTAAACATTATATAGTTAGTGTATAAAACGGAACTGTAAAGTTTCAACTCTCAAAAAATCTCATAATACTAACTAACAAAAAGGACACTGCGTGAGCAGCGTCCTTTTTGTATTTTACCACCTATCATGTTTTAAGACAACGACTGCATATCGTTCAGCTTCTTATAGTAGCCTCCCAGCTGGAGTAGCTCTTCATGCTTGCCTTGCTCCACAATCTTTCCTTCATGCAACACATAAATCTCATCTGCATTGCGTATAGTGCTGAGTCGATGGGCAATGGCGACTGTGGTTCGAGTCTTCATGAGTCGTTCCAACGCATCCTGCACCAATCGTTCGCTCTCAGTATCCAAAGCTGAGGTAGCCTCATCCAAAATCAATATCGGTGGATTCTTCAGGATGGCACGGGCTATGCTCACACGCTGGCGCTGTCCTCCTGAGAGCCTGCCTCCCCGGTCGCCTATATTGGTATCATAACCATGCTCTGTAGCCATGATAAATTCATGGGCATTGGCAATGCGGGCAGCCTGCTCCACCTGCTCAAGGGTAGCTCCATCTACACCGAAAGAGATGTTGTTGAAGAAGGTATCATTAAAGAGTATGGCCTCCTGATTTACATTGCCAATGAGCTGGCGAAGGTCATGAATACCCAGATCCTTGACATTGATGCCATCTATCAGCACCTCACCCTCCTGCACGTCATAATATCTTGGGATAAGGTCAACCAAGGTGGATTTACCTCCCCCACTCTGTCCTACCAACGCAATGGTCTTGCCTTTCTCAATAGTCAGGTTGATATCTCTCAACACCCATTTGTCAGCATACTTGAAAGAAACATGACGGAACTCTATCTGATGCTTGAAGTCACCGATATGAACAGGATGTTCTGACTCCTTGATATTGTTCTCTGCCATCAGGATCTTATCCACACGCTCCATGGAAGCCAAGCCCTTAGGGATATTATAGCTGGCTCTTGAAAACTCTTTCAACGGATTGATGATGCTGTAAAGAATCACTAAATAATATACGAAGGTAGAGCCATCGAGCACCTGACGGTTCAAGACCAGTATGCCACCAAACCAAAGTACTATGACAATCATCACCGTCCCCAGGAACTCGCTCATGGGGTGAGCCATCGACTGACGGATATTGACACGCATAATGTGGTCACGATAACCGGAATTAATCTTATCAAAACGCTTGTTCATCTTATCCTCAGCATTGAAAGCCTTGATGATGCGCAAGCCTCCCAAAGTTTCCTCCACAATACTCATGGTATCACTCCAAAGAGACTGAGCCTTGATACTCTTGGCTTTCAATTTTCTACCCACAAAGCCCATGAACCACCCGAAAATAGGCACAAAAACCAGGGTAAATACCGTCAGCTCCCAAGAAACCATCAGCAAGGCAGCGAAATAAGCTATAATCAGAATCGGGTTCTTGAACAACATGTCGAGACTCGCCATGATGGAATTCTCAATCTCCTGCACATCACCACTCATGCGGGCTATGATGTCACCCTTACGTTCCTCACTGAAAAAGCCCAAAGGCAGAGAGTTTATCTTCTGATAAAGCTGATTGCGGATATCCCTTACCACACCTGTGCGAACAGGCACGATGGTGGCAGAGGAAAGGAAATAAGCCCCCGTCTTGAGGAAAGTGGCGAATGCCAGAAACAAGCCTATCAGCAGCATGGTGGTAGTAGGCCCTACACTCAGGACCATATCCTGCACAAAGCTGTTGGCATTGTTGCTGAGCACATGAGAGATATTGCCTAAAGTCATCTCACTCCAAGGAATCCACTCTACCCTCTCCATTGCCCCTTCCGTCTGAAACAGGATATTGAGGATAGGGATAATGGCCATGAACGAGAAGATATTGAGCAATGCGCTAAGGATATTGAAAAATACTGTTAGCACCAGGTATTTCTTATAGGGAGGTACGAAGCGTCTCAGTACCTGAATAAACTCTTTCATAAAACATTTTTCTTAAATATACCATGCAAAATTACAAAAACTTACTATATTTGCAAGACAGTATATATGAAAAACCTTGTTTATGAAATTTACAGAACTATCCAACAGCATTTTCAATCAAGTGATAGCCGACTATCACAAGAATGACCATGTGGATACCCCTATCCAGAATCCTTATCCTTTGAGAAGCATAGAGTATTACCTCTATCTGAAAAATTGGATCGATACGGTGCAATGGCATTTGGAGGATATCATCCGTGACCCAAACATTGACCCCGTGGAAGCCTTGAAAATCAAACGTAGGATTGATAAGTCTAACCAAGACAGGACTGACCTGGTGGAACTGATTGACAGCTATTTCCTGGATAAATACAAGGACGTTGAGATCTTGCCAGACGCCTCCATCAATACAGAAAGTCCCGCCTGGGCGATAGACCGTCTGTCTATCCTCGCCTTGAAGATTTTCCACATGCGTGAACAGGTAGAACGCATAGATTCCACTCCAGAGCATCATGAGTCATGCCAGCAGAAACTAAACGTATTGTTGGAGCAGCAGAAAGACCTCAGCTCAGCCATTGACCAGCTTCTGGCAGACATAGAGGCGGGAAGGAAGTACATGAAAGTCTATAAGCAGATGAAGATGTATAACGACCCGTCACTCAATCCTGTCCTTTACGGAAAGAAATGAAACTGCTTGTCATCAGGTTCTCGGCTTTGGGCGATGTGGCTATGAGCGTGCCTGTCATTGATTCTCTGGCACGCCAACATCCGGAACTCAACATCACAATGCTGAGCAAAGTTTTCGTGGAGCCTATGTTCGCACACATGCCTGACAATGTGACGTTCCAAGGCGTTAACCTGGATGATTACAAAGGAATAGGAGGCCTTTACCGTCTTTTCAAAACCTTAAGGAAAGAGCATTTTGACGCAGTGGCTGATATCCATGATGTATTGCGCACCAAAATATTGAGATTCTTCTTCAAGATGGCTGGGATAAGGAGCGCTCATATCGACAAAGGCAGAAGTGAGAAAAAGGCACTTTGCCGTACCAAGGACAAGCGTTTCAGGCAGCTCAAGACCTCCTTTCAAAGATATGCGGATGTTTTTGAAACATTAGGATGGCATGTCGAGCCTCGTTTTCATTCAATTTTCGGAACAGGAAAAGGAGACGATAGCTTATTCAGCGGCCTTGCAGATAGCTCAGAAAAGAAAAGATGGATTGGCATCGCTCCATTTGCAGCTCATACCGGCAAGGTGTTGCCTTTTGAAACGACTTCCGATATCATTAGTCAGCTTTCTCAAGATGAAGGCAATCATCTGTTTCTTTTCGGTGGAGGAACCCAGGAAAAAGAACTGCTGAACAGACTGGCAAAAGGAAAGGAGCAAGTTACTGTAGTGGCTGGAAAGCTGAAAATGACTGGTGAATTGGCCTTGATGAGCCATCTGGATGTGATGGTTTCCATGGATTCCGCCAATATGCACCTCGCTTCGCTCACAGGTATCCCTGTGGTATCTGTCTGGGGAGCCACTCATCCTTATGCCGGATTCATGGGATGGAAGCAGAAAGAAGAAAACGCTATTCAGGCAACACTCGACTGCAGGCCATGTTCGATTTTCGGCAACAAGCCTTGCCACAGAGACGACTATGCTTGTCTGCGTCAGTTGGCAGCCAGTGAGATTGTAGCCAGAATCTATTCCATAATACCTCGTTAGCCATGAAAAAATGCCTCGTTAATCCGAAGTTCGAAAGCCTCAGGAGCTATTTGGTGGACATACCTAAGCTGATGCTTCAGGAAGGAAAGACTCTATATCATAAGCGGAACCTCATCAAAGAACTGGTGGCTCCCAATGGGATGCATATCAATGTGAAACGTTACCAACAGCCTTTTTTCCTGAACAACCTCATTTACTCCACATCCATCAGGAAGCCCAAAGGACTCAGGGCTTTCGAATACCCGTTCATCCTGGCAGAGAAAGGCATCAGCACACCAGAATCTGCGGCTTACATAGAGGAAAGGCACTGGGGCTTGCTGAAATATTGTTATTTCATTAGCGTACAGGCACAAGGCTACAACACGATTTATTGGCTTGGAAATGCAACGCCAGAAGCATGTGAAGACATGGCCCCTGCTCTTGCAGCCTTCACGGCTTATATGCACGAGAAGGGGGTACTACACAAAGATTTTTCTCCAGGCAACATATTATATAAGGTGGAAAACGGGAAGTATGACTTCACCATCGTTGATATCAACCGTATGTATTTCGGACAAGTGGATATGAAGACAGGCTGTAGGAATTTCTCACGTTTATGGGGTCCCAAGCAATTCATTATACAGACCGTAAGGGAATATGCCCGCATCAGAGGATTTAATCCTGACGAATGCGAACGACTCGCCCTGCAATATAGGGCCGAGTTCTGGAAAAGATATCAGAAGAAACACCCGGTGGAGTTCAATCTCGAACTATAAAGATCCCCTCAACAGTCCTTCAATCACCTTCGGATAGTACTCATACTCCAACGCATGAACCCTTGTAGCCAGGGTCTCAGAGGTGTCATCCGGTTTCACCTCACACTTATACTGGGCTACAATCTGACCTGCATCATACACCTCACTGGTATAGTGAATAGTTATGCCACTCTCCTGATCTCCGCAACGCAATACATCCTCATGCACACGGTCTCCATACATACCCTTGCCTCCATGAAGGGGCAGCAGAGACGGATGGATATTCACCATCTTCTGAGGATAAGCCTGCAAGATAATATCTGGCACTTTTGCGAGGAAACCAGCCAGCACGACAAAAGTAATGTCCATTGAATGGAAAAGATTCAGGATAACCCTGCCATCCTGCCAGAATTCCTTAGAAAAATAAGCGCATGGTATGCCCATTTTCCGTGCCCTTTGCAAAGCAAAAGCCTTCTGACTGTTAGTCAAAATCAACTTGACCCTGACATCAGGATCGTTTGCGAAATATTGGGCTATGTTTTCCGCATTACTGCCATTACCCGAAGCGAGAATTGCCAAGTTATTTATCATAAAACCTCTATTTTGCTGCACAAAAAAGTGAAAAATGTGCAAAAAATATCATTTAATTAGTCAAATATTTGTTTGGTAAAAGAAATATTTATTCCTTTGCATCGCAAAAATAGTGTAAAGTGGGAACAAATGCAAAAAAACGCAGCTGATTTTCACGGTAAACCAATGTTTTTGTACTATTAACAAGATTATTATTTACTAATTAAAAACTAAAAGTTATGACAACAGAAGAAATCTCTGCAAAAGTTTACGCAATCATTGCAGACAAACTGGGTGTTGAACCATCAGAAATCACTAACGAAGCAAGCTTTACTAATGACCTTGGCGCAGATTCATTGGATACAGTAGAACTGATCATGGAGTTTGAGAAAGTTTTCGAGCTGCAGATTCCAGATGAGAAAGCTGAGACTATTCAGACCGTTGGTGACGCTATTAGTTATATCGAAGCTAACTTAGCTGCATAAAAATCCATCATTCTGATATATGGAGTTAAAAAGAGTAGTAGTAACTGGTCTTGGAGCCCTCACGCCCTTAGGTAATACCGTTGGAGAGACCTGGGAAAACCTGCTGAAAGGTGTAAGTGGCGCAGGACCGATTACTCGTTTTGACGCATCACTCTTCAAGACACGTATCGCTTGCGAAGTTAAAAACTTTGACCCATCCCAATATATTGATAGGAAAGAAGCTCGCAAGATGGATATTTATACACAGTTTGCAGTGGCAGTTGCCAAGCAGGCTGTTGAGGATGCTGCACTAAACCTGGAAACAGAAGACAAGAACAGGATTGGTGTTGTGTTCGGTGCCGGAATCGGCGGTATCCGTACTTTTGAAGATGAGATTGGCTACTATTACCAGCATCAGGAACAAGGTCCAAAGTTCAATCCGTTCTTCATTCCAAAGATGATTTCGGATATTGCAGCAGGACAGATTTCCATTACTTTCGGTTTCCATGGACCAAACTATTCTGTAGCCTCCGCATGTGCTACTTCTACCAATGCCATAGCTGACGCATACAATCTGATACGCTTAGGCAAGGCAGACGTGATGGTGACAGGAGGTTCAGAAGCTGCAATCTCAGCTGGCGGAGTTGGTGGGTTTAATGCCATGCACGCCTTGACAACCCGTAATGACACTCCAGAAACAGCTTCACGCCCTTTCAGCGGCAGTCGTGACGGTTTCATCATGGGTGAAGGTGCCGGGTGTCTGATTCTGGAGGAGCTGGAGCATGCCAAGGCCCGTGGTGCCAAGATTTATGCTGAAGTAGCTGGTGAGGGTATGTCTGCTGACGCTTATCACCTGACAGCTTCACATCCTGATGGCCTGGGCGCCATTCTGGTGATGCAGAACGCTTTGGAAGATGCAGGCATGAAGCCAGAAGACATTGACTATATCAATGTTCACGGCACATCTACACCTGTTGGAGATGTCTCGGAAGCAAAAGCTATCAAGCAGGTGTTTGGCGAACATGCTTACAAATTGAACATCAGTTCAACCAAGTCAATGACTGGTCACATGCTGGGTGCCGCAGGCGCTGCAGAAGCCATATTCAGCATACTCTCCGTGCAGAATGACATCGTACCACCTACCATTAACCATGAGGAAGGTGATAATGATGAGAACATTGACTATAACCTGAACTTCACATTCAACAAGGCACAGAAGCGTACCGTCAACGTAGCTTTGTCAAACACATTCGGCTTCGGTGGTCACAATGCGTGCCTTATAGTTAAGAAATATGCGGAGTAAGTTACAAGACTTCCTGCATAATACCTACTGGTGGATAAGACTTCTTTTCAAGAAAGACAAGAAGTCTTATCTTTTATTTTCCCGCAATCTGGGCATCAAACCGAATAACATCAAATACTATCATATCGCCCTTGTGCACAGGTCAATGTCCATCATCGACAAGAAAGGACACAAAATCAATAATGAGAGGCTTGAATTTTTAGGCGATGCGGTACTGAATCTGGTGGTGGGGCATATTCTTTTCAAGCATTTTCCATACGCCAAGGAAGGCGAACTGACCTCCACAAGATCGAAAATCGTGAAGAGAGAAACCCTCAATCAGATTGGTTCCCTCATGGGTATTGACAAGATGTTGAAGCACAATATTCCTGAGCTGCAGGCAACTATCCAGAAAAATCTGTCAGGCAATTCACTCGAAGCGTTGATAGGGGCATTATACTTAGACAAAGGGTATAGGGCTTGCTACCGTTACGTGAGAGACTATATTCTCAAGGGAGAGACTAACCTTGATGCCATCAGTAAGACTGAGAGCAATTATAAATCCAAGCTGAACGAATGGTGCCAGAAGAATAAAAGAAACATCTGCTTCACCATCGTCTCTCAGACTTATGATAAAATGAAGGTACCCTGCTTTGAGGTAGAAGTTACCATTGACGGCATCTTCTGCGGAAAGGGCAACGGACACTCACGAAAGGAAGCTGAGCAAGATGCCGCTATGATGGCATGGAAACAGCTGAAGACTATCCAAAGCAAACTCCCATCCGGCGGCCTTCCACAATCAGGTCATCCCGATCAGACACATACTTCTGTTTCCCAGCCACATCCCTGATGTCCACTGAGGATATCTTATTACCTTGCAAAGCCACCATACGCCCGAATCGTTGGTTGGCAATCAGCTCTACAGCATGGCCACCCATACGTGTAGCTAAGTTGCGGTCGAAAGAAGTAGGTGCTCCTCCTCGTTGTATATATCCGAGAACCGTCTGTCGGGTTTCTATACCTGTTTCATATTCTATTTCTTCAGCGATATACTCTCCTGCGTGTTTCCTGCTATTGGAAGTCTTGATTCCCTCCGCCACGACTACAATCGAGTAGGACTTACCTTTCTTGATACGGTCAATCAATGCATTGCCCACATTGGTGATATTATACGGGATTTCTGGCAACAGTATCACGTCACCTCCACCAGCCATACCTGAATAAAGAGCTATCCATCCCGACTTATGTCCCATCACCTCAATCACCATTACCCGTTTGTGGGAACTGGCGGTGGAATGAAGACGGTCGATGGCATCTGTAGCTACACTCACTGCTGAATCAAAGCCAAAAGTGGTATCTGTACCCCAGACGTCATTATCTATGGTCTTAGGAATAGAAACTACATTGATGCCAAGAGCCATCATTTTAGCAGCCGTATCCATCGTGCCGTTACCTCCTATACACACGATGCAGTCGAGCCTCAGGTCCTGGATATTCTTCTTGATAAGTGCAGGCTTGTCAGCATCAGGCATAATACCTCCACGCTTGAAGGGTTGCTCTCGCGAAGAACCCAATATCGTACCGTTCTGGCTAAGCAGTCCTGACAAGGATGACTCATCGAGCACATCCACCTCTTTAGTCAGCAGTCCTTCAAATCCGCTGTGAATGCCTATCACCTCCATACCGTAATGATTGAGGGCGCTCTTACATACGCCACGGATGGCAGCATTGATCCCAGGGCAATCGCCACCTGATGTTAAAACTCCTATTCTCATACAATTATTTATGTAAATGACATCACAAAAGTAATTTTTTGCTTTCAATTATCAAAATTAAAATGCAACAAATATCCTAAACATATAAGTGTGTTCTGGAGTATTGTCTTACGCTATAATTACTCATGGGCTTACAAGTATCAAAGTTATACTTAGCAAGTATCAAACCTATGCTTAACAAGTATCATACAAATTAGTTGAGGAAAGTGAACCTTTTACCCTAAGTAAGCGTCCCGCTTAATAGAACTAAGCCGCTTGATTCTCGTGAGAATTCTACACAGAAACTCATCTAAACATACCATATTACAAAATAGTCATCACACCTCACAAATAGGTTGTAATACGCAATGTAACAGTGAGTTAATAGTATGAATTGGCATTTTTCCTCTTCATACCTTTTCACGCCTATTCACCAAAACTCCTGTTTTTCCGACAAAAATCTTTATGGAAAAAATATAATTGATTTTCAATAATATAGCGTTTGAAATTTGCAAATTTGGGTGTCTCGCACTAAATTTGCAATATGTTTTACCGAAGGAAGCCTAATAAATCGGGAACATACAGTGTTGAGGTTGTTTCCAAGATAGACGGCAAGAACGTTGTAGTCCAGCGTTTTGGCACCTCACGTGATGAGACAATACTCCGTTCTTTTGAACGGAAAGCTCAGCAGTGGATCAGTGACCGGCATGGACCATAGCTTCCATTTTCATGGGAGAAGGATGATATAATCACCGACTTCATGTCAAGTCTTTCGAGCTCTCAGGTTCGTGTACAAGGTCCAGAACTTGTGTATGGCTCAATTTATGACCAAATCGGTTACAGTGCAATTGAAGAGCCGATGTTTCGCCACCTGGTCGTTTGCCGTCTGTTCAGTCCCGGAAGCAAGCTGAAGACAATAGACTATCTGCAACGTTATCTGCATGTGAGTGTGACCAAGCACAATATATACAACTTTATAGACAGGTTGAGTCCAGCTGAAAGATGCGGGATTAAACACAAGGTAGAACAAATCAGCTATGCTCAGACAAAGAAAGTGCTCAAAGGCAAGGTCGGTGTTGTATTCTATGACATGACTACGCTCTACTTCGAGGCCTCAGACGAGGACGACCTCCGCATATGCGGCTTTTCCAAAGAAGGCCGTCACCGCAATCCGCAGATATTTCTCGGGTTATTGGTTGCCGTTGGGGGTAACCCCATTGGCTACGAGGTATTCGAGGGCAATATTCATGAGAGCAAGACACTGATTCCGATGTTGGAATCTCTGGCCGCCAGATTCGGTTTCAATCATCCGGTTGTCATTGCTGATGCTGGTCTGCTTTCTAAAAATAACATAGATGCCCTTGACCGGGCCGGCTATCAGTATATATTAGGTGCGAGACCTAAGAATGACAGTTCTGACGTGAAGGAAAAGATCCTTTCCATGAGACTCAAGGACGGACAGGTGCGCTCGTTCATACGCAAGGACAAACGTCGTATAGTTGTGTCTATGAGTGATGCCAGATCTAGAAATGATGCCAAAAATAGAAGGGACGGACTCCAGCGATTAGAGAAGAAATTGGGTGCGGGCAGGCTGACCAAGAACAATATCAACAACCGTGGGTACAACAAGTACCTTCGTATGGAAGGCAATGTGAGGATTTCTATCGATTATGAACGGTTTGAGTCTGATGCCGCATGGGATGGTATCAAAGCGTATGTCACAAATTCAAAACTGCCGCCAAAAAAGATTGTAGCGAACTATCATAATCTGTGGTTCATTGAACGAGCATTTCGAATGAACAAAACGGATTTACGCATAAGACCCATCCTGACTTCGGCGGTTTTAACATTTCCGAGGGTGTATCCTGTCTGAAACACCGATAAACAGGGTATTCCTCTTGGTGACTTGGGTGACTCAGGAAAATTCTGTAACTTTGCGTCATGTTCCCACGTAAGAAGAGAAACAG
>JAFUVZ010000071.1 GCA_017471185.1 Bacteroidaceae bacterium
GTATCGCAGTATCTGTTATACCCCCATAGGAGATATCGCGATACCTGGTGGATGACGCTCGAACGGGTGATGGAAATGCCTGCGACAGATGGTGCAAGACGTTTCTTTCCTCTGCCGACAAAGCTTTAAGTCATTATTACATCAAGGATGTAACGGGATTACGCAAAGAGTGTAATGACATTACCCCGTGAGTGTAATATCGAAATTCCACGAATTAACATCCTACATTACTGCATATCATGTTAGAAATTCAGTGCAGAAAGGTGCATGAAATTGACAGGTTAGCACTGTTTTTTCCATCCAAAATACATTATTTCGCCCAAATGTATCACTATCTATCACTATCTATCACTGTGATAATACTTGAATATCAAATGTTAGTGATATAGTGATAGATGTGATAGATGTTTTTCTGAAAATACATTTATTATATGCACAGAAGTGTTACAGATAATCAATCAGCACTGTTTTAATTCGTCGAACTCACGTTGTTTAAAAAAGGAGGGGACATCCTCATCGGAAATCCCCTCCCAAACAAATAATCAAAAAAGAGTATTATAGTGGTTTGCCGTTTGTTTCTTTTTTTTGATTATCGGCTGCCGCCTGCCCACCAAACTGGCTCAGAGAATACATACTGTCCGTTGCCGAATGCAGCCTGAACGTTAGGATTGGTGGTGGTATCACTAGAACCATAGCCATATCGCAATGGGAACTTAGATGAGTTCTTTGGGTTTTCCAACTCAACGAAATTCTCACCTAAAGCCTTCATACGACGGATATCATTGTAAGTTTCAAGTGATTCACCGTTAGCGCCATACATTGCCAGATATTTCTGAACCATGATTTCTGCCAATAAAGCGTCTCCACTCAGAGGCTCAACGATGTTTGCAAAATACTCATCTGCATCAGCAGCTGTCAGTGCGGTACTCTCATCGTCATCAGGCATAGCCAGCTGTCCAGATGCGAGTGCTGCCTGAACAGAAGCTTCTGTGTTCTCGAATGCCAGTTCAAGGGCAATCTTCACGCACGCCTTAGCTTCTGCATCACGTCCCAGACGAGCGAGACACTCTGCCTTCAGGAACTGCAGTTCATAATAGCTCAGCAGATAAGTAGAAGCGGTCATAGCCATACAGTATGCGTCGAAGCTGTATTCCCACTGTACAGGAGCGAAATCTTCACCGTTCGGTACCAGCAGCAAATCATCGCTGTCAGGAGTCAGGTGATAACCGTAAGGCTCAAACAGAATACGAGTGATTCGTTTGTCGTTGCGGGCCATCATCTTGTTATAGATGCTTTGGCTGAAACCGAAGTAGTCGCGGCTATACTGGAAGTCGAACGTCGGGTTCCAGTTAGAGCTGTCATATACATTGAACTCTGCGTCCTCGCTTGGGTCTGCGAATGACTGGTCAATCAAGGAAAGTATCTGGTTATAGACAGATGCCTTGTCAGAAGCACGGTAGATGGTATGCATCAGTAAACGAGCCTTTAGACCGTAAGCGAATTTCAGCCACTTTGAGTTGTCACCACCATAGAGATAATCAAAAGAACCTAATCCTGAGTTTGAACCACCTGCCTGCAGGTCTGCGATAGCCTTATCCAATGTAGCCATCAGGCTCTGATAAATGCTTTGCTGGGTGTCAAGTGCCGGGTTCATGTTTTCTGCACCTTTGGCTGCTTCTGAATAAGGAGCGTCGCCAAATAGGTCAGTCAATACAGCCGAATTGTGGGCTAAGATTACCTCAGCAATGCCTCTTATAGCAGCATTGCCAGCATCAGTGCTTTCTGAATCGTCAGCAGTCTTGGCAATCACAATCTGAGCATTCTTTATGTTGTTATAAATATTGCTCCAAGAGTTATTGAAGCAAGAGGCTGTGTTCCACTCGCCAACGCGTGTCTCAGCATTGTAAAGCTGATTGAATACACCGCCTTCATGCTCAACAGCCACTGAGGCGTACGTGTTTAGGTCTCCACCGACAATGTTGATTGCCGTATTGGTAATCAAGTCGGTCACAATAAACTTAGCGCTTACGTCTGTAGCATGGTTTAAGTCCTTGTTGATGGTATCCATCACATCCTCGGAGCATGAAGCCAAGCCCAGTGAAAGAGCCGCGAAGCCGAATAAAGTTGAAAATATCTTTTTCATATCTGTAATCTCCTTTTAGAATTTAAATGAAAGACCAAAGCCGAATGTTGATGATCCTGGCAGAGAGAAACGTTCGAAACCACCGGCCATGTTGTTGTTACCCTGAGAAGCGTCTGGATCGAATCCCTTTACGCTTGACCACAACAGCAGGTTACGTGCGAATGCGCTCAAAGTAACACCTAACTTTGGAGTGTCAACTACAGGATAGCTCAGAGAGATTTCACGCAGCTTCAGGTATGAAGACTTGTGGATAAATGCCTCTGAAATATCGCTCAATACATTGAAGTAAGAGAAAGCGTCACTACCTGAGATGTAGATGTCATTAGGTGTGCCATCTGCCTTCACTGCTGGCCATTCGCACAAGAACTTATCCATGTTGCGGAAGTCTGCAGAACGCTGGCTTGATCCATAGTAATCCATCATGGTGTATGAACCATAGTACATCTCACCACCCTTCTTCCAATCAAGGGTTGCGCTCAGCTTGAACTTATAGATTTCAAAGCTGGTGTTGAAGCCCATCTGGAAGTCTGGAGCAACAGAACCAATTACCTTCTCTTCACCAACCTGTGGCAGACCGTTTTCATCAACTACGATGTCACCGTTCTCGTTACGCAGGAAGCTGGTACCATAGATAACAGGGAACTTGTCACCGATACCTGCGCGAACCTGTGGCTCAACGAAACCACCGAGGAAGATGCTGTTCACACCCTCAGCCAATTCGTCAACGTAGTTGTCAACCTTGGTGAAGTTCACAGACAGATCCCACTTGAAGTTTCTCTTCTGAATTGGCTTCAGGCCGAGGGTGAATTCATGAGCGTTAGTGTGAATCTTACCGCCGTTAGTTACCAATTCATCGTAACCTGTAGATGCTGCCAAAGGCACACCGAAGATCTGATCCTTCACGTTCTGGCGAGAATAGGTGTATTCTAATGTAACCAGACCATTCCAGAAACCGAGGTCAACACCAACCTCCCAAGATTTTGTGTTCTGTGGTTTCAGGTTCGGGTCATAGATTCTCCTTGATGGAGTATAAGCAACCACACCATTAGTAGGATACTGGAATGGAGTGCCGCTTGAGAAACCACCACCATAGCTTGGGATTGAATAGTATGATGGTAAGTACTCACCAGCCTGACCAACCTCTGCGTATGAACCACGAATCTTACCATAAGTCAGCACGTTGTTCTTCAGAGGCTCTAACTCTGTGAAGATGAAGCCCAGAGAAACAGACGGATAGAAGAACCTGCGGTTGTTACGAGGCATAGAAGATGCAATGTCCTGACGACCTGTTGCGTTCAAGAACAGCATGTTCTTATAGTCCAATGACAAGTTTACGAAGTTACCGATTGTACGGTTCCTGTAAGTGTATTCACGGGCTGAATAAGTTGAAATGTTATTCATGTTATTCCAGCCAGAGAAGTTGAAGTGGTTACCAACGCCTCTTTCAATCCAAGTTTTGCTCTGCACGATTTCATTACCATACAGGAAGTTCAAATGCCAATCCTCGTTGATGTTCCAGTCAAAAGTTGCAGTGAACAGAGAGTTCAGCTCGTTAATGGTATAAGCGTTCTTCGTGATTTCACCGTCGCTACCTTTGTGACCGTAGCCAAACATATCTTTGTAAGTAGTTGTGTAAGCATCGTCACCTAACTGATACTTCACGTCTAACTTCATGTTCTCGTTGATAGGGTACTCGAAGCGCAGGTAAGCATTACCAAAGAAACGCTGTGAACGTTCAGAGAACTCGTTGTTCTCAACAGCCCAGTATGGGTTGTCGAAGGTCAGTGAGCGGAAGTGAACCTGAGTATATGGGTCACCTGCCGCATGGCTTGGAATGCCCTTCAAATCGTATGAAGGAGGTGCACCCCACAATGTTGCCATCAAACCGTCGTTAGCACCTGACTGCTTCTTGATCTTGGAAGCCACGAAGTTACCACTGAAACCAGTAGAGAAGTAACTGTTGATTTTCAAGTTACCATTAAACTTGGCGTTATAACGCTCCATACCGGTGTTCTTTACGATACCGTTCTGGCTGGTGT
Source organism: Bacteroidaceae bacterium (assembly GCA_017471185.1). Taxonomy (GTDB): domain Bacteria; phylum Bacteroidota; class Bacteroidia; order Bacteroidales; family Bacteroidaceae; genus Bacteroides. Next base: position 4,183 of record JAFUVZ010000071.1, read on the forward strand.
TGCCTAAAGAGAATGAATAGTCACCTCTTCCAAGGTTCTGTGAGATAGTCACGTTGTTTGTCCAGGCGTTACCTGTCTTGAAGAAATCCTTCACATTGTCATAAGCGGCTGGAGTTACCCATGGATCCAGGCCTGCTGCTGCATGCTTAGGGCTGTAGTACTGTCCCTGGTGCATACCGTACTGCTGGGTATATCTGTTATCAGTGTTACCACCGAAACCAGGATCATTAGGAAGCTCTGAAATCTTAGGACCCCAAGCGGTAGAAGCGTTCTGTGAGAACTTGCCGCCAGAACCCTGTGCATATTCCATCTGTGTGTCTGGATAAGTGGAAACCTTTGAGAAAGTCAAACTTGTGTTAAAGGTAATCTGTGGCTTACCCTGCTGCAATCCCTTACCACTCTTGGTGGTGATGATGATTACACCGTTAGAAGCACGCATACCATACAATGCAGAAGCTGCCTGACCTTTCAGGATATTGACGCTTTCGATATCGTTAGGATCAATATCCAGAGAACGGTTTGCATAGTCGGAACCTGTAACTGAATTACCTGTATCTCTATCTGATGTTGAAGCAATAGGCATACCGTCAACCACATACAGAGGAGTATTGTTTCCGTCAAAAGAGCGGGCACCACGAATGGTAATCTGTGAAGAAGCACCAGGCATACCAGATGAAGCGGTGATGTTCAAACCGGAAACCTTACCGGAAATAGCACCTGCCAAGTCTGTGCTCATACCCTGCATCAACTTGTCAGACTTCACATCCTGTACGGCATAACCCAAGGCTTTCTTTTCCTTTGAGATACCCATAGCGGTTACCACGACTTCATCCAGCAATTCAGAGTCTGGACGCAACATGACTCTTACGGTTTCCCTGATAGGGATTTCCTGAGTCTGCATACCGATGAAGGAAATAACCAGGGTTGTTGCATTACTTGGCACGTTGGAAATGGTAAAGTTACCGTCGATGTCGGTAATCGTACCCACGTTTGTGCCCTTTACTAAAACGGAAGCACCTGTTACAGGCTCACCGTCTTCAGAAGAAGTAACGTTACCCGTTACCCTCGTAACCTGGGCGTTAGCCAATCCTATTCCGATGAATAGGCAGGTCAAGAACAGCATGAATTTCTTTTTCATAAAAAAACTCTTTACTTAAATTACTAATACTTTGCCTTGGAGTCAATCTTATTGAGTGATGTAACGAAAAGCCACGTTTTGCACGTTAATGGTGACAAAAAGAAAAATAATGCTCTCTTTACATTTACTTTAGTAAGATTAACCTTAAGCGATTATTCAGGTGCAAAGTTATCGAAATTATTATTAATTGCAAATATTTTTGCCTGATTTTTTAAAAATTGCCAAAAAATAACCGGTTTTTCCCTTAGAATTGTAAATTTATGTAATGATTTTGCATAGTCCTGTATTCTTTTCTGCTAAACCTGTGGATGTGTGATTGGCAACGTGTGTAACACAATAAATAAGGTGGATATTGACTTGTTCTGCAAAATCTTTATTCGGATAATAAAAAAAATTATTATCTTTGCTCCCAAATGTAGTTTTTTCTCAATTATGGATATAATTCTGTTGCTTGGAGGACTGGTTCTGATACTGTTGGGGGCCAATTACCTGACAGACGGTGCTTCGTCATTGGCAAAAAGGTTAAAGGTGTCTGATCTTGTCATCGGGCTTACGGTAGTGGCGTTCGGTACTTCTGCGCCAGAGCTGACGGTGTCAATATCTTCTGCATTGAAGGGCAGTGCAGATATAGCTATCGGCAATGTAGTGGGCAGTAATATGTTTAATACGTTGATGATTGTGGGCTGTACGGCTTTCTTCGCCCCGATAATGGTGACCAGGAATACGTTGATCACAGAAATACCGCTTTGCATCCTTTCTGCTGTGGCCCTGCTGGCTATCAGCAATGATATGCTGATTGATGCCCATCCAGTGAATATGGTAAGTCGAACGGATGGCATCATGCTCCTGCTGTTTTTCATCATCTTTATGGGATATACTTTCTCGATAGCTCATCAGGGAGGTGGCGAGGAAGCGGAAGAGGTGAAACAGATACCTCTGGGGCTCTCTCTTATATATATAATAGGTGGACTGGCTGGCCTGGTGATCGGTGGTAATCTGTTTGTGGATGGCGCGACTGGTATTGCCCGTGCTTTAGGCGTAAGCGAGTCAGTCATAGGCTTGACGCTGGTGGCTGGCGGAACTTCATTGCCTGAATTGGCTACATCGGTGGTGGCGGCAATGAAGAAGAATCCTGAGATGGCAATAGGTAATGTGGTGGGTAGCAACCTGTTCAACATCTTCATGGTGTTAGGAGCTTCTGCTGCAATTACGCCACTCCATATTATTGGAATTACGAATTTTGACCTGTTGTCACTGGTAGTGGCCAGTGTGCTGCTATGGTTGTTTGGCGTGTTTTACAAGAAACGCACCATCACTCGCGTAGAGGGCACCGTCATGGTGGTCTGCTATGTGGCTTATACTGGAACATTAATATACTTGAGTTAAGATATGGCTGTTACAATAAAGAAAGTAGAGAGTAAGAGTGAGCTGAAGAAGTTTATCCGCTTCAACTACGAAATGTATAAGGATAATCCTTATTCTGTGCCAGACTTGTATGAGGATATGCTGAATACCTTCAGTAAGGATAAGAATGCAGCGTTTGAGTTTTGCGAGGCTGATTATTTCCTGGCTTATAAGGATAACAAACTGGTAGGCAGGGTGGCTGCGTTCATCAATAAACGGGCTAATGAGACCTGGAACACAAAGACCGTGCGTTTCGGATGGATTGACTTTATCGATGATGCGGAAGTGTCTGATGCTTTAATCAAGGCGGTGGAAGACTGGGGTAAGAAGAGGGGTATGACACAGATGCAAGGTCCGCTGGGCTTTACTGACTTCGATGCTGAAGGTATGTTGATAGAGGGGTTCGACCAGCTTGGAACGATGGCTACCATCTATAACTATCCTTATTACCCTCAGCACATGGAACGAATGGGCTTCGCGAAAGATGCCGACTGGGTGGAGATGAAGCTCTTTATGCCAGAAGACGGGCAAGTGCCTGACAAGCATCGCCGTATCTCTGAAATGATTATGAAGCGTTATAATCTGCGCATCAAGAAATATACTTCTCGCAAGGCCATTGAGGCTGATTACGGCCATGCTATCTTCGAACTGATGAATGAGGCTTACGCCCCCTTGTATGGATTCTCTGCCTTGTCAGACAATCAGATTAAGCAGTATGTCAAGATGTATCTGCCTATCATCGACTTGAATATGATTACCCTGATTGTAGATGCTGAAGACAAATTGGTGGGTGTGGGCATTTCTATGCCATCATTGTCGAAAGCATTGCAGAAGGCGAAAGGAAAGCTCTTCCCCTTTGGCTGGTATCATTTGGCCAAGGTACTTTACCTCAAGCAATACGGCAAATGCCTGGATTTGCTCTTGGTGGCGGTTAAGCCTGAGTATCAGAACAAAGGTGTGAATGCTTTGTTGTTCTATGATTTGATTCCTTCATACGCCAAACTGGGCTTTACCTACGCTGAGAGTAATCCGGAACTGGAGATGAATGGAAAGGTGCAGGCTCAGTGGGATTATTTCGGACATGAGATTCATAAACGCAGAAGATGCTTCGTGAAAGCTATTTAAGATTGAACATTGAAGATTGAATATTAATGAGCGAGGAAAAAAACATTCAGACATCAACGGACAATGGTCAGCCAGTTGTGAACTATACCGATGAGAACATCCGTCATTTGGATGACATGGAACATATCCGTTTACGTTCGGGTATGTACATCGGACGCCTGGGAGACGGCTCTCAGGCAGATGACGGCATTTATGTGTTACTGAAGGAAACGGTTGACAATAGCATCGATGAGTTCAAGATGGGTGCTGGTAACCGCATTGAGGTGACCATTGAAGATAATCTCCGTGTGAGCGTTCGCGACTATGGCCGTGGTATTCCGCAAGGTAAGATGGTGGATGCCGTGAGCAAGCTAAACACCGGTGGTAAATACGACAGCAAAGCTTTCAAAAAGAGCGTGGGTCTGAATGGCGTGGGTCTGAAAGCAGTGAATGCCTTGAGCACCCACTTTGAAGTACGCAGTTATCGTGACGGACAGGTGCGCATAGCTCAGTTTGAGAAAGGCAAACTAATAAGCGACAAGACAGAACCGACTGAGGAACCTACGGGTACCTTCGTTTATTTTGAGCCAGACAGTTCCTTGTTTACTGGCTATGTGTATCACACTGACTTCGTGGAGAATCTATTGAAGAACTATACCTACCTGAATACGGGGCTTTCTATCATTTATAATGGTCAGAAGATTCTTTCCCGTCATGGTCTGGAAGATTTGCTCAAGGACAATATGACAATGGAAGGCCTTTATGACATCGTTCATCTGAAAGGCACTGATATCGAACTGGCATTCACACATACCAATCAGTATGGAGAAGAGTATTATTCCTTCGTAAACGGACAGCATACTACTCAAGGGGGTACGCATCAGAGCGCTCTGAAAGAACATCTGGCACGCACTATCAAAGAATTCTATAACAAGAACTTTGAGTTTGGTGATATACGTAACGGACTGGTGGCTGCTATCGCCATCAATGTGGAGGAACCTCAGTTTGAGGGACAGACGAAGACCAAACTTGGCTCAACGCTGATGGAACCAGACGGCATAACTATCAACAAATATATCGCAGACTTCGTGAAGCAGGAGGTGGATAACTACCTGCATAAGAATCCTGTCATGACGGAAGCCATGCTTCAGAAGATACAGGCTTCAGAAAAGGAGCGTAAGGAGATAGCTGGCGTGACTAAAAAGGCTCGCGAGCGTGCCAAAAAAGCTAACCTTCATAACAGCAAGCTGCGTGACTGCCGCTTTCATCTCAATGACGGCAAGGGTAAGTCTGAAGAGGAAGAGTCTTGTATCTTCATCACTGAGGGCCTTTCTGCCAGTGGTTCCATCACAAAGAGCCGTGATGTGAATACTCAGGCTGTATTCAGCTTGCGAGGCAAACCTCTGAACTCATACGGATTGACGAAGAAGGTAGTGTATGAGAACGAGGAGTTTAACTTGCTGCAAGCTGCGCTTAACATTGAGGATGGATTGGATGGCTTGCGATATAACAAGGTGATTGTGGCTACTGATGCAGATGTGGATGGCATGCACATCCGTCTGCTGATGATTACATTCTTCCTGCAATTCTTTCCTGACTTGATTAAGAAGGGACATGTATATATCTTACAGACACCCTTGTTCCGTGTGCGCAATAAGAAAAAGACTAACTATTGCTATACGGAGGAAGAAAGGCTGAAGTCTATCAAAGAGTTAGGACCGAAGCCTGAAATCACGCGATTCAAAGGCTTGGGTGAGATAGATCCCGATGAGTTCAGGAACTTCATTGGCGAGGATATGCGTCTGGAGCAGGTAAATTTGCACAAGACCGACTTGGTAAAGGAATTGCTGGCGTTCTACATGGGCAAGAACACAATGGAGCGTCAGACGTTCATTATTAATAATCTGGTGATTGAGGAAGATTTGGTAAATGAAGATTTTAGTATATGAGCAAAGCATTATTCCCTGGTACGTTTGACCCCTTTACCATTGGGCATGAGGCGATTGTGAAGAGAACTCTCGCCTTTATGGATGAGGTGGTTATAGCCATTGTCAACAATCCTGACAAACATGCCTTGTTCTCTGTGGAAGAGCGCTTGACTCAGATTAAAGGCTTGTTTGAGGATGAGCCTCGCGTGAGTGTCATTTCTTTTGAGGGAGCTACTCCTGACATAGCGTTGGAAGTAGGCGCTCAGGTGATTGTCAGAGGCGTACGTAGTGTGAAGGATTTCGAATACGAAGAGAACCTGGCGTTTATCTATAAAAAGATGTCAGGCATCGAGACCATTTTGCTTTATACTGACCCAGAACTGGCTTGCGTCAGTTCTTCAGTAGTGAGGGAAATGATTAAGTTTGGCAAGGATCCGAGTATGTTCCTGCCATTTAAATTGAACATTGAACATTGAATATTGAACATTGAACATTGAATATTGAACATTGAACATTGAATATTGAACATTGAATATTGAACATGAAGAGATTACTATTCTTTTTTTTTATGACAATTGGCGCACTGGCAGGTTTTTCACAGACGACCACTCGTCAGGCATTGCGGAAACTGAATCTGGCGGAATATGCCATCAGTCAGCTGTATGTAGATACGGTAGATGAAAACTCCTTGGTAGAAGGTGCTATCGTTAAAATGCTCTCACAACTTGATCCCCATTCAACGTATAGTAATGCCGAGGAGGTGAAGGAGATGAACGAGCCTCTGCAAGGCAATTTCGACGGCATTGGCGTGCAGTTTCAGATGATGGAGGATACCTTGCTGGTGATTCAACCTGTCAGTGGAGGCCCATCAGAGAAGGTTGGTATCTTAGCTGGCGACCGTATCATTGCTGTGAATGATACAGCTATAGCTGGAGTGAAGCTCAGCACGGAAGATATCATGAAGCGTTTAAGAGGGCCTAAAGGCACGATGGTTGACCTGACCGTGTTGCGTCGGGATGTGAAAGATTTGCTGCATTTTGCGGTGAAACGTGATAAAATTCCATTGTATAGCCTGGATGCATCTTACATGATAGAACCTGGTGTCGGCTATATCAGGGTGAGCCGTTTCGCATTGAATACAGGCAAGGAGTTTTTAGAGGCTTTGCAGAAACTGCAAGAGAAAGGTATGGTGGACTTAATCCTCGACCTTCAGGGCAATGGTGGCGGTTACCTGAATGCTGCCATTGACCTGGCGAATGAGTTTTTGGGAGATAGGGAACTGATAGTCTATACAGAAGGACGTTCGGAGAGACGCCATAACTATTATGCCAAGGGCAACGGGCATTTCAAGGAGGGTAGGTTGGTAATCTTGGTTGACGAGTACTCCGCTTCCGCTTCTGAAATCGTGACGGGTGCCATGCAGGATTGGGACAGGGCAGTGGTCGTTGGCAGAAGATCTTTTGGCAAAGGTCTGGTGCAAAGGCCGATAGATCTGCCTGATGGCTCTATGATTCGGCTGACGGTGGCTCGCTATTATACTCCTGCAGGGCGTTCTATCCAGAAGCCTTATGCCAAGAAAGGTGATGGAAGTGCGGTAGAAGTGGACTTTAAAGAGTATCGCTCTGACCTGATAGCTCGATATAATAATGGTGAACTGATGCATGCAGACAGTATCCATTTCCCTGATTCTCTGAAATATACTACCAAGCGGCTGAAGCGAACCGTTTATGGTGGCGGGGGTATTATGCCTGACTATTTCGTTCCTATGGATACGGCATCTTATACCATGATGCACAGGAACCTGGCAGCTAAAGGTGTGATCAACAAGACGGTTTCCATGTATATTGACAAACATCGTAAGGACTTGAACCGCAAGTATAAGGACTTTGACCAGTTCAATGCTACCTATCAGATAGGCGACGACATGCTCGGCATCATGAAGCAAGAGGCTGAGAAGCTCAAAATAGAGATGAAGGATGATGAATACCGGAAATCTCTTCCATTGATCTGCACACAACTCAAAGCACTGATGGCTCGAGACTTATGGGATATGAGCGAGTATTATCAGGTAATGAACACCACCAATGACAGTGTTCTTAAAGCCTTATGGATCTTGAACGAAAGCTACGAACGAATCCTTTCGGTAATGAAGAATGAATAATGAAGAATGATCAATGTTCAATGTTCAATATTCAATGTTCAATGTTCAACGTTCAATGTTCAACGTTCAACGGAATAAAACTTTATTCAGCCACTTCGTAACATAAACACTACCTACGGCACACCCGGCTCCGATAAGAGCTCCTGCCATCACGTCAGTAGGGTAGTGTACCCCCTCATGCATACGTGAGACACCGACTGAAACTGCATAAATCGCAGATGGAGCAATCACATACCATTTGGGATACTTGATGCAGAGCGAAGTCGCTAAAGCGAATGCGGATGCAGTATGCCCTGATGGGAAGGAGGGGTCTGGCTCTGTACTGCGAGGTGAAATCATGTCAGGCCAGGTCTCGTAAGGGCGATTACGGTTGACGATATACTTCAAGCCCATCGTGACCGCAAAAGCGCCCACTACGCTTGCACCTATATACAAGGCGTCTTGCTGAATCTGCTTGTCTTTCTTGATGAGGCCTACCACACCCATGACAGCAGGAATACCCAGTGCTACATAAGGTTCGGTCTTAGAAATGAACTTACTGTAGTCGTGTATGAACTGGCTGTCCCAACCGTTGATGTCATGCAGCATATTCACTTCCCAGTTCTGCGCTGACACGAAAGCACAGAACACTGTCAGCGTTACCAGTATGTAAATTCTCTTATTCATAGCTGTCTTTTTATTAATAACTCTACAAAGATACACAAATGTTGAAAAACATGCGTGATAATGCACAAATAATTCACTCATGATTTGCTAAATAATTGTTTTTAACGTATTTTTGTACCAATTTACTGGTATTGTGTATATCAATGCAAAATTTAAACAATTTAAAATATTTAAAACTCAATTATTTATGTGGTTAAGTAATTCATCAGTAGGAAGGAAAGTGGTGATGAGCGTTACCGGTCTTGCCCTTGTCCTGTTTCTGACATTTCACTGTGCGATGAACGTAGTTGCCTTAATCTCGCCTTCCGGCTACAACTGGATCTGCGAGATGCTGGGAGCCAACTGGTATGCTGTGGCAGCGACTATGGCATTGGCACTGCTGTTCGTCATTCATTTGGTTTATGCTTTCTGGCTCACTTGGCAGAACAGAAAAGCGCGTGGTAGTGAACGCTATGCTGTTACCGACAGACCTAAGACGGTAGAGTGGGCTTCGCAGAACATGTTGGTACTGGGTATCATCGTGGCTCTGGGCCTGATTCTCCACCTGTTCAATTTCTGGAGCAAGATGATGTTGCCAGAGCTGATGGGCTCTCAGGACTTGCAGGTACTGAGCAACGCTACTAACGGTATTTATCACATTCAGCAGACTTTCAGCAATCCTATCTATGTAGTATTGTATCTGGTATGGCTTTGCGCCCTCTGGTTCCACCTGACTCACGGATTCTGGAGTGCTTTGCAGACGCTGGGTTGGAACAACCGTATCTGGCTTGATCGTTGGAAGTGCATCGGCAATATCTTCAGCACGGTGGTAGTTGGCTGCTTCGCATTGGTTGTTGTCGTATTCTACATCAAATCACTGATTTAATCCTTAAAACTGAATAAACTATGACTAAAATAGATTCTAAGATTCCTGAAGGGCCAGTTGCTGAGAAATGGACCAACTATAAGGCTCATCAAAAATTGGTAAACCCTGCTAACAAGCGTCGTCTTGACATCATCGTGGTAGGTACAGGTCTGGCGGGCGCTTCTGCAGCCGCTTCCCTCGGTGAGATGGGTTTCCGTGTACTTAACTTCTGTATCCAGGATAGTCCGCGCCGTGCGCACTCAATCGCTGCACAGGGTGGTATCAATGCAGCAAAGAATTACCAGAATGACGGTGACTCTGTTTATCGTCTGTTCTACGATACTGTAAAGGGTGGTGACTACCGTGCTCGTGAAGCTAACGTTTATCGTTTGGCTGAGGTGTCTAACAATATCATCGACCAATGTGTGGCACAGGGTGTTCCATTCGCACGTGAATATGGTGGTCTGTTGGCTAACCGTTCTTTCGGTGGCGCTCAGGTTAGCCGTACTTTCTATGCTAAGGGTCAGACTGGCCAGCAGCTGTTGCTGGGTGCTTATTCAGCTTTGAGCCGTCAGGTAGCCGCTGGTACCGTGAAGCTCTACACTCGTTATGAGATGCTGGATGTAGTGCTGATCGATGGTCGTGCCCGTGGTATCATCGCCCGTAACCTTGTGACTGGTAAACTGGAGCGTTTCGCTGCTCATGCAGTGGTTATCGCAACCGGTGGTTATGGCAATACCTATTTCCTCTCTACCAATGCAATGGCTTGCAACGTTTCTGCCGCTATGGCTTGCTACCGCAAGGGCGCGATGTTCGCAAATCCTGCATACGTTCAGATTCACCCGACTTGTATTCCTGTTCACGGCGACAAGCAGTCTAAGCTGACACTGATGTCTGAGTCTCTGCGTAACGATGGCCGTATCTGGGTACCAAAGAAACTGGAAGACGCTAAGAAGCTGCAGGAAGGCACGCTGAGAGGCGCTGACATCCCTGAGGAGGAACGTGACTATTACCTGGAGCGTCGTTATCCTGCATTCGGTAACCTTGTGCCTCGTGATGTGGCTTCACGTGCTGCTAAGGAACGTTGTGACAAGGGCTTTGGCGTGAACAATACAGGTCTGGCTGTTTTCCTCGACTTCTCTGAAGCTATCGGTCGTCTGGGTATCGATGTGATTCGTCAGCGTTATGGTAACCTCTTTGATATGTATGAGGAAATCACTGACGTGAATCCAGGCGAGGTGGCAAATGAAATCAATGGCGTGAAGTACTATAACCCGATGATGATCTATCCTGCTATCCACTATACGATGGGTGGTATCTGGGTTGACTACGAGCTGCAGACTACTGTTAAGGGTCTGTTCGCTATCGGTGAGGCTAACTTCTCTGACCACGGTGCTAACCGCTTGGGTGCTTCTGCTTTGATGCAGGGCTTGGCTGACGGTTACTTCGTGTTGCCTTACACTATCCAGAACTACCTGAGCGATCAGATTACCGTTCCTCGTTTCTCTACCGACCGTCCTGAGTTTGATGAGGCTGAGAAGAGCGTACAGGCTAAGATTGACCATCTGTTCAGCATCAAGGGTAAGCGTTCTGTTGACTCTATCCATAAGGAACTGGGTCACATTATGTGGGAGTATGTTGGAATGGGTCGTACCGCTGAGGGCTTGAAGACTGGCTTGCAGAAGCTGGCTGAAATCCGCAAGGTGTTTGAGACCGAACTGTTCATCCCTGGAACTCAGAATGGTGTGAACGTTGAGCTGGAGAAGGCATTCCGTCTGAATGACTTCATCACTATGGGTCAGCTGATGGCTCACGATGCACTGAGCCGTAACGAGAGCTGTGGTGGTCACTTCCGTGAGGAATACCAGACAGAGGAAGGTGAGGCTCTGCGTGATGATAAGAACTACTTCTATGTAGGTTGCTGGGAATACCAGGGCTCTGACGATAAGGAGCCTGTCTTGACTAAGGAACCTCTGGAATATGAGGCAATCAAGGTTCAGACACGTAACTACAAGAGCTAATCAGGAAGTTGAACATTTTAAAGAAAACTTAAATTACTATGGATAAGAATATATCATTTAAATTGAGAATTTGGCGTCAGAACGGTCCTAAGGAGAAAGGACATTTTGACGAGTTCCAGATGAACGATATACCTGGTGATACCTCATTCCTCGAAATGCTTGACATCCTGAATGAGCAAATCGTCAGTTCTGGTAAAGAGCCTGTTGTGTTTGATCACGACTGTCGCGAAGGTATCTGCGGTATGTGTTCACTTTATATCAATGGTCATCCTCATGGCCCCGCAACTGGCGCTACTACTTGCCAGATTTACATGCGTCGTTTCAAGGATGGCGATACCATTACCGTTGAGCCTTGGCGTTCAGCAGGTTTCCCTGTTATCAAGGACTTGATGGTTGACCGTACTGCTTTCGACAAGATTATGCAGGCTGGTGGTTATGTAAGTGTCCGTACGGGCGCTCCTCAGGATGCTAACGCCATCCTGATTCCAAAGCCAATCGCTGATGAGGCTATGGATGCTGCTTCTTGCATTGGTTGTGGCGCTTGCGTAGCTGCATGTAAGAACGGTTCAGCTATGCTGTTCGTGTCTTCGAAGATCACTCAGCTCAACCTGTTGCCACAGGGCAAGCCAGAAGCTCTGCGTCGCGCGAAGGCTATGCTGAGCAAGATGGATGAGCTGGGCTTCGGCAACTGTACTAACACTCGCGCTTGCGAAGCTGAGTGTCCGAAGAACGAGAGCATCATCAACATCGCTCACCTCAACCGTGACTTCATTAAGGCTAAACTGAAAGACTAAGGTTACACACCTTAATATATTATTAATAGGCGAGGCATCAATGCTCCGCCTATTTTTTTTTGCCGAGCAGATAATTTCTTTATATTTTTCTTTATCTTTGCCTAATATTTGTTTTTATGAATATGAGTATGGTAGGACAACAAATAAAACCAGGTCTTTTTGGACAGAAGCATTCAAGTAGAGACTATACTAAGGCTGAATGTTGGGGGAAAAATCAATTTAACAGTTCTTTCCCTGCTTCTTTGGTAGCTTATATGTATTCTAAAGGCATCTCTCCAATTTATATATGTATTGATAGCAATAGCAGAATAGAGCATAGGGAAATAGGCTTTGAGGATTTGTTTGGGATTGATCCTTTAGTGGATGATGCCTACTACAATTTTGAGGCTGGCTTCGCCCCTTATGAAAGGTTTTATTTAGGTGACCGCGAGAAGATAGACTTGGTTATGATGCGTAATAGCACGAGTGAGGTTTTGTCTGGCTTGGAGGTGAAGCTTACTGCATTGCCGGATAATACAACGAAGTCACTTCCTGAAAGTGAATGGGGTACTGAAATTGTTATGCGTCCGCCTACAATTTGTTTCTTAGCTTGTAGCATTTGCTCTAAATACAACACTCTTGAAACTAAGGAGAGGTTGAGGAGCATATTACGGCAGGTTCCTCAAATTAATCATTGGGAAGAAATAGAGGAAGTTCTACCTCACTATACAAAGATACTGAATGCCATACTTTCTATTTCTACAGATATGAACGATAGTCAGAAACCCTTGATTATTCAACCAATTTGGAAGACTGAAGGTAGTAAAATGAGACTGCGTGAAGATTGTCTGGATGTGTTTGTATGGTCTAATTTATCGGTTATACAGATGTGCTGTACAGAAGACAGCTCTCAAATCAATAAGTTAAACCGCTTTCATCGGACGATTATCTGGTTATATAAGATGCTGCTTGATTATGTGACTTATGATTGTTTTGATTACAAGCGTATCATCAGGCTACAGTCTTATAATCTTGCTAATGATAAGGCATTTGCTTTACCGGGGACAAAATCTCATGCTTTTTTACAAGGTGACCAGCTTTTAAAGCCGAGGATTTCTAAATATGAGATAAAAAATATTGTACTTGGTGGTGGACAGGAATTGTTAAGCCCCGAAAGAAGATTTGATGCTGTGATTGTTAATAGTCCTGATATTTTTAATTGAAGATGAAGATAGTTGATTTGTTTTGTGGATGCGGTGGCCTAAGTTTGGGTTTCCAGTATGCAGGCTTTGAAATTGTAGCTGCTTATGATAAGTGGGAGCCTGCTCTTAATGTTTATAAGCAAAATTTCAAACATCATATTGAAAATGTTGACCTCGCAGATGTTGATAGCAGTGTAACTGCTATATCTTCATATCATCCTGAAATGATTATCGGTGGACCGCCTTGTCAGGACTTCTCTTCCGCAGGTAAAAGGAATGAAGATAATGGTAGAGGTGACCTTACTGTGAGTTTTGCCCAGATTATATGCAGAATCAGGCCTAAATGGTTTGTGATGGAGAATGTTGAGCGCATTCTCAAAACCAACAAGCTGGTCATTGCAAAGAAATTATTCAAAGATGCTGATTATGGTTTGTCTCAGCATGTGTTAGATGCCAGTCTCTTCGGTGTCCCTCAAAAAAGGAAAAGATTTTTCTTGATAGGGAAATTACATGAGATGGATAACTTTATGGAACCGTTTATATATCAGGGAATTTCAGAAAGACCGATGACATTAAGGGATTATTTTGGAGATTCACTGGGTGTTGAGTTCTATTATCGTCATCCTCGCAGTTATGCACGTCGCGGGATCTTTAGTATAGATGAGCCAAGTCCGACTATACGTGGTGTAAATAGGCCTATGCCTGATGGTTATAAGGTTCATGCGAATGATCCTGTGCAAACGAAAACTGGTATTCGTTCTTTGACTACAATAGAGCGGAGCTACATCCAGACTTTTCCAAAAGGGTATGTGTTCAGTGGTAATAAGACAGATATAGAACAGATGGTTGGTAATGCTGTGCCTGTCAATCTGGCTCGCCATGTGGCAAACTCCATTATCAAGTATATTTCCCAACCTCATTATAAACGAAATCTTGAGATTGATTATGAGTTACAGGATCTTCGGGAAAAATTGACATTGTATGCGAGTGAGCCTTTGGAAACGTATAATAAATTATAAAGAGGCGAGGTTGTCATACGCTGTAGTCAAAATTCATATAATAGCCTACATGCCTACATGATTTGTGTGTAATATGTCTAATATTCAGTTGTTTTACTTGCTTGTATGCCTACATAAAGCCTACATGATACCTACATAAAAGCAATTCGGCTACTACCTCCTGACTTCGTCGATTTTTGTCAATTATAATTTTGGCACTTGATTTTCAGTAGGTTAGATAATAATTTTTGTGCAATTTGGGTGACGCGCGTATTTTTAGTACCCTTGCAGCATTTACGTGCGAAAGAAGAAAAACCGTTCCGGATCTGTCAGCGTATTGGTGGTTGACAAGAGCCGTGACTGTTTCAGGTAGATACGCCAGTTTGATGTTGCCCATACTGAGGCAGAGGCCGATGCTCTCGTCAGCTACCTAATGATGAAGCATGCTCCGTGTCGTAATAAGTATTTTTATTATTTTATTTTTCACTTTTTAATTCCGCCATTCCGCTAAATCGTGATAATATATGTATAACAATAATTATCTTGGCGGAATTATTGGCGGAATAGCGGAGTTTTTTTTACTCAACCCATATTAAAAGTAAGGTGAAATGGTGTCAACCGGAATCATGGATAGCGTATGGACAGGATGTAGCTGACTTCGGGTCTAATTGTTCCTCAGCATCTGACAGTCAGTCGCTCAGCTTCTGTCTGAAAGGACAATGGCCTGGCCCTGAGAATCCCCACGTTACGGACTGTGAGTCCCCGCATGAGGGACTGAGAGTCCCCTCACGAGGGACTGAGAGTCCCCTGCTGTCGGAAAGGCGGGGACTCAACCAGTGCTAAGTATCAGTTAGTTACAGGAGGACTTTGAAGGGTGCGAGTTCTCGTGGGATGAAAGCCTTTATTTTGAAACCGTGACGGCCTTGCAGATACTGCAAAAGCAGACTTGAA
>JAFUVZ010000072.1 GCA_017471185.1 Bacteroidaceae bacterium
AACATTCCCAGATAACCCCAGTCGGTCATAAGTTGTACGAAAGCATCCATCATATCACTGCAAGATTTAATAAGAATATGGGTATCATGCCGAGCAGTACGAAGATAAAGAATATGTTAGACCATTTGCTATTCGTGATTGCGGCAAAATGGCCGTAAAGCAAGCTCAATGTCATCAGTAAGAGCGGCTTCAGCTGCGGAATATCTGAAGGAGAGAGGACCATCAGCACAAAAAGCGCCAATGAAATGATAATAAGGTGCTGGAGATAGCTGCGTGTCTGTACCTTCTCAGCCAGAGAATCGGAGAGACTGTGTACAGAACTGACAATGAAAATGATGACCAGAAACAAAAAAGAAACGATGATAGAGGTGGGGTGCTCTAAAGACAACGGCAGATCTATCTGAATGACTTCCTCCGCTTTCTCCAGCATAGCAGCCTCCTGTCCGTTCAGGAAAAGATAAACCGCATAGGCAGCTACAGGTATTGACCATCCAAACAGGGAAGCGATGAAACTCTTCAGGGTAAATGCCCTGAAAGTGAGGCTCGCATACCAGATGAATGGGAAAATCCAGACAAACTTTGGTACCAAAAGGCTGCCTATTCCCCATAAGATGAATGCATGGAATATCAATCCTGTGGGATTGTTATGCTGGTAACAGCTGAAAAACAGGAAAAGTCCTCCCATCCAGCATAAGGACATCAGGTTGCCGGCATACAACTGGTGTATGTCTGGAAAGATAGCGGCCAACAGTAGGAAAACGATGGTCTGAAACGATGCCCTCAGGCGAATGATGGCATAGGTCTTATTGAGCGCAATGAGCAGATAACCGATGATTGCATATAGGATAAATGAGACGATAGTCTCCCTCAAGCTGGCAACAGGACTCATCATATAGCAGATTGCCCAGCAAGCAATGCACAATATGACGGCCATCGGCAGCGTAAGCTGATTAGTGACTATCTGCTTTTGGAATCTTTTCATCGTTCTCTTTGCCAAGGGGGCAAGCCAGCCCCCTCGCTTTATTACCTTATTACCTGTTTTCTAAATCCTTGCCTATATCCCTGCGGTTGTATTTCCCTTCAAACTCTATCATGCTGGCAGCGAAATAACTCTGCTTCAACGCTTCCTCACGGGTATCACCATAAGAGCATACAGCGATGACACGTCCGCCTGCAGTAACTGTTTTTCCATCCTTGATAGCGGTACCAGCGTGGAAGATAATGCTTCCTGTCTCAGCTGCCATCTCAAGACCTTTGATCTCAAAGCCTTTCTGGTATTTCTCTGGATAACCCCCGCTGACCAGCATGACACAGGCGGCTGCACGAGAATCGTGCTCCAATGTATATTGGTCGAGGTTGCCGGCTGCTACTCCTTCAAAAAGCTCCACCAGATCGCTCTTGGTGCGAAGCATCACGCTCTCTGTCTCTGGGTCGCCCATACGGCAATTGTACTCAATCACATAAGGATTGTCTTTCACATTGATCAACCCTAGGAAGATAAAGCCTTTGTAAAGGATGCCTTCTTCACGCAATCCATTGACAGTAGGCTCAATGATGCGGGTACGGACTTTCTCCATAAACGCTTCATCTGCAAAAGGTACAGGAGTAACGCTACCCATGCCACCTGTGTTGAGGCCTTTGTCGCCTTCACCAATGCGCTTATAATCTTTGGCAACAGGGAGTACCTTGTAGTGCTCGCCATCGGTCAATACGAAGACAGAACATTCAATGCCGCTTAGGAACTCCTCAATCAATACGGTAGAGCTGGCGTCGCCAAACATACCTCCAAGCATTTCCTTCAGCTCTTTCTTAGCTTCTTCCAATGAGGGCAGAATCAACACACCCTTGCCTGCACAAAGGCCGTCAGCCTTCAAAACGTAAGGAGCTTCCAATGATTCCAAGAAAGAAAGCCCTTCCTTCAGATTGGCAGATGTGACGCTCATGTAACGAGCTGTAGGGATGTTGTGACGCATCATGAAGCCTTTGGCAAATTCCTTGCTCCCCTCCAGCTGGGCACCAGCCTTCGTAGGGCCAATTACGGCAATGTGAGCTGTCTCAGCATCTTCCTTCAGGAAGTCATAAATGCCATTCACCAATGGGTCTTCAGGACCCACCACCACCATATCGATGGCGTTTTTCAGCACAAACTCCTTGATGGCAGGAAAGTCAGTAGCTTTCATAGCCACATTCTCGCCAACCAATGTGGTACCGGCATTGCCAGGAGCGATAAACAACTTTTCAACCTTCTTGCTTTGGGCTATCTTCCATGCTAACGCATGCTCACGGCCACCCGAGCCTAACAACAGTATCTTCATTATAAATAGCGTTTATAGATTATCTTCGAAATATCTCGTTATCTTCTCATGCAGATGGATGCGGTCTCTACCTGAAACATTGTGAGGATGGCCAGGATAGATGAAAAGGTCAGGATAAGTGCGTGCATCCACACAAGCCTTGATGAAGCTCAATGTATGCTGAGGCACACACGTATCGTCCTGATAATCGTGAATCATCAGCAAATGACCTTTCAGATTGCCTGCCAGGTTATTCAGATTACTGCCCTCATATCCGTCTGGATTACTTTGAGGCGTGTCCATATATCTCTCTCCATACATCACCTCATAGTAAGCCCAGTCGATGACTGGACCGCCAGCTACACCAACCTTATAAATCTCAGGATAACGCAGCATCAGGGATGTGGTCATGTGACCTCCGAAGCTCCATCCGTGGACGCCAATACGGTCGGCATCGATATAAGGCAGGCTCTTCAGGTATTCAACACCCATCACTTGGTCTTTGCTTTCCTCTACGCCTAAATGGCGGAAGGTAACGCTCTCAAACTCAAAGCCACGGTTGTCACTACCTCTGTTATCAAGGGTAAACATGATGTAACCCCGGTTGGCCATATAGAGATCCCATCCTCGTGCGTCATAACGCAAGCCGTTGTGAATCATCTGTGCATGAGGGCCGCCATAAACATACACGATAGCAGGATATTTCTTATTCGGGTCAAAGTCAGCAGGCTTGCAGATACGGTAATACAAGTCGGTCTTGCCATCAGCAGCCTTGATGGTGCCTGTCTCTATCTGTGGCAGGATAAATCCCTCCAAAGGATCGCTGGCGGTCAACAGGTTGATTGCCTTAGCCTTTCCTTTACCAGTAGTGTCATACACATCAATCTGGTGAGCGATGCTTGGCGTAGAGAAGTTGTCAATCAGGTATGTGCCTGATGCAGAAACCTGTGCCCTATGAACGCCCATATCCGTGTTGATAGATGTCTTTGCGCCCGTCTTGGCATTCACCTTATAAACATTGGTCTGTAAAGGAGATACCTCCGTAGAAGCGAAGATAATCTCTTTCTTGGCGGTGTTGAATCCTAAAATGCCCTGCACCAGCCATTCACCCTTGGTCAGCTGGGTAGTCTTGAAAGACTCATTGTAAGTGCTGTTGCCCACCTGATGTTTCTCTGGATATACTTTGACATTCGTATCCATCAGATAAAGGTGATTGAAACCGTCACGCTGGCTCTGGTAGA
The DNA here is from genome assembly GCA_017471185.1 of Bacteroidaceae bacterium. GTDB lineage: Bacteria > Bacteroidota > Bacteroidia > Bacteroidales > Bacteroidaceae > Bacteroides. The sequence goes on from JAFUVZ010000072.1 coordinate 3,536, forward strand.
TGAACTTGGTATTGTCCCAAGGGAGGAATACGATCGGTTCCTGAGGCTCCACATACTTGGGGTTCTGCTCTTCGTAGAAAACACCCATCAGCTTGCCGCTCTCCACATCATATTGGCAAAGTTTGGCGTGGTTTTGGTCGCGGTTCAGTTCAATCAGCCAGAGACTCTTCTCGTCAGGAGCCCAACTGATGTTGGTGAAATACCTGTCTGCAGGGTCGCCGGCATCCAGATAGATGGTCTTGCCAGTGGCCATTTGGTAAATGCCAACGGTCACTTTATGAGAGGTCATTCCAGCCATCGGATAGCGTACGGGAGTCAGCTCTGCTACACGGGTATCGATGTTCACCAAAGGATATTCGGTCACCATACTCTCATCCATACGGTAGAATGCCAGCAGATTGCCTTTTGGGCTCCAGAAGGTACCTTTATTGATGCCAAATTCATTGCGATGCACACTTTGGCCTGCCACAATACCCTCAGGCTCATCTGTCAGCCGCTTGCCGTTTACGAAAAGATTGTTCTGAATAGTATAAGCCAAGTTGCCGCTTTCTGCGTTGAAATCAGCGTTTGCGGCTCCTCTGGGCATCTCCTGTTTCGCTACTATAGTTCCGCTTTTCCAGTCAACTGTATAATAGCCTGTTCTGGTTCGGATTAGCATTTTTGTCTCACCTGGCCAAAGCAGTTGCACACTCTGCAGCGAAGGAAGACTGATATTCAGGTTGTTTTTCTTCAAGATATCAGATACCTGCCCTACATTCACGAGCTCAGTTTCCTTTCCGTTTTTCAAGTCAACTGATGAGAGACGGTCAATGTCAGGTTTCACTAACACATCCCCCCACCATTGCAACCCATAGATATTATCCGCATAGCGGTATGTCTCGCCACCTGGCAGCAAGTCGTCCAGGGTCGGCATTCTCCGTTCCTGTGCCATAAGGTTTCCCATCGTCAGGGCAGCTACAATGAGCAACGCCCATTTTTTAATCGTTAATCGTATCATTTCAGTAGGTCTGTTTGCAAAGATAGCGGCCCTCCTTGTTTCTGGAGAGCCGTTTCCTTTTATGATTCTGATTGTTTTTCCTTTTGTTCACGCTTCTTTCGTTCTGGATAAGACTCCCTGCGAGGCTTGCCGTCCCCTTTCTTGCCAAACGTCTTTCTGTCTCCGTCTTTGCGGAACGGCTTGTCACCATCTTTCCTGAACGGTTTGCGCTCACCATCCTTGCGGAAAGGTTTACGATCTCCGTCCTTCCTGAAAGGTCTATCTCCGTCATCCTTGCGGAAGCGTTTCTCGCGTTCAGCCTTCAATTCCGGATGAAGTCTCTCTTCCTCCATGCGCTTTTTCCTGGCTTCAGCCCTTTCATAGCGCTCTATCTCAGCCCTACGATGCTCCTCAGGGGTGAGCCATTTATCATGGCTGACACGTTTCTTAGGTTTCTCTTCAGTGTTTTTGTTTTCTTCCTTAGGCTTGCTCAGTTCTTCTCCCGCTTCGCGGAACTGGACATATTTGCCAGAGAAGATTTCATATTCGCGGAAAGAACATTCCAGTTCGCCATTCAACACAGGAATCTTGCGGGTGGGCTTCAAGCCTATCTGCTCGAAACACTCCTCACGATAGCTCAATATCCAGGCCTGTCCGTCAACGAAGGCGTGTTTCAACCTCTCTCCGATAGTAGCGTAAAGCTGCAGCAGGTTATCTGAAGAGATACGTTCGCCATAAGGAGGATTGGTAATCATTATAGACTTCTCCTCTGGCTGCACGAACTCTTTCATATCCCTCAATTCCAGGCTAATGGTGCGAGCCAGACTTGCACGTTTCACATTACCTCTGGCTGTAGCCACCGCTTTCGGGTTGTTGTCATAGCCATAGATATGGTGTTCGAACTCACGTTCCTGGCTATCGTCATTATAGATTGACTCCAACAGGTCTTTGTCGAAATCAGGCCATTTCTCGAAAGCGTAACCATCAGTACGGAAAATGCCAGGCGCCATATTCTTGGCAATCAAGGCAGCTTCAATCAAGATGGTACCAGAACCACACATCGGGTCTATCAGGTCACATTCCCCTTGCCAGCCGGTCATCATGATTAGACCCGCTGCCAGCACTTCGTTCAATGGGGCCTCAACTGTCTCTGCACGATAGCCACGTCTGTGGAGTGAGGAGCCAGACGAATCGAGTGAGAGGGTACATTGATTGTCGTTAATGTGTATATTCAGTGACACATCAGGGTTCTTCACACTGACGCTGGGGCGATTGCCTTCCTTCTCGCGGAAATAGTCAGCAATGGCATCCTTCACTTTATAGCTTACGTACATAGAATGGCGGAATTCCTCGCTATGGATAGTGGATTCTACAGCAAATGTCTGGTCAACAGACAGGTAGTCGCTCCATTCCACACTCTTCACGGCTTCATAAACTTCGTCTGCGTTGTTGGCCTCAAACTGTTTGATGGGCTTGAGTATGCGCAAAGCGGTGTGAAGAGAGAAGTTCGTCAGATACATCATGCGCTTGTCGCCGGTGAAGCTCACCATGCGCTTGCCTATCTCTACATTCTCGGCACCTAAAGAAGTTAGTTCTTTTGCCAGAATCTCCTCCAGTCCCTGGAAGGTTTTGGCAATCATTGTAAAGTTTTCGTTATATGGCATAATTCTTAAAATTGTCTATGGTTTTGGCACGGTTCTGTGTGATTCTCGCTCCTGGCTTCACGTTCTCCGTTACCCAGATGTTACCACCTACGGTAGCTCCCTTGCCTATGGTGATGCGTCCCAGTATGGTGGCGTTGGAATAGATAATTACATCGTCTTCCAGCTTTGGGTGGCGAGGAATTCCCTTGATAGGCTTGCCCTCCTCATCCAGTGGGAAGCTCTTGGCACCCAGCGTCACTCCTTGGTATAGTTTTACATTATTTCCAATCACGCAGGTCTCGCCAATCACAACGCCCGTTCCGTGGTCGATGGCGAAGCTATGCCCGATCTGAGCTCCCGGGTGGATATCGATACCTGTCTCGCTATGCGCCTGCTCTGTAATGATACGCGGAATCAAAGGCACGCCCAGCATGAGCAACTGGTGGGCGATGCGGTAATTGGTGATGGCCCTGATGGCTGGATAGCAGGAAATGACCTCGCCGTAATTGTGGGCTGCAGGGTCGCCGTTGAACATCGCCTCCACGTCAGTGGCGAGTATTCGCCTCAGCTCAGGCAGGGAGGCCATAAACTTTACAGCCAGCTGGGTAGCTTCCTGCTGTTGGCAATCCGTACAACCGCAGTCCTCATCCGTTTCATCGAAACAAATACCTGCCAGGATCTGACTCTTCAACAGGTTGAAGGCTTTTTCTGTATGGACACCAATGTGATAAACGATGTTACGGCTATTTACGGCAGAGTTGCCGAAATAGCCGGGAAACAACAATGCCCTGAGTTCCTCTACCAAAGTATGGATTGTTTCAGACGATGGCAGAGGACTGTCATCGGAATGTCGGTGGAACAAGCCTTGGTACGATTGGCTGTCTGAAAGTTCTTCTACCACCTTTGCCAGCGTTTCAGAGAAATTGCCTGTCTGCATAATATAGGTTTTGGCTACAAAGTTACGCAGAAATTTTGGATTTCTATTAAAAATCACCTACCTTTGTGCTGACAAAACTTATTTATTAATCATTAAATGTAAGGTATATGGCAAAAATCGCTAAACAACTCACTGAATTAGTGGGCAACACTCCGCTTCTGGAGCTGAAGAATTTCAATGTAAAGAGAGGTCTGCAAGCTACTGTCATTGCAAAACTCGAGTATTTTAACCCTGCAGGAAGCGTGAAAGACCGTGTGGCATTGGCCATGATAGAGGATGCTGAGGCTAAGGGCATCCTGAAACCTGGCGCTACCATCATCGAGCCTACCAGTGGCAACACGGGTGTGGGCTTGGCTTTCGTTTCTTCCGCTAAAGGGTATAAACTGATATTGACGATGCCTGATACCATGAGTATCGAGCGTCGTAATCTTCTGAAGGCCTTGGGAGCCAAAGTAGTGCTTACTCCAGGCTCTGAGGGCATGAAGGGTGCTATTGCAAAAGCTGAAGAGCTTCAGGCAAGCACTCCTGGCAGCTGGATTCCACAACAGTTCAGCAATCCTGCTAATCCTGCTATCCATGTGAAGACTACTGGCGAGGAGATTTGGCGAGATACTGATGGCAAGGTGGATATCTTTGTGGCTGGCGTTGGTACAGGTGGTACTGTCAGTGGAGTAGGAGTGGCTTTGAAGAAGCATAATCCTGATGTGAAGATTATAGCTGTAGAGCCAGCAAGTTCTCCCGTCTTGAGCGGAGGAAAGTCTGGACCTCATAAGATTCAGGGTATCGGAGCAGGTTTCGTGCCTGATAATTTCAACGCTTCCGTTATCGATGAAGTGTTGACCATCGAGAATGATGAGGCTATCCTGGCAAGTCGTCAGGTGGCTCAGGCAGAAGGTCTTCTGGTGGGTATTTCTTCTGGAGCAGCTTTGGCTGGAGCCGTCAGATTGGCGCAGAGACCAGAGAATCAGGGCAAGACCATCGTGGCTTTGCTCCCTGATACTGGTGAGCGTTACCTTTCTACCGTGCTGTATGCTTTTGAGGAATATCCTTTATAAAGAATGCTCATACAAATAAGATAGCTGCTCCCCCTCGAAAGGGAAGCAGCTATTTTTGTTATAACATCTGTCTTTAAGCCAATTCGAAATCGAGCTGTTTTTTCTCTAAGTTAGCTCTCGCTACCCTTACATTAAGTTCGTCGCCTAACTGATAGACATTGTGATTCCTACGCCCTCGCAAGCAATAGTTCTTCTCGTCGAATTCATAATAGTCATCACCTAAGTCACGGATAGGAACCAGACCTTCGCACTTACTTTCAGTCAGCTCCACATATATGCCCCATTCGCTGATACTGGAAACAACACCAGGGAACACTTGCCCTATCTTGTCTTTCATGAATTCCACCTGCTTGTACTTGATGGAAGCGCGTTCTGCCTGAGCTGCAATCTCTTCCATCTTGCTTGACTGCTCGCACATATCTTCATACTTGCCCAGATTAGCACTTCTTCCTTCTTCCTCAAGATACTTGGTGAGCAATCGATGCGCCATCATATCCGGATATCGGCGGATGGGAGAGGTGAAGTGAGTATAGTGACTGAAAGCCAGGCCATAGTGCCCGATGTTGTGGGTGCTATAGTATGCTTTCTGCATCGCTTTGATAGAAATCAGTTCTATGAGGTTCTGCTCCTTCTTGCCCTTTATGTCAGCGAGCATGTGGTTGAAAGACTTGCTGATCTCGCCATTTGTGCCAGAGGTACGGAGCTTATAGCCAAAGCGCGAGATGAACTCAGAGAGGTTAGCCAGCTTTTCAGGATCTGGCTGGTCATGCACACGATATACGAAAGTCTTGGCTTTTTTGCCTTTGCCCACCTTACCTATTTTCTCTGCCACCGTCCTGTTTGCCAGCAGCATAAATTCCTCAATCAGTTTGTTGGCATCTTTTGATTCCTTGAAATAAACGCCCAGTGGCTTGCCCTTTTTGTCAATCTTAAACTTCACCTCTACACGTTCGAAGTTGATGGCTCCGTTCTTGAAACGCTTTTCCCTCAGTTTCTTCGCCATACCGTCGAGCGCCAGAATCTCATCTACGAACTCACCTTGCTTGTTCTCGATGATTTTCTGTACCTCCTCATAACAGAACCTGCGGTTACTCTTGATAATTGTGTGTACGATGCGCGACTTCTTCACTTCTGCCTTTTCATTCATCTCAAAGATAACGGAGTAAGTCAGCTTCTCCTCATCAGGTCGCAAAGAGCAAAGGTTGTTGCAAAGTTTTTCCGGCAACATAGGAATCGTGCGATCCACCAGATAGACAGAGGTAGCGCGATTCAACGCTTCCTTGTCGATGACACTTCCTTCTTTTACATAATGTGTCACGTCAGCGATGTGAACGCCTACTTCCCACAAACCATTCTCCAGCTTGCGGATAGACAGGGCGTCGTCAAAGTCCTTAGCGTCAGCGGGGTCGCAGGTAAAGGTCAAGACATCGCGGAAGTCCTCTCGCTTGGCGATTTCCTCTTCCGTAATGTCTGCACTGATTTTCTCTGCTGCCTGAACCACATTCTTCGGATAGGCGTATGGCAAGCCAAACTCTGCGAGGATAGCGTGCATCTCCGTATTGTTGTCACCTGCAGGGCCTAAGATTTCAACCACTTCTCCTATGGGGTTATTAAACCTCTCTGGCCATTCCACGATTTTCACAATAGCCTTATCGCCATCCTTTCCACCCTTCAGCCTGTCTTTAGGGATAAAGATATCGTTGGCAAGGGTGCGGCTTTCAGTCAGCAGGAATGCATACTGGCTGGTAATGTCCAGCGTTCCAACAAAGGTGTCGTTGCTACGTTCCAGAATTTCCACCACCTCAGCCTCAATCATGTGGCGTTTACGTCTGGCGAAGAAAGAGACCTTCACTTTGTCGCCGTTCAAGGCATGAGCGGAGTTTCTCTCCGCAATCAGGATAGGCTCGCCACCATCGTCAGGGATGAAGGTATTCTTGCCGTTGCTCTTGCGTTGGAAGGTACCGGTCATCTCCACACCTCTGTTCTGGAGCTTATAGCGATGCTTGCTCGACTCCTTGATGAAATCATCGGCGATGAAGTCATATAAAATCTCCATACACAACATCTTCAACGGATGTGTGGTCAGTCTCAACGTATCAAATATATACTTTTGTGAAAGTTCTTCTGCAGGGTGTTGCTGAAACAAATCCATCAGAATTTCTGTAAGCTGTTTCTTTGTCATGCGCTTACCAGCTTTTTTCTCTCTTGTCTTCTTCATACTACTCAAGTTTTGTTAGTTGTTTATCAATTCATTGGCTACCAGCCAGCTATAGAAAGCCTCTTGCCAGGAGCCGTTAGGGGTGTTCTTGTCAGCCGTCGGGCCTGTGCCACCAAACAAACCACCCGTCTTGTCGCCATACACATGCACCTCAGCATCCACACCAGCTTTCTTCCATTCCATGAAGAGAGCCAGACAGCCAGCTGCCACACTCGGATGGTCGGCATGCACGCCAATAAACAGTTTCGGTGCTCCAGCCGGTACTTTCACGTCATCCAACGCAGGGCCGTAGAGCGTGCACAGGAAAGCCGGCATCAACTCTGGAGTGGCCTTAACGGTAGCGTTCACAACAACCCCGCCACCGGCAGAATAGCCCATATAGCCAATCTTATGCTCGTCGATGCCCCATTCCTTGGCGTGCGCCTTCACGATTTTCATCGCTTCGGCCGCATCGTTGAGCGCATTATCTATCTCAGGGTCACCGCCTTTCAGTACAGATGGATTGGCGTTGGCATCCTTGATGTCTGCGAATTCCGTGATGGTGATTCTGCGAGGCATGCCTTTGGTGGTATCCACCTTACTCATATCGGGGAAGCCTGCCCTCAGGCGATACTTCAGACCAATCGCCGCGATACCTCTGGCATTGAGCCAACGGGCGATGTCTTGAAACTCACTTTGCCAGGAGAGGGAGATCAATGCGCCACCAGGACATACGATGACAGCCGTACCTGTGGCTTTGTCGGCATCAGGCAGGCAGACCGTCAGGGTAGGGTCAGTCACCTTCTCGTAGTTCACCACCTCGCCGATGTCATTGGTCTTCACGATCTCGTCATTCGGCAAAGCCTGGTTGTAGAGCCTCATAACCAACGGCTTGCCGAAACCTTTCTGGGTTATTTCCCATCCCTTGAAATCATTTCCCTTATCGCTATAACGGAACAGATTCTCATAACGTTTGTCGCCTTTCAACTGATAGTCGAGCCAAGCCGTTGCCATTTGAGCGAATGCCCCACCTTGATAATCCTGATAAGTGGCGAGATGTCCCACGCTTGGATAGGTAGCCAATACCACAGGCACATGATTGATTACCCTGAAGTCGTCCCTTCCGTTGGGAGCTGCGTCATCAGCCTCGCCACCCACCATATAAATGATAGGTGTGGTGAGCTTCTGTAGGTCGGCTTTCCGAATCATACCACTCAGCGGACCTTCTTCCTTGAAGATGCCCGTGTTCATGCCCACAACAGTCTTGATACGCTTGTCGCCCAAGGTACCCATCACCAAGGCCTGAACGCCTCCGCATGAATAGCCCACAGCTGCTACATTGTCAGTATTCACCGTTTGGTAATAATTGCTCTGAGGCTTCTTGTTTTCTTGCCCAATCCATTTCAATGCCGTGTTTACCAGCGATTTGGCATCATTGGTCTTGAGAGATGACTTCTCGTCATCCTGTTCCCATATCTTAGCCTCGTCAGGGTCTTGTTCGTTGCGCCAAACGCCCACAGCCATAGCCACATAGCCGTGAGAAGCCACCTCCGTGAGGAATTTGGCATACGGGTACGAACTGCGATAACATCCTCCGTTGCCAAAGAGCACAATGGGCAAAGCTCCCTCTACTTGTGAAGCCGCCTGCAGGTTGGCAGGCCTGTAGATGGTGAAGCCAGGCAACCCGGCATCGTCGGTCATTACGGCTTTATAAGGGCCAGAGCCTCCTCCGTCAATCACCTCGCTATGTATGGTCTGAGCCTTGCCGCTGAAAAGGCACAAGGCGAAAGCCAATGTAAAAAACAGTCTGTTCATAGTCAATCTTTGGTTTTTGCAAATATACAGAAAGAAAGCTAATTATCCAATAAATTCTTCAGCCTTTTAGGAAAATATCAGTACCTTCTTTTCAGAAGTTCTTCACCAGCCAGATGGCGAAGAAGAGGTCATACACCTGGTAAGTGCCTTTGTCTTGTGTAAGCAAGCCTTTATCAATCAAAGCTGGGATGCTGGATTTTACAGAGTTGGGTGACACTAAGTTTTTTCTTTCTTTTGCCATACTTTAATCATTATATCTGCACAAAGATAATATTTTTCCATAAAATGGAAATCATAAGATGGAAGAAATCGGCCATGATAAAAAATCCCCTGTAGTTAATCAGACAACTTCAGGGGATACTATACTTGAACAATCCTAAATTTCCCGACTTTTTTCAAGTATAAAAGAAATATTTCGTATATTTGCGATAAATTTCAAGTATAAAAGAAATGGAAGCAATAGTAAGGCAATCTTATCTTGATAAGATAGAAAGGTATCTTGGCAAGAATACCATTATCATCTTGACTGGTCAGCGTCGAGTAGGGAAGAGCTATATTCTTCGTTTGTTCCGTAATAAGAAAGAAGCTGACAATCAAGCTAATGTCATTTTCATAGACAAAGAGAAGAAAGAGTTTGATGCAATCAATACTTATCAGGATTTAAACAGCTATATTGACGAACATCTTGACAACAGCAAGAGAAACTTTATTCTCATTGATGAGATTCAGGAAATTTCAGAGTTTGAGAAAAGTGTGAGAAGCTACTATGAGGAGGCAGATATTGAGATAATTATTACGGGATCAAACTCAAATATGCTGAGTAGCGATTTAAGCACACTTATTGGTGGGCGTTATAAAGAAATCTATATCCAGGCCTTGAGTTATACTGAGTTTATCCGGTTCCATCAGTTGCCGGAATCTGACGACACCTTATCAAAGTATATCCAATACGGTGGTCTTCCAGGTTTGGTGAAGATGGGGCTTGACGAGCAGGATGCACGTGAGTATCAGTTAGATGTATATCATACGGTGTTACTGAAAGATGTTATCATGCGTAATCAGATCCGAAATGTCCCTTTCCTTGAGAATCTGGTGCGCTTCCTGGCTGACAATGCAGGCAAAGTCATATCAGCTAACAGTTTGGCGAAATACATGAAATCACAGGGTGAAAGTGTTACCTCAACCGTTGTAACCAATTATTTGAAGTATCTTTGCGATGCCTATGCCGTTCATAAAGTGAACCGTTATGATATTCATGGAAAAAAGCTTTTTGAAACCAACGACAAGTTTTATTTTGAGGATCATGGCATCCGTAATGCTTTAGCTGGAGGAACCAGAGAAGGAGATATTGAAAAGGTGATTGAGAATGTCATTTATAACCACCTCATTCGTCTTGGCTATGAAGTGAGGGTGGGACAGTTGCAGGCAAGCGAAGTAGATTTTGTCTGCACATCGCCTGATGGCAGAAGATTTTATGTACAGGCATCCTACATCATAGCAGACGATGCCACTCGCAATCGTGAATTTGGCAATCTTCGGGTCATCAAAGACAACTACCCCAAGTACGTCATTTCTATGACTCCTTTAGTCACTCGCAATGATGATAACGGCATCACGCATCTGCATTTGAGGAAGTTCCTGGCGGAAGGACTTTGAATTCCCAAATAATGGAAAGAGTTTGCCATCATCTGTACCGTAATGAACAAGTGGCATCCACATTACCAGTGGATGCCGCTATATTTCCATTGTGATGGTACTATTTCATCATTCAGGAATTGCCTGGATTTGTGATGCATAATCTTTCCAATCATCCGCTGCCTTGTAAGCATCAACTGAAGCGGCGGGGACGTAAATGATTCCCGACATACCCCAAAAAGCATAATCACCTAATGCTGGAGGATTTACAGCTAAGCAAGTTAGACTTTTCAGGTTACTGCAATAACAAAAGGCATCTTTACCAATGGAGGTCACACTCTCGGGAATCACGATGCTTGTTAAGTTTCCACAGTCATTAAAGAATCTCTTACCTATGGAAGTCACGCCTTCAGGAATCACAATATTAGTTAGGCTACTGCAATAACAAAAAGCAGAATCGCCAATGGTTGTCACACTGGTAGGAATTACTATGCTGGTTAAACTTTTGCAATCAAAAAAAGCGCCCATACCTATGGATATTACACCTTCTGGAATCTCAATGCTGGTCAAGCTGCTGCAATCTTGAAAAGCCCAATTGCCAATTGATGTCACACCTTTAGGAATCACAATGGTTTTCAGACTGCTGCAACCACAAAAGGCATAATCACAAATGCTTGTCACTCCCTCTGGTATCTCCAAGCTTGTCAGGCTGCTGCAACCTTCAAAAGCAAAATCATCAATGGATGTCACGCCCTTAGGAATCTCAATGCTTGCCAGGCTGCTGCATCCTCCAAAAACTGAATAACCGATAGATGTTACTCCTTCAGGAATCACTATGCTGGCCAGGCTGCTGCAGCCATTAAAAGCAAAAGTGCCAATGAATGTCACCCCCCCAGGAAGCGCAATGCTCGTGAGGTTGCTGCAACCATTAAAAGCTGAATAGCCTATTGATGACACACCCTCTGGAATCACAATGCTTGTCAGGCTACTGCAACCATAAAAAGCTTCATTCCCTATTGATGTCACTTCCGTGAAATACTGGAACTCTTCAAAAGAATTGATCTCAGACTTTGCGCAAAACTTGTTACTGATATCTGAAACTTCTGCAGCTTCTTTATAACTCAACTCACCATCACCATTGGTATCCCAATTCTCTACACAGATAGCCTTGACATTGTCATCTGCAAACTTTATGAAGTTGGATTCGTCTATTCCCCGCTCCTCATTTACTCTAATCACAGGGTAGTGATTAATCTTTGCCCTTTCAATCTTCTGGTTTGGCGAAGAGATCTTCTGATATGTAATTTTATTGCCATTTTCATCATAACCCGTGATATCAACCTTGAACCCATCCTCGAATGTCATTGGGGGTAAGTTGAAATAAAAGTCCTTTATTTCATTACCGAGTAGCTGGCGTTCTTCATCACTGATAATATAGCTGAAAAACTGCCCTGACTGTTGATTATCATCTAATTTAAAGACAGGTTCTTCCTCAGTTAAATCAATAGTACCATTTCCATACAGGCTTTCATTCCTATTTCCTGTCAATTTGATTGACTCTAATCTGTAAATATCACTTATGCTGATATGTATCAGACCTGCTACCTGCTTGAATTTTAAGTTGTTGTCATTACTAATGGCAAGCATGGGGATGCTAATCCGTTCACCTTCAATAATAGTATTAGCATATAGGGAAGTATGCAGTATGTTGGGGTTATCTTGGTCTATCTTTAGATTAGTGGTGACTGGGTAATAAGCAAAAAACTTGTTGCCACTGACGCTGTTGCTATATTTATCGAACGTCGCTACATTTTCATCTGTTACATTTGTGGCAATGAATTGTTGATTCACAAAATTCTGCTTAATATCACTGAATACAATAATCCTGTCATTAACCGTCCAAAGCACTTGTTTTTTCCCTTCAGCCGAAGAGTCGGTCAGATAGGCACGAGTATTTGCTTCATCTCCTATTGTAGCGGTAAAAGAGGTAAATGACTTGATGCCACCATCATCATCGTTATAATCAGAAAACTCATCGTTACTGCAAGCCATTAAGCCGAATTGCATCAGTATAGACATGTAGCAGGCGCACAAAGAATAAACCGATTTAATAAAAAGCTTTCTCATGACTTCGATTTGCCATCAGTACCAAATGGGCTATTGGTTAACAAAAAAAGAAGCGTGGCACTGTATTCCACATCTTCTAATGGAGGTCGTGAGATTACCTTGATGTAAAGAAATGGTAATGCATTCCACGCTATACACGTGGAAACATTACGCTGTTCTTACACATCTAAGAAATTTCTCACGTTTCCA
>JAFUVZ010000073.1 GCA_017471185.1 Bacteroidaceae bacterium
GTCAAGAAAGAGATTGAGCATCTGGGTCTGACGTTCGGTCATTGGTACTGCCGATGCCTTCTGCCAGAAGAAGCTCTTGTTCAAGATGGTGGTGACGATGGTGTCTGCCTCATCAAGTGCATCCACCAATTTCTGCATGTACCACACCAACCACTCCGTTATATCGCCATCGCTATGCTGCATCCGCTCCAGAATGTCATAGTAGTGATTCTTGTCCTTGTTAATCTGTGATGAAACATTATAGAAACGGAACTCGCTCTTCTCACCACGAGCAAGAAGCATGTCTGAAAGGATGCGGGCCAACCGGCCATTGCCATCCTCGAAGGGATGAATGCTCACAAACCAGAAATGGGCAATAGCAGAACGGATGACGCTACTCACAGGCTCCTCGTCATCAAACCAGGCGAGAAACTTTTCCATCTCCTTTTCAACACGGTCTGGAGAAGGAGCAATATAGTGGATTTTCTCGCGCCCAAACATTCCGCTGACAATATGCTCCTCGTTTGTGCGGTACTGTCCTATTTCTATCTGGCTGCCTTCACTATAGCCTGAAGGGAAAAATGCAGCTTGCCACGCACATAGTTTCTCTTTACTGAGGGGCATGTCATAGTGTTGTACCGCTTCAAGCATTACACCAACAACAGAATCGACGTAATGTGATGGAGCAGTATATTTCACGTTCTCAATACCAAGCTTTCGGGCAATGGAAGAACGAACCTGATCAACATTCAGTCGTATGCCCTCTATCTCCGAAGAATATACTACATCGTATGTCAGGTTCTCTGCCATTGCACGGAGTTTGCTGTTAAATCCCAATGAACTCAACCTGCCGTAAAGCAGGCCCTGTTTACGGAATACTTTCTCCTGAAGGAGTGACACTTGAGATGTGTCCCAACGGAAGTCCGTCCAATTCTCTCTTTCGTGTATATACATAATGCATTCGTACTTTGTGCGACTTTACGCAATGATTAACGTCGCAAATTCTGCGGCAAAGATACGAATTTAATTCCGAATCACCAAACGAAACCGCAAATTATCGCATATTATGCGACGTTCTTGTTCAAACGCTCTTTGTATGCAACATCTTGGGCCAGTCCCAATTTTGTGACATTGTGACAATAAGACAATAAGGTGGTATAAGAAAAGAGAGGGAAGCATCGGCTTCCCCCTCTCTTCATTATGTTGCACAAGGATTATGCTACTGCATTAGCCTCTGCCTTCTTGCGTCTCTTCTCTGCCTCTTCGGCAAGGATATCCTCAACAGCGGCTTGAGCAGCAGCCAGACGAGCGATAGGAACGCGGAATGGAGAGCAGCTCACATAGTTCAGACCTACACGGTGGCAGAACTTAACGGATGATGGCTCACCGCCATGCTCACCGCAGATACCACAAATAAGCTCTGGACGAGTAGCACGACCCTTCTTAACAGCCATTTCGATGAGCTGACCAACACCTTCCTGGTCGAGCACCTGGAATGGGTCAACGTTCAGAATCTTCTTCTCCAAATATACTGGCAAGAAGCTGGCGATATCGTCACGGCTATAGCCGAAGGTCATCTGCGTCAAGTCGTTGGTTCCGAAGCTGAAGTACTCGGCATGCTTGGCAATCTTGTCGGCTGTCAGAGCAGCACGAGGAATCTCGATCATAGTACCGATGCGGAAGCGCACCACGATACCCTCATCCTTGAACATCTTCTCAGCTGTCTCACGGATCACCTTCTCCTGCAAATCGAACTCATTCACCAAACCAATCAGTGGCACCATGATTTCAGGACGTGGGTCGTAACCTTCCTTGCGCAACTTGATGGCAGCACCGAGGATGGCGCGAGTCTGCATAGCTGTGATTTCTGGATAGGTATTACCCAAGCGGCATCCACGATGGCCCAGCATTGGGTTACTCTCGTTCAATTCAGCCACACGACGTTGTATTTCCTGTACGGTAACACCCATATCTTCTGCCATAGCTTCCTGACCAGCCAGATCGTGAGGTACGAACTCGTGCAATGGTGGGTCAAGCAGACGGATGTTAACTGGGCAGTTGTCCATTACCTTCAGGATCTCGTAGAAGTCAATCATCTGGTAAGGCAGAATCTTCTCCAATGCAGCCTCACGGCCTTCTTTCGTATCTGCCAGAATCATCTCACGCATAGCGCGAATCTTCTTAGCCTCGAAGAACATGTGCTCTGTACGGCACAGACCAATACCCTCGGCACCGAAGCTGTGAGCTACGGCAGCATCACGAGGAGTATCAGCATTGGTACGTACATGCAGCTTGGTATATTTGTCGCAGAGGTACATCAGTTCTGCGAAATCGCCACTTACCTCAGCAGCCTTAGTGTCGATACGACCTTCATACACCTCACCCGTGCTACCGTTGAGTGACAGGTAGTCGCCCTCATGCAGAACGGTATCGCCAATGGTCAGCGTCTTATTCTTGTAGTCAACAATCATGGCACCTGCACCTGTTACGCAGCATTTACCCATACCACGAGCTACAACGGCAGCGTGGCTGGTCATACCACCACGGCAGGTCACGATACCCTGAGCCACAGCCATACCGGCCAAGTCCTCAGGAGAAGTCTCCATACGTACGAGGATGACACGCTTGCCCAAGCTATGAACGCGGGCAGCATCGTCGGCAAAGAAGGTGATGTGACCGCAGGCAGCACCTGGAGATGCTGGCAAACCACGAGTCAGCACCTTGGCGCGACGCAGTGAGCGAGGCTCGAATACTGGGTGCAGCAACTCATCGAGCTTGTTAGGCTCGCAGCGCATGATGGCTGTCTTCTCATCGATGACATCCTCACGCAGCAGGTCCATGGCAATCTTCACCATAGCGGTACCTGTGCGCTTGCCGTTACGGGTCTGCAAGAACCAAAGCTTGCCTTCCTGTACGGTGAACTCCATATCCTGCATGTCCTTATAGTGCTTCTCCAGCTTGTCCTGGATAGCATACAGCTGCTTGTAGATGTCAGGCATTGACTCTTCCATTGAAGGATACTTGCTGGCACGTTCTTCCTCGCTGATGCCCTGCATCTTTGCCCAACGGCGTGAGCCCTCGAGGGTAATCTGCTGAGGTGTGCGGATACCTGCTACCACGTCTTCACCCTGCGCATTAACCAGGTACTCACCATTGAAGATATTTTCACCTGTTCCAGCATCACGGCTGAAGCAAACGCCTGTAGCAGAAGTGTCGCCCATGTTACCGAATACCATTGCCATCACACTGACAGCAGTACCCCACTCTGAAGGTATGCCTTCCATCTTACGATAAAGGATGGCGCGCTCGTTCATCCAGCTGTCGAACACAGCGCAGATGGCGCCCCACAACTGCTCAACAGGATTGTCTGGGAAGTCCTTGCCTGTGCGCTCTTTGATGGCTGCCTTGAACAGTGTAACCAGCTTGCGTAGCTCATCGACATTGAGGTCTTTGTCAAGCTTGATACCACGTTCTTCCTTTACCTTGTCTATAATTGCCTCAAAAGGATCTATCTCTGTCTTGTCAACTGGCTTCATGCCCAGCACCACATCGCCATACATCTGCACGAAACGACGGTAGCTGTCATATACGAAACGCTCGTTGCCGGTTTTCTTTACCATACCCTCAGCCACCTTGTCATTCAGACCCAGGTTCAAGATGGTATCCATCATACCAGGCATAGATGCTCGTGCGCCTGAGCGTACAGACACCAGCAATGGATTCTTAGGATCACCAAACTTGCTGTTCATCAACTTCTCAATGTGAGCTACAGCCTTCTCAACATCGTCTTTCAAGAGAGCAATCACAGCATCTTTGCCCTTCTGGAAATACTCGTTGCAGACTTCAGTGGTGATTGTGAAGCCAGGAGGCACAGGAACACCTATCAGGTTCATCTCGGCGCAGTTAGCACCTTTGCCACCCAACAGATTGCGCATGTCAGCGCGTCCTTCAGCCTGGCCGTTTCCAAAAGTATAAACTCTTTTGTCTTCCATAATGTTTAATATTTGGTATAAGGTTTAATTATTGTTACTGCAAATATAAAGCCTTTTTTTCTCTTTTTAAATAATTATGCGAAAAAAACTCACATAAATGTACTTTTATTTTGCAGAGTAATAATTTATTGCTAATTTTGCAGCCGTTATGATGAATCGAGGAGGGGCTTAAGGCTCCTTTTTTTATTTAATAAAGGTTTATACGTTTATGATTAACAAAGAAACAGTTGAGGGTATCGCACAGGAATGGCTGAAGGATAAGGACTATTTCTTAGTGGATGTGACCGTGGGGCCAGACAATAAGATTGGTGTGGAGATAGACCATCAGGATGGCGTGTGGATTGACGATTGCGCTTTGCTGAGCCGCTTCATAGAGGAGCGTCTGGGACAGGAAGGTGAGGATTATGATCTGGAAGTGGGCTCTGCCGGATTAGGACAGCCTTTCAAGGTAATGCAGCAGTACCTTTGCCATATCGGCAAGGAGGTAGAGACGCTGACCACTGATGGAAAGAAACTGAAAGGCGTATTGAAGGAAGCAGATGAAAACCATATCGTGGTGACCGTACAGCAGAAGATTAAGCCGGAAGGCGCTAAGAGACCGAAACTGACTGATGTGGATATTCCACTCAATATGAATGAAATAAAATATACTAAATACTTAATCAGCTTTAAATAAACAATATGGCTAAGAAAGCAGAGACAGTGAGCATGATTGAAACCTTTAAGGATTTCAAGGAGTCGCAAAGTATTGACCGCACCACGCTGGTGAGCGTGATGGAGGAGAGCTTCCGCAGTGTGATTGCCAAGATCTTCGGGTCAGATGAGAATTATGACGTGATTGTGAACCCAGATAAGGGCGACTTAGAGATCAGACGTAACCGCGAGGTGGTGCCTGACGGTGAGGTGACAGACCCCAACCTGCAGATTTCACTTTCTGAGGCTCGCCAGATAGATGAGGATTATGAAGTGGGTGAGGAAGTGACAGACGAGGTGGACTTCAGCAAGTTTGGCAGGCGTGCCATTCTGAACCTGCGCCAGACTTTGAGCAGTAAGATACTGGAGTTGCAGAAGGATGCTATCTATAACCGTTATATTGATAAGGTGGGTACCATCGTGAGCGCAGAGGTTTATCAGATCTGGAAGAAAGAGATGCTGCTTTTAGACGAAGATGGTAACGAACTGCTGCTGCCTAAGACCGAGCAGATTCCTTCTGACTTCTACCGTAAGGGTGAGACGGCCCGTGCCGTTGTGGCCCGTGTGGAAAACAAGAACAATAACCCGAAGATTATCTTGAGCCGTACAAGTCCGCTGTTCCTGCAGAGACTTTTTGAGATTGAGGTTCCGGAGATTAACGATGGCCTGATTACTATCCGAAAGATTGCTCGCGTTCCAGGTGAAAGGGCTAAGATTGCCGTAGAAAGTTATGACGACCGCATTGATCCGGTAGGTGCTTGTGTAGGTGTTAAGGGCAGCCGTATTCATGGTATCGTCCGTGAGCTTAGGAATGAAAACATTGACGTGATCAACTATACTTCAAACATCTCATTGTTCATCCAGCGTGCCTTGAGTCCCGCTCATGTGAGCAGCATCAAGTTGAACGAGGAAGAGCGTAAGGCAGAGGTTTATCTGAAACCAGAGGAGGTGAGCCTTGCCATTGGTAAGGGTGGCTTGAATATCAAGCTGGCATGTATGCTGACTGACTATACTATTGACGTGTTCCGTGAACTGGATGGAGCAGGTCAGGAGGATGAGGACATCTATCTGGATGAGTTCCGTGATGAAATCGACGGATGGGTAATCGATGCATTCAAGGCTATGGGCATTGAAACAGCCAAGACAGCATTGAATGCTCCGAGGGATATGATTATCAAGAAGACTGATTTGGAGGAAGAAACGGTAGATGAGGTGCTGAATATCCTTCGTAAGGAATTTGAAGATTGATTATAGTTTAGGTGGATAAATATTAACTGGAATATTGACTTGAATTTGGGGTGAAGCTCATTATTCAATGTTCAATGTTCAATAAAAATAAACAAATAGTGGCTGTAAGATTAAATAAAGTAACAAGAGATTTGAACGTGGGCATCAGCACGGCGGTGGATTTCCTGAAGAAGAAAGGATATGAGGTTGAGGAGAATCCAAACGCTAAGATTACCGACGAGCAGTTTGACCTCCTGAGGCAGGAGTTCAGCAGCGACAAGGATCTGAAGGCTAAGTCACACCAGTTTATCCTGGGGCGTAAAGACAAGGATAAGGTGAAAGGTGGAACTGTGGCCATCAAAGGCTATGAGCCAAAACCAACTGCCAATGCCACACAGATGAGCAAGACGGATACAGAGAAAAACCGTCAGAAATACAAACCACTGGGTAAGATTGACCTTGACACAGTTGGTAAGCCACAGCAGAAGAAAACTGTTGAGGAGAAAGACATAGAGGAAGAGCCGATAGCTACTGCAAGGCAAGAGCAGCCTGCTGTTGAAAAGGAAATAAAGGCGAAACCAGTTGAGGGCGCTAAACCTGTTGAAGTGAAGGAAACGCCTGTGGTTATTGAAGAGAAGATGCCTGTTGAAGAGAATAAGCCTGTCGTTGACACGAAGCAGCCTGCTAAAACAGAAGCTGAGATAACTGCTCCTGCTGCTCAGAAAGAACAGCAAGAGGAACCAAAGCATGTACAACCTCAGGCAGCTAAGCCTCAGGAGGCAGTAGCTGTTGTTGCATCTGATGAAGGCAAGGTGAAGGAAAACCATGACGATGGCATTTTCAGACTCAAGACAGATGTGAAGGTCAGCAAATTCAATGTCGTTGGACATGTGGACTTGGATCAGTTGAATACTTCTACCCGTCCGAAGAAGAAATCAAAGGAGGAGAGGAAGAAGGAACGTGATGAGCGTGAGAAGCAACGTCAGAACCAGCGCAAGCAGTTGAAGGAAGACATCATAAAGGAAATCCGACATGGTGGTGATGAGGAAGCTGCTGAAGGAAATAAACCGGCTCAGAGCCAAGGCAGTGGTAAGAAGAAACGTAACCGCATTGGCAAGGAGAAAGTGGATATCAAGACGGCTTTGCGCGAAGGTGGTGATTTCAAGAAACGGCGTGATGATCAAGGTGATTCCCGTAGTGAAGGCGGTAAGGGCAGGAAGAAAGACAAGTTCCGCAAGCCTATCGTGAAGCAGGAGGTAAACGAGGAGGATGTGACCAAGCAGGTTAAGGAAACACTGGCCCGACTGACTAACAAGACTAAGAGCAAGGGCGCAAAATATCGTAGGGAGAAACGCGAACTGGCTTCCGAGCGTCTGATGGAACAGGAAAACCTGGAGATGGCAGAGAGCAAGATACTGAAGCTGACTGAGTTTGTTACGGCAAACGAGCTGGCTAACATGATGAATGTGTCTGTTACTCAGGTCATCGGTACTTGCATGAGCGTTGGCATCATGGTGAGCATCAACCAGCGTCTGGATGCCGAAACCATCAACTTAGTTGCTGAGGAGTTTGGCTATAAGACAGAATATGTGAGCGCTGAAGTGGCTCAGGCTGTGGTGGAAGAAGAGGACAATGAGGAAGACCTGCAGCCTCGTGCACCTATCGTAACTGTGATGGGTCATGTGGATCATGGTAAGACCTCTTTGCTTGACTATATACGCAAGAGCAATGTGATTGCCGGTGAGGCCGGTGGTATCACACAGCATATCGGTGCATACAATGTGACTATGGAAGACGGACGAAAGATTACTTTCCTTGACACTCCAGGTCATGAAGCGTTTACCGCTATGCGTGCCCGTGGTGCGAAGGTGACGGATATCGCCATCATTATCGTGGCTGCAGATGACAGTGTGATGCCTCAGACCAAAGAGGCTATCAACCATGCCGTAGCTGCTGGCGTTCCTATCGTTTTCGCCATCAACAAAATTGATAAACCGGGTGCTAATCCTGACAAGATCAAGGAGGAACTGGCTGCCATGAACTTCCTCGTAGAGGAATGGGGTGGTAAGTATCAGAGCCAGGACATAAGTGCCAAGAAAGGCATCGGTGTGGAGGAACTGATGGAGAAGGTACTCCTGGAAGCTGAGTTGCTGGAACTGAAGGCCAATCCTAACCGCAAGGCTACGGGCTCCATTATCGAGTCTTCTTTGGACAAGGGGCGTGGCTACGTGGCAACAGTACTGGTGAGCAATGGTACGCTGAAGATTGGTGACATCGTACTGGCTGGTTCCAACTATGGTCGAGTGAAGGCGATGTTCAACGAACGTAACCAAAGAATCACTAAGGCTCTGCCTGCTGAACCTGCTTTGATATTAGGCTTGAACGGTGCTCCTGCTGCAGGTGATACATTCCATGTGTTCGATACTGATCAGGAAGCGCGTGAGATTGCCAATAAGCGCGAACAGTTACAGCGTGAGCAGGGCTTGCGTACTCAGAAGATGCTGACACTTGATGAGGTAGGCCGTCGTCTGGCATTGGGTGACTTCCATGAACTGAATATCATCGTCAAGGGTGATGTGGACGGTTCTGTGGAGGCATTGAGCGACTCATTGATTAAGCTATCTACCGATAAGATACAGGTGAACGTAATCCACCAGGGTGTAGGACAGATTTCAGAGTCTGACGTTTCTCTGGCGGCTGCTTCCGATGCCATTATCGTGGGCTTCCAGGTACGTCCGTCTTCTGGCGCAGCCAAACTGGCTGAGCAAGAAGGTGTTGATATCCGCAAGTACTCTATCATCTACGATGCTATCGAGGAGGTGAAGGCCGCAATGGAAGGTATGCTGGCTCCAACGTTGAAGGAGCAGGTTACCTCTACCCTCGAGGTGCGTGAGGTATTCAACATCAGTAAGGTGGGTATGGTGGCCGGAGCGATGGTGAAGACTGGTAAGGTGAAGCGTACCGATAAGGCACGTCTGATCCGCGACGGTATCGTGATTTTCACTGGTAACATCAATGCCTTGAAGCGTTTCAAGGAAGATGTGAAGGAGGTGGCTACTAACTTCGAGTGCGGTATCAGCTTGACTAACTGCAATGACATCAAGGTGGGCGACGTGATTGAGACTTTTGAGGAGATTGAAGTGAAACAAACGCTTTGAAAATGCAGATAATAGATATTATCATACTGATTTTGCTGCTGGCTGGAGCCATTACGGGATTCCGTAAGGGCTTCATCAAGCAGCTGGCATCGCTGACAGGTCTTATCGTGGGCTTGCTGGCTGCAAAGATGTTGTATGGAGTGGTGGCTGACAAGATGATTGGCACCGTTACAGAAAACACTACTTTTGCCCATGTCCTGGCCTTTGTGCTGATATGGATAGTGGTGCCCATCCTGTTCACGCTGGTGGCATCGGTGCTGACCAAGGCTTTAGAGATTATTTCCTTGGGATGGCTCAACCGCATGCTGGGAGCGGCTTTAGGCGCAGTGAAGTGGCTGTTGTTCATCAGCCTGTTCATTTGTATCCTGGAATATATTGATTCAGAAAATCAGATTGTAAATAAGGAGACGAAAGAGACATCTCAGCTTTATCATCCTGTAAAAGAGCTGGCAGGTCTGTTCATGCCTGCCGTTAAGGATTTTGCCGGCGAGATTCTCAACACAGAACATGGAACAGACGGACAAGAAATATAATAACGACTATGTGCGTCAGGTGGCTGAGGAAAAGTATAAGTACGGCTTCACTACCGATGTGCATACTGAGGTCATTGACAGGGGGCTCAATGAGGATGTGGTACGCCTGATCTCAGAGAAGAAGGGGGAACCTGATTGGTTACTCGATTTCCGCTTGAAGGCATACCGCCACTGGATAAAGCAGACTATGCCCACTTGGGCGCATCTGCGTATTCCTGAGATTGACTATCAGGCCATTTCCTATTATGCCGACCCTACCAAGAAAAGCAAAGACGAAGGTAAGAAGGAAATTGACCCTGAGCTGATGAAGACCTTCGACAAGTTAGGTATTCCTTTGGAGGAACGAATGGCTTTGGCTGGCTTGGCAGTGGATGCCGTAATGGATTCAGTGTCTGTCAAGACCACCTTCAAGGAGCAGCTTAAGGAGAAAGGTATCATTTTCTGCTCTATCAGCGAGGCAGTCCGTGAGCATCCCGATTTGGTGAAGCGGTATCTGGGCTCTGTAGTGCCTTATACCGACAATTTCTTCGCGGCTTTGAATTCAGCTGTCTTTAGCGATGGCTCGTTTGTCTATATCCCTAAAGGGGTAAGATGCCCGATGGAGCTTTCCACTTATTTCCGCATCAATGCCCGTAATACAGGCCAGTTTGAGCGTACCCTCATCGTAGCGGATGATGATTCATACGTCTCTTATCTGGAGGGATGTACGGCTCCAATGCGCGATGAGAATCAACTTCATGCGGCTATCGTAGAGATTGTGGTGCATGAGCGTGCAGAGGTGAAATACAGCACTGTGCAGAACTGGTATCCGGGCGATGCTGAGGGCAAAGGCGGGGTATATAACTTCGTGACCAAACGCGGACATCTTCGTGGCAATGACAGCAAACTCTCCTGGACACAGGTGGAGACAGGGTCTGCTATTACATGGAAATATCCTTCCTGCATACTGCAGGGAGATAACTCAACGGCTGAGTTCTATAGTGTGGCAGTGACTAACAACTATCAGCAGGCTGATACAGGAACGAAGATGATTCATTTAGGTAAGAATACCCGCAGTACCATTGTGAGCAAGGGTATATCGGCAGGTAAGAGCGAGAACTCATACCGAGGATTGGTGCGAGTGGCGGCGAGGGCAGACAATGCCCGCAACTACAGCCAGTGTGACTCATTGCTCTTAGGCGACAAGTGCGGGGCGCATACCTTCCCTTATATGGATATTCATAATGATACGGCCGTAGTGGAGCATGAGGCCACTACCAGCAAGATCAATGAAGATCAGATTTTCTACTGCAACCAGCGAGGTATCTCCACAGAGGATGCAGTAGGACTGATTGTCAACGGCTATGCCAAGGAAGTGCTTAACAAACTTCCGATGGAGTTTGCCGTTGAGGCGCAGAAACTGCTCAGTGTTTCCCTGGAAGGAAGCGTGGGATAGGAAATAATAAAAGAGAATTAATAATAGTCTGACTGTTGGAATTGGCTTTGATATAATCCGCACGGGTCATGTTCAATGTTCAATGATCAATGTTCAAAAAAAGAAGATGTTAGATATTCGCGATTTACATGCCAGCGTGGCTGGCAAAGAGATTTTGAAAGGTATCAACCTGCAGGTAAAGCCAGGAGAGGTGCATGCCATTATGGGCCCTAACGGCTCAGGTAAGAGTACGCTGTCTTCTGTACTGGTGGGTAATCCGCAATATGAGGTGACGCAAGGAACCGTTACCTTCAATGGAAAGAATCTGCTGGAGCTGTCTCCAGAAGACCGCAGCCATGAAGGGCTGTTCCTCAGTTTCCAGTATCCGGTTGAGATTCCGGGCGTGAGCATGACCAACTTCATGCGTGCGGCTGTCAATGAGAAGCGCAAGTACCAGGGACTGCCTGCGATGACTGCCAGTGAGTTTCTCAAGCTGATGCGTGAGAAACGCGCGGTGGTGGAACTTGACAACAAACTGGCTAACCGTGCTGTGAATGAAGGTTTCTCCGGTGGTGAGAAGAAACGTAATGAGATATTCCAGATGGCTATGCTGGAGCCAAAGCTGAGCATCCTCGATGAAACGGATTCTGGTCTGGACATTGATGCCCTGCGCATCGTGGCAGAAGGAGTGAACAAACTCAAGACACCAGAGACGAGCTGCATCGTCATCACCCACTACCAGCGTTTGCTCGACTATATCAAGCCGGATATCGTGCATGTGCTTTATCAGGGACGCATCGTCATGACCGCTGGCCCTGAACTGGCATTGGAACTGGAGAAGCGTGGTTACGACTGGATTAAGAACATGGATGTCTGAAGACAAGGAGATGACTATGGAGATACTTGTCACAAAAGGAAACGTAGAAGAGAAGACGCTGAAACTTGGGGCTGACCAGGAGCTGCACATCACGATAGAGAGTGGCGCGCGATTGAAACTGTTGCTTGAGTGCAACGGTGGGAATGTGGTCACTGATATTGTCGTCGGCCAGGGTGCCTCTCTCGACCTCTGTGATCTGGACATGAGCGAAGCTGGCGTAACTCGTACCCACGACTTGCATATCCTTATGGATGCCGATAGTCAGGCTTTTATACATACTGTCAGTCTGGCGAATGGCAACGCCCGTAACTCTACGAAAGTAGAGCTGAATGGAGAAGGCGCGGAACTGAGCCTCAACGGTCTGGTGATAGCAAGCCAGGCTCAACGTGTCGAGAACCATACGTTGGTACATCATACAGTGCCTCATTGCACCAGCAGCCAGTTGTTTAAGTATGTGTTGGATGATCATGCTGTTGGCACTTATGCCGGCTTGGTGAAAGTCTTCGAAGGCGCACACCATACTCATTCCGAGCAGACCAACCGCAACCTTTGTCTCACCCGTGAGTCACACATGTACACCCAGCCACAGTTAGAGATATACAATGATGATGTTCGTTGTAGTCATGGAGCTACGGTAGGGCAGTTAGATGAGAACGCCCTGTTCTATATGCAGCAGCGAGGCATCTCCAAGCATGAGGCTCAATTGTTGCTGATGTCAGCATTCGCAGGCGAGGTAGTTGATTTAATACGCATCCCTGAGTTGCGTGAACGCCTGCATTCATTAGTAGAGAGACGATTCCGCAACCTTTAATGTTCAATCTTCAATGTTCAATGTTCAATCAATAAGAGAAGATTTCCCCATACTGCAAACGCAAGTCTATGGGCATCCGCTGGTATATCTCGACAACGGAGCCACCACGCAGAAGCCACGCCAGGTGGTGGAAGCGATGGTGAACCAATACTATACTGCCAACTCGAATGTTCACCGTGGTGTGCATCATCTCTCTACTGTGGCTACTGACATGCTGGAGCAGAGCCGTGAGACTGTGAGGAAATTCATCCATGCGGCATCTGTAGATGAGATAGTCTTTACCCGTGGCACTACAGAAGCCGTCAATCTGGTGGCATCTTCCTTCTGCCAGCAAGAGATGCAGGCAGGCGATGAAGTGATTGTCAGTACGATGGAGCATCATAGTAACATCGTTCCCTGGCAGCTGCAAGCTGAACGCAAAGGCATTGTCGTCAAAGTGATTCCTATGACAGACGAGGGAGTGCTGCAGATGGATGCCTACGAGCAGCTGTTTACTGAAAAGACAAAAATAGTGAGCGTGGCACATGTCAGCAATGTGTTGGGCACCGTTAATCCTGTGGCAGAAATCATCCGCATCGCCCATACACACGGCGTTCCTGTCTTGATAGACGGAGCGCAGTCTGTGCCACACATGCCTGTGGATGTACAGGCTCTTGATGCCGACTTCTATTGTTTCTCAGGTCATAAGGTGTATGGCCCTACTGGCATCGGTGTGCTCTATGGCAAGCGTGAATGGCTCGACCGTCTGCCTCCTTATCAAGGTGGTGGTGAGATGATTGGCACCGTCAGTTTCGAGAAGACCACCTTTAATCATCTGCCTTATAAGTTTGAGGCAGGTACACCTGATTATGTAGGAGCTACAGGCCTTGCCGCTGCTCTCGACTATGTAAGTGCTATTGGCATGGACAATATTGCCGCCTACGAGGCTTCACTCACCCAATATGCCTTAGAGCAGATGGCTCAGATACCCGGCATGAGAATCTTTGGTCCAATATCCGCAAGTTTGACATCTCAAGTTGATGAGTATTCTTCAGATAATTGTCAATTGTCAATTGTCAATTGTCAATTACATCGTGGTAGTGTCATCTCCTTCTTAGTTGGCGACATCCATCACCTCGACATGGGTACCTTGCTCGACCGTCTTGGCATTGCCGTCCGTACAGGTCATCATTGTGCTGAGCCATTGATGCACCGTCTTGGCATTGAAGGCACTGTCCGTGCTTCCTTCGGCATCTATAACACTTTTGAGGAAATTGATGCTTTCGTGTCAGGTATCAAGCGTGTGGCAAGCATGTTTTGACAGTATCCTAAATTCCGCAGCACTTTAGTTTAACTTTCTTTATAAGTACCTGAGCAACTTTTTGTTGCTCAGGATTTGGCCATGTCAGATTTTTCACTTACCTTAGTGCTGCAAATCAAGACAAGCAAAATCATCAATGACATGGCAAA
>JAFUVZ010000074.1 GCA_017471185.1 Bacteroidaceae bacterium
GAATAGCGCCCCGAAGGGGCAGAAAGCTAATAGCCCAGGGCATCGCCCTGGGTACAAGGATGCGGTTTGGTTCGCCCTGAAAGGGCAAAAGCCTTGCCTTGTTTTCATGCTTTTGCCCTTACAGGGCGCAGGATGCACACCACATTAACCCAGGGCGTTGCCCTGGGCTGGGAGCTTACTGGCCTTTCAGGCCGTCAATATTAGCTTGCGAAACTTGAATTTCTTTATTTTTCTGTTTGGCATTTCTTAAAAAATACAGAATACAAATCGTATCGGGATGGCGAGAATTTCTATGGTGCCCAAAACCTTTTCGACGATACTAATGATGCTGCCCTCACACCGCGCACTTTGTAAAAATCCCCCCACTGCTTTCACAGACAGTGGGGGGAAGAGTATTAAATCAATAAACGATATTGATTATAAGTTATTGTTTAACATATTCTGCAAAGTCAGTCAGGTGCATGTCACCCTTGCGAGCCAGAGTATCGTGGAATGCGAACGCAGCAGGCAGGTTATGGTGAGTATGGCCGCCGGTAGCAATCTTCAGATAATCCCAAAGCAGCTGCTTGTAATCCGGGTGAGCGCAATTCTCGATAATGCACTTAGCACGCTCGATTGGAGCCTTGCCACGCAAGTCTGCAACACCCTGCTCAGTTACGATTACGTTCACATCGTGCTCTGAGTGATCCTGATGGCTCACGAATGGAACGATAGAGCTGATTAAGCCACCCTTTGCAGTTGATGGGCAAGTGAAGATGCTGATGTAAGCGTTGCGCTCAAAGTCGCCAGAGCCACCGATACCGTTCATCATCTTAGTGCCGCTCACCTGGGTTGAGTTAGCATTGCCATAGATGTCAACCTCAATAGCGGTGTTGATAGCGATGACACCTAAGCGGCGGATAACCTCAGGAGAGTTTGAAATCTCGCTCTGACGCAAGGTCAGGTGATCTTTGAAGTAGTCAATATTGTCATAAACCTGCATCAGGCAGTCGTTAGTAACTGTCAGAGAGCAAGCGGAAGCGTCAATCACACGGCCTTCAAGCATCATGGCTACCACTGAATCCTGCAGCACCTCGGTATAGATATTGAAGTTAGGAACGTTCTTATCTTTACCCAGCGCACCCAGGATAGCGTTTGCGGTAGTACCCACACCACTCTGCAGAGGCAGGAATGTGCTTGGGATGATGCCACGCTTCATGTCGTTTACCAGGAATTCTGCGGTGTTATGGCCAATCTGGGTAGTGATAGGATCAGCACCCTTGAAACCACGAGCCTCATCAGGAATGTTGCACTCTACCACACCTACAATCTTTGCAGGGTCAATCTCTACGTAAGGCTTGCCGATACGGTCGCTGACCTTTGTGATAGGAATTGGCTGGCGATAAGGTGGGTCAAGAGGCTGGTAAACGTCATGCAACAGCTTGGCTCCCTTTGAATGGAAAGCGTTGAGCTCCAGGATAACGTGCTCAGCCAGCATAGCCACTGTAGGACTGATACCACCAGCGGCAGTCAGATATGCGCGAACCTTACCATCTTTCTCTTCAATGTCGCACACTTCCAGAATACCCCAGTTCAGCTTGCCATAGAAACCGTAACGCAATTCCTGTGCCATGTGGCTCAGGTGAAGGTCGTTGTATGCAATCTCGTTTTGGTTTACATGTTTACGGAAATCAGGATTAGTTGTGTAAGGGGCACGGAATTTGATAGCCTGAGCATTTGACATATCACCGTCAGTGCTCTGGCCTGTAGATGCGCCAGTGAAGATACTTACCTGGAACGGACGGCCTGCTTCATGTTCAGCAATAGCCAGCTTAGCCAGTTCCTTCGTCGTCGCCTTAGCTGCACCAGCAGGTGTAAAACCGCTAAGACCGATGCTTTCGCCATTTTTAATCAGCGAAGCTGCCTCAAGGGCAGAGATGTACTTTAATGCCATAAATCTTTAATTATATTAATATTTTCGTTTTAATATTTCTGACCAAATGATTGCCTTACGGGCATCTTCCGATGTATTAATAGCATATTCTGAAGGTTCCTGCACTTCTAAGGTCTGAATCATATTAGCTGTGCTTCTTATCCCTTCATTCTTGAATTCACCCCGCTGGCTCATGTCTTCAGGCTGTTTCCTGGAACTGCGGGCATCGTTTTTCTTCATTGCCTTCCTGACAG
Source organism: Bacteroidaceae bacterium (assembly GCA_017471185.1). Classification (GTDB taxonomy): domain Bacteria; phylum Bacteroidota; class Bacteroidia; order Bacteroidales; family Bacteroidaceae; genus Bacteroides. Next base: position 2,167 of record JAFUVZ010000074.1, read on the forward strand.
TCTTGTGATTTTGTACTGATTGTACAGGTTTGGTTGACGTACCTTTTTTTACCGCATCATTCAGTTTGTCAAAGAAGATGCAGGCGGCAATAAATCCAGCGAAAACCAGAAAGTCTATCAGTCCCTCCATAATATATCAGGTATAAATACTTTGGTGCAAAGATAAGCATAATTTTTATGCCTACAAACATATATACATGAAAAAAGGGCAGTTTCCCAACTCCCCTTCTTTCTTTTTTAACCTAAACCTTAACTATGAAAAAATCTAATTTATTTTCCTTCTGACTGCAAATTTCTAATAAATTTCTAAATCTTGCAAATATGATGGCTTTTTTATTGAATCAATTAATATTTTTTAATATTTTGTTCCTTTTTTGTGTAAAAGATACGCTTTTTATTCCTAATTGAAAGTAGTTTGGATATGTGAGGGAATATTGCTAACTTTGCAGCGTCTTAAAACATATAATTATGGAGAAGGAAACGGGAGCAGACTTAAAATCTGTTACTGCAGATGTAAAGAAGCTTTTTATAGAGACTTACGGTTGTCAGATGAATGTGGCTGATAGCGAAGTGATCGCCTCTGTCATGCAAATGGCAGGTTACGAGGTGACTGAGCTGCTGGATGAGGCCGATGCCGTTTTTCTCAACACCTGCTCTGTGCGCGATAACGCTGAGCAGAAGATCTATAACCGCCTGGAAGCCTTGAATGCCATTCGCAAACGCCATCCTTTGATAATTGGAGTGATGGGTTGTATGGCAGAGCATGTGAAGGATGATCTGATAGAGCATCACCATACAGACCTGGTGGTGGGTCCCGACGCTTATCTTAGCCTGCCGGACTTGATTGCGTCTGTAGAATCCGGGCATAAGGCTATCAATGTAGAGCTTTCCAAGACTGAGACCTATCGTGACATCATCCCTTCGCGCATCTGTGGCAATCATATATCGGGATTTGTGTCCATTATGCGTGGGTGTAATAATTTCTGCACATATTGTATTGTCCCTTATACCCGCGGGCGCGAACGCAGCCGTGATGTAGAGAGTATCTTGAATGAGGTTGCCGACCTTCAGGAAAAGGGATATAAAGAGGTGACTCTGCTGGGTCAGAACGTTAATTCATACCGCTTTGAGCGTTCTGATGGCGAAGTAGTCTCTTTCCCCATGTTACTTCGTAAGGTGGGAGAATCATTCCCAGATATGAGGGTAAGGTTTACCACCTCTCATCCGAAGGATATGAGTGATGAGACTTTGCGTGTCATCGCTGAAGTGCCTAATGTTTGCAAGCATATCCATCTGCCTGTTCAAAGTGGCAGTGACAGGATTCTCAAACTGATGAATCGTCATTATGACCGTCAGTGGTATATGGACCGAGTGGCTGCTATCCGAAGGATTATTCCTGATTGCGGACTCTCAACCGATATTTTCTGTGGTTTCCATTCTGAAACTGAGGAAGACCATCGCCAGTCGTTGTCCCTGATGGAGGAATGTGCCTATGATTCTGCTTTTATGTTCAAGTATTCAGAGCGCGAGGGCACGTATGCGTCTAAGCATTTGGAAGACGATATCCCTGAAGATGTGAAGATTCGGCGTTTGAATGAAATCATCGCCTTGCAGAACCGCTTGTCTGCTGAAGCTAACGCCCGTGCCGTTGGTAAGGAATATGAGGTACTGGTGGAAGGCGTTTCCAAACGTTCACGCGACCAGTTGTTCGGAAGAACCGAACAGAACAGGGTTGTGGTGTTTGATCGTGGCGACCATCATATCGGAGAACTCGTGAAGGTCCGCGTCACTGGTTCTACCTCTGCCACTTTATTAGGTGAAGCGATATCATGACCTCTATTTAGCCGGATGATGTTTTTTCTCATCCGGCTATCTTAAAACTCCTTAAATATCTCGTTAATCTGCAATCTATTTTGTATTTTTGCAGCAATTTAAGGTGTATTGCGCCCAGATGAGTACTAAAGTTCATATTGAGAGTTGTCCGATTTGCGGTGGGAAGAGCTTGCATAAGGCTTTTTCTGCCATAGACCGTTTAGCGAGTCATGAGGAATTTGAGGTGTGGCAATGTAAGGATTGCGGCTTCAAATTTACTCAGGACGTGCCAGATGAAAAGGAAATCGACAAGTATTACGAATCAACTGACTACATTTCACATTCTGACATAGAGCAAGGATTGATGAACCGTCTTTATCATGTGGCAAGGAGAATGATGCTGACGGCTAAGGCTGGTCATGTGACACGTGCCACTGGCATGCGCCAGGGATGGTTGCTGGATATCGGTTCTGGCACAGGTTACTTTGCGCATCTGATGACAGAGTGGGGATGGAATGTGAGGGCTATTGAGAAAAACCGTAAGGCAAGGGCGTTTGCCCAGCAGCATTTTGGACTCAAGAGCGATGGTGAGGAAGCTTACTCTACCTTGGAACCTCAGTCTTTCGATGCCATTACGCTCTGGCATGTGTTGGAGCATCTGCAGCATCTGGAAGAAATGGGTGATAGCTTTCACCGTTGGCTGAAGGATGAGGGAGCGTTAGTCATTGCAGTGCCTAACCATACTTCTACTGATGCCAGACATTATGGAGCTGATTGGGCTGCGTGGGATGTACCTCGCCATTTGTGGCATTTCTCACCTGACACCATGAGGCAGTTTGCACAGAAACATGGGTTCAGAATTATCAAAACCATACCTATGCCTTTAGACGCTTTTTATGTGAGTATGCTTTCAGAGCAACGCATGGGGCACAGCAATAGCTTCTTGAAAGGTCTCTGGAGGGGTTTTCTGGCTTGGGTCAGCAGTTGTGGCCATAAGGAAAGAAGTAGTTCGTTGATATATGTACTGAAGAAGGCGTAGAAGGAAGAGGGGACAGACCGTAAGGTTGGATTTGGAAAATAAGAATTAGAATATGGCGAAGAAAAAAGGCTTTTTTAATTTGCAGACGGCAACGGCGACAGTCAGTACTACTCTGGTGCTGATAGTGTTGGGTATTGTGGTGTTCTTCGCATTAGCAGCCAGAAGCGTATCAGTATATGTGCGTGAGAATGTGAATTTCTCTCTGCTTATCAGTGATGACATGAAGGAAGCTGAGATTGGTGAGTTGCTGGATGACCTGAAGGCAGAGCCTTTTGTCAGAAGTGCGGAATATATTTCCAAAGCGCAGGCTCTGGAAGAGATGAAAGCCGAGCTGAATACTGACCCTGAGGATTTTCAAGGGTATAATCCTTTCCCTGCTTCCGTCAAGATTAAGTTGAGGGCCGATTACGCTAATAACGACAGCATAGCGAAAATAGAGGAACAATTGAGCGCGAATATCAACATACAAGAGGTGCTTTATCAGAAGAACCTGATAGAGAGCATGAACCGTCATATCGGCCAGTTGGAGCTGATGTTGATAGGTTTGGCTCTGATCCTGGGTCTGATATCTTTCGCACTCATCAACAATACTATACGCCTGACGGTTTATTCCCAGCGTTTCCTGATATATACCATGAAACTGGTGGGTGCCAGCCGTTCTTTCATACGCAGGCCTTTTATGGTGCGTAATTTCTGGATAGGCGTGATGGCGAGCCTGTTGGCCGATGCCGCTTTGTGGGGAGCAGCTGCCTGGCTTGTTTTGAACGAGCCTCACCTGATAGAGGTCATTTCGCCCGAGGTTATGCTTATCGTAAGTGCAACGGTATTATTGGTAGGAGTCTGCATGACGCTGCTTTGTGCCTATTGGTCTGTTAACCGTTTCCTTAGCATGAAGGCGGCTAAGCTGTATTATGTGTAGTTACGAGTTACGGGCTTAATTAAGATAAATTATTATTATAAAAATGGATAAGAAGAATTTTGCATTCGACAAGAAGAACCTGATGCTGATAGCTGTGGGTATGATAGTGGTTATCATTGGCTTTCTGTTGATGACAGGGCCCAGCACCACCATAGATAATTTTGAGCCTGATATTTTCAGTGTGCGTCGTGTCAAGGTTGCTCCGATGGTCTGCCTGGCAGGTTTCATACTGATGATTTATGCGGTAATCAGAAAACCGAGGGAGGAATAGGGTATGAGTTGGTTAGAAGCGTTTTTTTTGGGTATGATTCAGGGCTTGACCGAATACCTGCCTGTCAGCAGTAGCGGTCATCTGGCCATTGGTTCCGCTTTGTTTGACATTCAGGGAGAAGACAACCTGACTTTCACTATTGTGGTGCATGTGGCTACTGTGCTTAGCACGTTGGTTATCTTGTGGAAGGAAATCGGCTGGATTTTCAGAGGTCTCTTTAAGTTTGAGATGAATGACGAGACAAAGTATGTCATCAACATCATCGTCTCTATGATTCCTATCGGCATCGTGGGAGTGTTCTTTAAAGATACGGTGGAAGAGATATTTGGCTCAGGATTGCTGATTGTAGGCTTGATGCTGCTCGTTACCGCATCCCTGCTGGCTTTCTCTTATTTCGCCAAGCCTCGCACGAAGGAGCATATCAGCATGAAGGATGCCTTCATCATTGGTCTGGCACAGGCTTGTGCCGTAATGCCGGGTTTGAGCCGTAGCGGAAGCACTATCGCTACAGGTTTGCTCCTGGGCGACAAGAAGGAGAAACTGGCACAGTTCTCATTCCTGATGGTCATCCCTCCCATCCTGGGTGAGGCGTTGCTGGATGGCATGAAGATTGTGAAAGGAGCTGCTGAGGGGGGCGGAGATATCTCCTTGCTGGCTTTGGTGGTAGGTTTTCTGTCTGCTTTCGCCTTTGGCTGTCTGGCCTGTAAATGGATGATAGATATCGTAAAGAAAGGCAAGTTGATATATTTCGCCATCTATTGTGCCATCGTGGGTGCCATAACCGTTGGCTGTAGTCTGATTTAAAGAAGGATAGCCTATGGTTAACGGACAGTGGAATTTTCAAGAGGGCGAGATATTGCAGTTTGACAAACCCTATGGATGGACATCCTTCCGTGTGGTGAAGCATGTGAGGCATTTCATCTGCGAGCGGTTGGGTATCAAAACCCTCAAGGTGGGACATGCGGGTACGCTTGACCCCTTGGCTACGGGAGTGATGACCATCTGTACAGGCAGAGCTACCAAACAGATTGAACGCTTGCAATACCATACCAAGGAATATGAAGCCACGCTTTGCCTGGGTGCCACAACGCCTTCGTATGACATGGAGCATCCTATTGATGCCACTTATCCTACGGAACATATCACTCGTGAGTTGGTGGAGGAGGTTTTGCAGCGGTTCAGGGGTGAGATCTGGCAAGTGCCACCCGTATATTCTGCTTGTAATGTAGATGGCAAGCGTGCTTATCTCTATGCCCGAAAGGGGCAGGAGGTGGAACTGAAGCCCAAGCTGCTGGTGATAGATGAGATTGAGTTGCTGGAGTATGGCGTAGGGAGTAGGGATAATGGTGTAGAGCCAGGTGAAAACGTTCAATGTTCAATGTTCAATGTTCAATGTTCAACGTTCAACGTAAAAATTCGTGTGGTCTGCAGCAAGGGCACTTATATCCGTGCGTTGGCAAGAGATATCGGAGAGGCCTTGCATTGTGGAGCCCATCTGACAGCACTCCGTCGCACCAGAGTGGGTGATGTAAGAGTAGAGCAATGCCTGAACCCTGAGCATTTCGAGGAATGGCTCAAGACGCAGGATGTAGCGCCTTTTGTAAAGGAGAATGAATAAATAAATGTTCAATATTCAATGTCATAATAAAAATGAAGTTATCACAGTTCAATTTCAAGTTGTCAGGGGATAAAATCGCGCAGTTCCCCACAGAGTATCGTGACGAATGCCGGTTATTGGTTTTACATCGAAAGACTGGCAAGATTGAGCATCGGGTGTTTAAGGAAATCCTTGACTATTTCGATGATAAGGATGTGTTTGTGTTCAATGATACCAAGGTGTTCCCTGCCCGTCTCTATGGCAACAAGGAGAAGACGGGTGCCCGCATTGAGGTGTTCCTGTTAAGAGAACTGAATGAAGAGCAGCGTCTGTGGGATGTGCTGGTTGACCCAGCCCGTAAGATCAGAATAGGTAATAAGCTCTATTTTGGTGATGATGAGTCAATGGTGGCTGAGGTGATTGACAACACCACCTCTCGTGGCCGTACCTTGCGTTTCCTCTATGATGGCCCGCATGATGAGTTCAAGCGTGTGCTCTATTCTTTGGGTGAGACTCCTCTGCCTCATGAGATTATCAAACGTAGCCCTGTGCCAGAGGATGCAGAACGTTTCCAGTCTATCTTCGCTAAGAACGAGGGTGCCGTAACGGCTCCCACAGCCAACCTGCATTTCAGTCGTGAACTGATGAAGCGTTTGGAAATCAAGGGCGTTGAGTTCTCTTTTCTCACCTTGCATGCTGGCTTGGGCAATTTCCGTGGAGTGGATGTGGAAGACCTTACCAAGCATAAGACTGACTCAGAGCAAATGTACATTACCCAGGAAGCGGCTGATATTGTAAACAAGGGCAGAGACGGTGGGCATCAGATATGTGCGGTTGGTACCACCACTATGCGTGCTATCGAGACCAGCGTGAGCACAGACGGTCACATAAAGCCTTACTCTGGATGGACCAACAAGTTTATCTTCCCTCCCTATGACTTTACCGTTGCCAATGCGATGGTCTCTAACTTCCACTTGCCTCTCTCTACTCTGCTGATGGTGGTGGCTGCCTTTGGAGGTTATGAGCAAGTGATGGAGGCCTATCATGTGGCATTGAAGGAAGGCTATAAGTTTGGCACCTATGGCGATGCCATGCTGATTACCGATAAATAAGCTAATGTTCAACGTTCAATGTTTAACGTTCAATGTTCAACGTCTATTTAAGCTTGGGTACAAACTTAGGTGACAGGCAGGCTAACCTTCAGCATGCTGTTGCTCATATTGAAAAGGAGATCGGTCGCAAAGTGTGTCTCTCGGCTTTCTATGAGACAGAGCCTTGGGGCTTCACTTCCCCCAACGCTTTCCTCAATGCCGCAATGTGTGTGGAGACATCTCTCTCGCCTTCAGAGGTTTTGGAGGCTACCCAACGCATTGAAAAGGAGATAGGGCGGGCTCATAAGTCTGTGAACGGACAATATGCTGACCGCTTGATAGACATTGACCTCTTGCTGATGGGTGAGGTGGTGATGCAGACTGAAAGGCTTACGCTTCCCCATCCCCTCATGCACCGTCGCTTGTTCGTGATGGAGCCAATGGTAGAGATAGCCCCTACGGTGGTTCATCCTGTATTGCATAAAACGATATGTGAAATCTATAATACCTTGAAACAATGAAGATAAAGAGTTTGTTCCTTACATGGGCGTTGCTGATGCTGGGTGTGGCATTACATGCGCAGACCTCTTTGGAGGAGATTACCGCTAATCCAGAGAAATCCGGAGGCGTTTATCTGGTCTATCCCTCTCAGTTTGAGCCGCAGACCAAAGCTCCCAAAGGATATAAGCCGTTTTATATCAGCCATTATAGCCGTCACGGCTCTCGCTATCTCATTTCCAATGAAGACTACTCACGTGCCTTGGATATTCTCAAAGAGGGTCATGAGCAACATGCGCTGACCGCTTTGGGCGAGGATGTCTATAAGCGTCTGCAGCAGGTTTATGATGAGGCTGAAGGCCGTGGAGGCGACTTGAGTCCTTTAGGCGTGCGTCAGCATCGCGGCATCGCTGAGCGTATGTATCAGAACTTCCCGGAGGTGTTTAAGAACAATGCCAGTCTCTCAGCCCGTTCTACGGTGGTGCTTCGCTGCACCATGAGTATGGTGGCTTTCTGCGACAGGCTGAAGGAGCTGAACCCCACCTTGCATATCGCATACGAGGCAAGTCCTAAGTATATGTCTTATCTCAATTATCAGACACCAGAGGCCAATAAGTTCACTGACTCTCGCAATGGCCCTTGGGTAGAGGAGTTCCGCAAGTTCCGCGAGTCGATGATTCATCCTGACCGTTTGATGGACACCCTGTTCTCTGACAATGATTTCGTGCTGAAGAAAGTCAATCCTGAGACCTTGATGTACGACCTCTATCAGATTACCATCGGTATGCAGAACATTGAGACCAAGGTTTCTTTCTACGACCTCTGGCAACCTCAGGAGCTTTTCGACCTCTGGCAGATAGGTAACTACAGCTTCTATGTTGGTACCGCCAACCACGCAGACGGTCACGGCATTGTGGCTGCCAACGCCAAGCACCTCTTGCAGAACATCGTGGAGAGTGCCGACAAGGCCATCGCTACAGGCGAAGAGGCTGCTACCTTGCGTTTCGGGCATGACGGCAATGTCATCAATCTGTGTGCGCTGATGCAGATAGAGAACTTTGGCGTGGCTGTTAATAACCCTTGGGAGCTTTACAAGTCGTGGGCCAATTTCCAGGTAACCCCGATGGCGGCTAATGTGCAGCTGGTGTTCTTCCGCAACGACAAGAATCCTGCCGATATCCTCGTGAAGATTCTGCATTGTGAGAAAGAGGTCCATATCCCTGTGCAGACAGATATGTTCCCTTATTACAAATGGAGTGATGTCCGTGCCTACTTCCAGCATATTCTGGAGCATTGATGTTTCAGCTTTGGTGAGGGGACTTTAATAAATTAGTCGCTTGATATTTGTTTCTGCTCTCGACTTTTCGTAACTTTAGATAAGTTACTTCGTCTCGGCATAAAAAATATGCAAGCATATTTTGTTCTGCTCTCGACTTTTCGTAACTTTGCAGCCGATTTGTAACATTATTAACATGGTGGACGGATTTGCACTGCTTGCAACCACACTAAAAAATGCTAAAAGATTATGGGATACTTATTTACTTCTGAATCGGTGTCTGAAGGACATCCTGACAAAGTGGCGGACCAGATTTCTGACGCCATACTTGACAAACTCCTGGCTTATGATCCAAACTCCAAGGTGGCTTGCGAAACGCTGGTCACTACAGGACAGGTGGTGCTTGCCGGCGAGGTGAAGACTAAAGCGTATATCGACATGCCGCTGGTGGCACGGCAGGTAATCAAGCGCATCGGATATACCAAAGGTGAATACATGTTTGAAAGCAACTCATGCGGCGTGTTGAGCGCCATTCATGAGCAAAGCCCTGACATCAACAGAGGCGTGGAACGTGAGGATCCGATGGACCAAGGCGCTGGTGACCAGGGAATGATGTTTGGTTATGCCACCAACGAGACGGAGAACTTTATGCCGCTCTCACTCGACCTCTCTCACCGCATCCTGCGTGTACTGGCAGACATCCGCAGGGAAGGCAAGGTGATGACCTACCTGCGTCCTGACGCAAAGAGCCAGGTGACGATAGAATATGACGATAACGGCAAGCCTGCACGCATTGATACCATCGTGGTATCTACCCAACACGATGAGTTCATCTTACCAACTGATGACAGTAAGGAGGCACAGCTGAAAGCTGATGAGCAGATGCTCGACATCATCCGCAAGGATGTGAAGGAGGTGCTGATGCCCAGGGTGATTGATACCATCAAGGCAGAGCATGTGAGGAAGCTCTTCAATGACGGCATAACCTATCATGTGAATCCAACAGGCAAGTTCGTGATTGGTGGACCTCATGGAGATACCGGTCTGACGGGCAGGAAGATTATCGTGGATACTTACGGAGGCAAAGGCGCTCACGGTGGTGGCGCTTTCTCTGGCAAAGATCCCAGCAAGGTGGATAGAAGTGCGGCTTACGCTGCAAGGCACATTGCCAAGAACCTGGTGGCAGCTGGTGTGGCTGATGAACTGTTGGTGCAGGTGTCTTACGCCATCGGTGTGGCCCAGCCTGTGAGCATCTATGTGAATACCTACGGACGCAGTCATGTGAATATGACTGACGGTGAGATTGCAGAGAAGGTGAAGGAACTCTTCGACCTTCGTCCGAAGGCTATCGAAGACAGGCTGAAACTGCGTAACCCCATCTATGAGGAGACTGCGGCATACGGACACATGGGACGTGAACCACAAGTTGTCACCAAGCATTACCGCTCTGTATATGAAGGTGATAAGGATGTGACGGTAGAACTCTTCACTTGGGAAAAACTGGACTACGTTGAGAAGGTGAAAAATGCATTCAATCTTTAATTTCACCCATGTGTATGAAGCCTATGACTTCATGCAGGGCGAGGAGTTCAAGTGGGTGGACTGCATAGGAATAGAGGGCACCGACTGCTATTGTGATACGGAGGCTGAGAGACAGCTGAAAGAGAAGATGGCAGACCTGCCCTTGAATGCTGTTCATTGGATTGACTCTGGCGATTATCACTATCTCTCCAAGCTTTGGACAGACATGATTGAAGAGCCGTTTACCCTCGTGGTGTTCGACCATCATCCTGATATGCAACAGCCTATGTTTGGTTCGTTGCTCTCATGCGGAAGCTGGGTAAGGGTGGCGTTGGAGCGGAACCCTTATATAAGGAAGGTGGTGCTGATAGGCGTTGATGATAAACTGCGTTGTGAAGCAGAGGGATTTCCAGATAAGGTGGTGTTCTTCAGCGAGACGGATACCTGGCGGCTGACTGAAAATGAAATGCTTGAGCGGATGAACCTGGAAGGACCTCTCTACATTTCTATCGACAAGGATGTGATGTCGGAGAACGAATGTATCACCAATTGGGATCAAGGGAGCATGAAATGGATACAATTAACCTCTTTGTTGGAAGAAATATTGAAGCACAGGACACTGGGTATTGACATCTGTGGCGAGGAACCGAAGATTCTGACGCAATGTGTGTATAGCCTGGATAAAAATATCAATGCGAAATTTAACGAGAGTCTTTATGACTTTATAAAGGAGAACATAGCAAGATGATTGATAATGAGAAAGTGAAGGTGGATGGCAAATGGGTGTACATCAATGATATCAGGAGCGTGAGCGTGTTTTGTGCCTCCAGCAGTAAGATTGATGACGCTTATTTCGAGGCGGCTACCCGACTGGGTGAATTGTTGGCAGAGCGTGGTGTCACCTTGGTGTATGGCGGAGGGGCCGTCGGTCTGATGGGAGCCATTTGCGATGCTGTGAAAAGCAGACGGGGCAAGGCTGTTGGTGTAATTCCCCGCTTCATGGTGCAGAAAGGATGGCTCAGGCAAGGCCTCGATCAGGTGATAGAGGTGGAAACGATGGCTGAGCGCAAGCAGGTGATGGCTGAAATGACTGATGCAGCTATCGTGCTGCCTGGAGGCGTGGGCACCTTCGACGAACTGATGGATATCATCTCGCTCAAGAAACTGGGCAAGTACCTCAAGCCTGTGGTGATTGTCAATACAAGAAACTTCTATAAGCCTTTGGCAGACCTGCTTGATAATTCTATCAAGGAGAATTTCCTGGGCGAGAACTACCGCCACATCTGGCAGATGGCAGATACCCCTGAGGAAGCTGTAGATACCATCTTTTCTGAACCTTACTGGAGTGAGGATGTAATTGATTCTGCCGTGATATGACAGACCTGCTGATACCATACCGGATGAGTGCAGATGATACCGTTACGATGGCATTACTCCTCTGTATATTCCTGGTGGCAGGGTCAGTCATCTATTTGGGCGTTCCTTTATTGCGGCAAATAGGAAGGACTCCACTCTTTTCTTTCCGGAAAAGAGATTTCACAGAGATAGGAGTGCCCTCAGGCACTGTGGCGCTCTTGCTGGCGCAAGCCCTCATATCTACGGCATTGCTGGTGATGGGACTGTCCATACGGCATGAGCCTGGGCTGGCACATCTCTCATGGGCTCCAGGATGGCTGCTGCCTGTATATATCCTGGCATCAGCCCTGTTTTACTGGCTCCGATGGGTCTTGTATAAATTTATAGGCTGGCTGTTTTTTACCCCTTCCGAAGTAGAGAAAGCCATCGACGGGTGGGGCAATTTCGTATGTGTAAGCGGACTCCTCTTTTTGATAGTCGTATTGATTGGTATCTATTACCCGATAGGTTTCAGCACATTCGCCTTTTTGGGCATTTTGGCAGTGGTTATAGCCGATATTTTGCTCTTTTTCTGGTTTAAAAAACTTTTTTATTCTAATTTTTATGGTGGTTTGCTATTATTTTTGTACTTTTGTGCGCTCGAAATTATTCCTATCATTCTTATGGTTTTTGGAATTGTTTCGCTGAATGAATATTTACTATTAAATTATTAGAATTAGAAGCTTTGGAAATGAAGAAGTTATTAGTTTCTCAACCCAAGCCAGCAAGTGAGAAGTCACCGTATTATGATATCGCGGCAAAATATGGTATAGAGATTGAGTTCAAACCTTTTATTAAGGTAGAAAGGCTGTCACCTAAGGAATTCCGTCAGCAGAAGATTTCCATCTTAGACCATACGGCTATCATTTTCACTTCCCGTCACGGTATCGACCATTTCTTCCATTTGTGTGAGGATTTGCGTATCGCAATTCCTGATACCATGAAGTATTTCTGCGTGGCAGAGAAGATAGCCCTCTATATTCAGAAATACGTGCAGTATCGCAAGCGCAAGGTGTTCTACGGGGCTACAGGCAAGTTTGAAGACCTGCTCCCTCTGATTTTGAAACACAAGGCTGAGAAGTATTTCATCCCGATGTCTGACGTACATAATGATGACATCAAGAATATGCTTGACGCTAACAACATCAAGCATACTGAGGGCGTGATGTACCGCACGGTTAGCAATGACTTTACCCCGGAAGAGATAGCGCAGTATGACGGTCTGATTTTCTTCAGCCCGGCTGGTGTGGCTTCTCTGATGAAGAATGACCCAAACTTCAAGCAGGGCGATGTAAGGATTGGTACGCTTGGAAGCACAACCGCACAGGCGGTTACGGATGCTGGGCTTCGACTTGATTTCCATGCGCCGACTCCAGAAGCTCCTTCTATGACTGCTGCCTTAGAGAACTTCTTGAAAGAATATGCCTGACCCTTTATGCAGAAATACACTGAAGAAAGCCGAAAGGCTTAATCGTAAAAAGGTGATTGGGAAGGTGTTTATTGGAGGAACGGGATACCGTTCGTTTGTAGTCTTTCCCTTTCGTGTGGTTTATCTCATGGAGCCTGAACTGAAGTCTCAGGCTTCTGTACTTGTTTCGGTATCTAAAAGGTATTTCAAGCATGCGGTAGATAGAAACCGGGTGAAAAGGCAGGTCCGTGAGGCTTATCGCCTGAATAAGGAGCCTTTGATGCAGGTTTTGGCTGCTGAAGACCGGAAGCTTGCCATCGCTTTCATTTATCTGACAGACGAACTGAAGGATACCCGTTTCATTGAGTCACGCATGAAAACAGCATTGAGCAGAATTCAGGAGAAATTTTCTGCAAAGAAGAATGAGGAAACTGCTGTCTGACATACTGCTGATGCCTATCTACTTCTATCAGAAGTTTATATCGCCTATGCTGGGACCTTCGTGTCGCTTTACGCCTACCTGTTCGCAATATGCGGTGGAGGCCATTAAGAAACACGGGCCTTTTAAAGGACTGTATTTAGCAGCAAAACGTATATTAAGGTGCCATCCGTGGGGTGGCTCTGGCTATGATCCTGTACCATGAATAATTTTATTTTAGACATTCACGCCCATCATGATAATGGGTTGCCCGGAGAGGCGATTATCAATTTGAAACCTGGCGAGTACTTTATGAAATCGGATAGGTGGTATTCCGTGGGTATCCACCCGTGGAGAACGAATCAATACACGGACTCAGATTTAGATCAATTGAATCTGCTTTACAAGCATCCTCAGGTGCTGGCCATTGGTGAGACCGGATTTGACAGGCTGAAGAACTTTGACCTTGGAGTACAGATGGATATGTTTAAGCTCCATCATAATCTGGCAAAGGATGCCCGTAAGCCACTTATCATCCACATGGTTCATGCACTCGACTTAGTGTTGAAGATGAGAAAAGAGCTATGTTCTGATATACCGTGGATTATTCATGGTTTCAGGGGAAACCGTAAACAGGCAGAACAGTTATTGGATGCAGGTATGTATCTGTCATTCGGAGAGAAGTATCAGTTGGATGCGCTGCGTTCAACGCCTCTTGACCGGATGTTTCTGGAAACAGATGAGGCCACTTGCGATATAGACTGTATATTAGAAAAGGTGGCGCGTGACCTCGATATGTATCCTGAGGATCTGGAAGAAGAGATAACTGCAAATATTGATGAAGCCTTTTTCCCGGATAAATAATAGGTTGTTCTGCGTAAAAAGCGTATCTTTGCAACCAGTTTTGAAAAATTTGGTATCAATCGATGAAAAAAAACTTTGTTGAGGAATTAAAATGGCGTGGTATGCTGGCGCAGATCATGCCTGGCACTGAAGAACTGCTTCAGAAAGAAACGGTAACTGCTTACTTGGGTACAGACCCTACGGCAGACTCTTTGCATATCGGACACCTGTGTGGCATCATGATGCTCCGTCACTTCCAGCGTTGCGGACATAAGCCTATCATTCTGGTGGGTGGCGCTACGGGTATGATTGGCGACCCTTCCGGCAAGAGTCAGGAGCGCAATCTGCTCGACGCTGAGACTCTGTATCATAACCAGGAGTGTATCAAGAGACAGGTGGCTAAGTTCCTGGATTTCGACAGTAAGGAAGAGAATGCCGCTGAGATGGTGAACAACTATGACTGGATGAAGGACTTCACGTTCCTGGATTTCGCTCGTGAAGTGGGCAAGCATATCACCGTGAACTATATGATGGCTAAGGATTCTGTGCAGAAGCGCCTGAACGGTGAAGCTCGTGACGGCTTGTCTTTCACAGAGTTTACCTATCAGCTATTGCAGGGTTATGACTTCCTGCATCTGTATCAGACTAAAGGCTGCAAGCTTCAGCTGGGTGGCAATGACCAATGGGGCAACATCACGACTGGCACTGAGCTGATTCGCCGTACCTTGGGTGTTGAGAACCAGGCTTTCGCCCTGACTTGCCCGTTGATTACGAAGTCAGACGGTAAGAAATTCGGTAAGACTGAAAGCGGCAACATCTGGCTGGATCCTAAGCGCACCACACCTTATAAGTTCTATCAGTTCTGGCTGAACGTGAGCGATGAAGACGCAGAGAAATACATCAAGATATTCACCAGCTTAGAGAAGGAAACCATCGACGCTTTGGTAGCGGAACATCAGCAGGACCCAGGAAAGCGTGTGCTCCAGAAGACACTGGCTAAGGAGGTTACCGTGATGGTTCACTCAGAGGAAGACTATAATGCTGCCGTCGAGGCTTCAGGCATCTTGTTTGGCAACAATACGCACGATGCTTTGATGAAGCTGGATGAAGATACGCTGCTGGCAGTATTCGAGGGTGTGCCTCAGTTTGAGGTATCTCGTAGCCTGTTCACTGAAGGCGTGAAGGCTGTTGACCTTTTTGCAGAGCATAGCCAGGTATTCGCCTCTAAGGGTGAGATGCGTAAGCTGGTACAAGGTGGCGGCGTTTCGATGAACAAGCAGAAACTCACAGCTTTCGACCAGCTGGTAACAGAAGCTGACTTGCTGAATGGCAAGTATTTACTGGTACAGCGTGGTAAGAAAAACTACTTCCTCCTGTTGGCAAAATAAGTGTAGATTGTACGTTAATAATAGTTAATAGAAAGATTTTTATTTTATATTATTTGTATTGTAATATTATTTTCCATACCTTTGTGAAGGTAATCAGGAATGATGTGAAATCCCGATTTAAAAAGGGTTTGAACAACATAGAGATTCGTTCAGGTGTTTTGTTAGAAAGTGTATGACAGACTAGGTAAATATTAATTTTTGGTCTTTACTCTTTGTGAAAAGTGTAAAGATGGTTAACAGGATGAAGGCTGCTCTCAAAGCAGCCTTCATTGTTAGTTTATCTCTTGCTGTCAATGTCTTTCAGCAATTCATCCACAGCCGTTTTCAGCTGGGTGTCCATACCCTTCACCACTGTATCTGGTGAGTTGGCTACCAATACATCAGGCTCCAGCTGGCTGTTTTCCAGATAGTCGCCTTCTTCAGTACGGTAGCCTATCACTGGTACACCAAATACCAAAGTCGGGTCTTGCAGGGTTTCCCACATCACGCTGCTCATGGTGCCTGGCACAGGCATACCTACCAGCTTGCCTATCTTCTCGTGTTTATATACCCAAGGGGTACCGTGCGCATTACTGTAGTTGGCTTCACACTGAATCATGATGCTTGGTTTGTTCCATCTGCGGCTTGGCATATCGCAAGCTTCTTCACCGCGAATCACCTGGGTGAGGTATTTCTTTCCGCTGAACAAGATCTGGATGTCTTCATGCAGGCGGCCACCGCCGTTGAAGCGGGTATCTATCACGATACCTTCCTTCTGGTTGAACTTGCCGAGGATATCAGAGTAAATAGTACGGTAGCTGGGGTCTCCCATTGACTCGATGTGGACATAACCCAAGCGACCGTTCGACCATTTCTCCACATCTGCCGCACGCTGCTTCACCCAGCGCTTATAGAGCAATGCGGTCAGAGCCGTCTGCTGGATGGGCAATACCACTTCATCCCAGCGTTCCTTGGTCTGAGGGTTATAGAGTGAAACCAAAGTCTTCTTGCGGGCTTTGCCGTTCAGCAGGCTATTATAATTGGTATTCTCATCAATCTCAATGCCGTCAATCTTCTCCACGATGGTGCCAGCCTTCACCTTAGAGTTAGCGTGGTCAAACGGTCCGTTCTCCACCACTTCGTCAACCTTGAGGCCTTTACCTGTGTAGGTCCAGTCATAGAGCAGACCTAATGTGGCAGTCTGGTCACCATTCAGGTTTGGAGAATAGCGTCCGCCACTGTGAGAAACGTTCAGCTCGCCCAACCATTCGCTCAGGAGTTCCTGGAAATCGTAGTTGTTGCTGATGTGTGGCAGGAACTTACGGTAGGCAGTAGTCATCTTCTCCCAGTCGGCGAATGCGATTTCCGGGTCAAAGAGTCTGACCTTTACCTGCTGATACACACGGTTGAACATATATTCACGCTCAGCGGCGAGGTCCATCTTCATCTCAGCGTTATAGCTGATAGGAGTCAGCTTGTCTCCCTTCGGATCCAGTTTCTGCATTCTTCCACCCAAGATAAAGATATTCTTGCCCTCCTTATCCATTTCCATAGAACCAGGCCCTACGTTCTTGCTCACCAGTTTGGTTTCATGCTTGCGCAAATCCATCTTCCAGAGGTCATAGCCGCTCTCGAAAGAAGCGAAGTAATATAGGTTCTCGCCATCCTTGTCAATCATCATGCCACTCATATTGGAAGAGTTTGGCGTTACACGCACGATGCGGTCTTCTATGCCGTCAAGCTCTACATTGACAGGCTTTGCCTCTTCTTTCTTCTCATCTTTCTTGTCAGCGTCTTTCTTATCCTTAGGCTCGTCCTTGCCTTCAGCTTTCTTCTGCTCTTTCTCCAGTTCTTTCTGCAGCTCGTAGTCCTCTTTGCTCAGGCGATACTTGTCGTAGGCGTCTTGATTGACAAATACCATCATGGCATCGTTCTGTGAACCCCAGGAAGCGTGGCTACGCATACCATAGCGGTTGCTCTCATACAGAATGGCATTGCCGTCCATCACCCACATCGGACTTCCGTCAATATAACCGCTGTTGGTCAGGTTAGTGATTGCGCCACCGTTAGCGCTTACCAGACCTATGTCTGCATACGGGTCACGCTTGTTGCCAATGAACTCGATAGCGAACCATTTGCCGTCGGGCGACCAGTCGTAGCTGAATCCGCCCGAGGTTTCAGGCCACTTGGAACCATCAGTCACAGTACGTACCTTCTTGGTAGCGAGGTTCATCACCTTCAGTTGCCTGCGGTTCTCTATAAACGCCAGTTCCTTGCCGTCAGGAGAGAAAGTAGGATAAGTGCGCTCTATGCCGTCGTTGCCCGGGAAGAGTGCTTTTTCCTCGATAACGGTTGCATTGGCGAAGTTAGGGTCTTCCTTGCGGGCAATCTTCGCTTCATACAGGTTCCAGTGTCCGTCACGCTCGCTGACATAAACCAGCGTGCGGTTGTCGCTGCCGAACACAGGAGAGCCCTCGTTGGCAGCCGTGTGTGTAATCTGCTTGGTAGTATTGTATTCCACAGAAGTCACGAAAATCTCACCTCTCACGGCAAATACTACTTCCTTGCCGTTAGGTGAAACGGACGCTGAACGTGCTCCGTTGCTGAATCTCAGGTCAACAGGCAGGTTCTCATCGTCACGAGTCAGCGTGATGCTCACTTTCTGTGCTTTCCCGCTCGCCTGTTGGGTATAAATCTCGCCATCGTAGGTATAGCAGAGGGTGCCGTTTGAGGCCACAGACAGGAAGCGCACAGGATGGTCTTTATAAGAGGTGACAGCCTGTGCGTTCTGTGCGTTTCCTAAAGTAAACGAATACACGTTGAAAGAACCCTTGTTGCGCTCGCTCAGGAAATAAACCGTCTTGCCGTCAGGGGCGATGATCGGGTTACGGTCTTCACCTGCACGGTCAGTCAGGTTGGTATGCTTGCCAGTCTTCACGTCATATTGCCAGATGTCCCTGGAAACAGACGAGGTCTGATGCTTGCGCCACTGGTCTTCAAAACCCTTCTGGTCTTGATAGAGGAAAATATTGCCATCCTTGCTGAAATTCACCATCTCAGCCGGAGTGCCAAGCACTTGTGTAGTTCTGCCTCCAGCTGACGGTACCTGATACAGTTCCGTCATCTGTGCGCGAGGGAACAATGCGCTTGAAGCAGGGTCTTGAATGGCGGCGGAGAACAGGATATACTTGCCGTCAGGACTGAATGTCCAAGGCGTTTCAGCGGCAGAGTTGGTGGTAAGGCACTTGGCGGACCCACCTTCAGCAGGCATCACGAAGATGTCGAAGTTGCCGTTACGGTCGCTGGCGAAGGCTATCTGTCTGCCATCAGGCGACCAAACGGGATTACACTCGTAAGAATCCTGAGTAGTGAGCTGCACGGCTGTGCCCCCTTGGGAACCTACCTTATAAATGTCACCTTTGTAGCAGAACGCGATTTGCTTTCCGTCAGGTGAGATCTGAACATCACGGAGCCACAGAGGGGTGACTGCCATACTGCTCAGTGAGACGATGGCTGATGCCATCAGAGTAACTAATTTCTTCATATTATTTGAATGAGTTGATAATTTCATGTGTAAAGGTAGTGTAAATTGTCGGTTTTAGAAAAATATTTCAAAATTATTGGCATAAATCGGCAGAAAAGTGTATCTTTGCACCGCATTCCATAGGTTGATTAATAGTTTGGACTATGGTGTAATGGTAGCACAACAGGTTTTGGTTCTGTTTGACTGAGTTCGAATCTCGGTAGTCCAACTATCATACAACACACGCTGGCAGTCTGAGAAGATAGCCAGCGTTTTTTTTATCCTCATCCATTCAGACTACTCCGTTCGCTGAATGAAAATGCCCGTTCGCTGAATATAATTGGCATGTATCATCCTTTCCCATACCTTTGCAACACCAAAAGATAATGCTTCTGGTAGTTTTTAAAGGTTAATGTAAATAGTAATGATGATGGACGAGTTATTAGACAACTTTCTCCCGATTTCGTTGCAGGAGATGGAGGCGGTGAAGCTGATGAACCGCATAGACACAAAATTCGTGGCGACCCCATCCAGGCTGGAGCAATTGCTTCAGCTGCTGGATGGAGACTATTTCATTCAGGAGATAGACGGTAAGCGCAAGATGTCATACGACACCACTTACTTCGACACGGATTCTTTTGATATGTATAATGCCCATCAGACGGGTAGGGCAAACAGGCAGAAGCTGCGTTTCCGCACTTACGTGGATACAGGTATTCAGTTTATGGAGGTAAAGACCAAGAATAATCACGGACGCACGAAGAAGAAACGCATTGAAGTGGGAGACATGAGCTTAGATGAGGCTCGTAAAGCAGGCTTCCTGCATGAGTTCCTGCACTATGAGATATGTTCGCTCCACCCCACTATCCGTAACCGTTTCAACAGACTGACACTGGTGAACCGCAACAAGACGGAACGGCTGACCATTGACACCGACTTGTATTTCCACAACCTGATTTCAGGAGAGGATGTTGATATGAGTGATGTGGTGATTATCGAGCTGAAGCGTGAAGGCCTGTGTCCTTCACCCGTCTTGGATAAGCTTCGCCGGTTGCACATTCATCCGCATGGATTCAGCAAGTATTGCATGGGCTCCGCATTGACCAACAGCCAGCTCCATGTAAACCGATTCAAGAGAAATTTAATTGAAATCAATAAAATAAGGAGGGCGATATGTATTTTTTAGACTTTACCATTACCGCAGATTTCTGGCAGATGCTGTTGCGCTTTGCAATCTGTATGCTTGTGAACTGGGTCATTATAGACCGTCTGTATTACGCCAAGAGCCATCGTCGTGATTTCTACTTCACGTTCATGCTCATCTCTGTGGCTATCTTTTTCCTGGTGTTCTTCATGGTTTTCGTACTCGATGAGATGAAAGGCAAGACGGGCATGGGCGTGGGAATCGGACTGTTCGGCATCTTCTCCATCATGCGTTACCGCACGGATGCAATGCCCGTTCGAGAAATGACCTATCTTTTCCTGCTCATTTCCCTTTCCGTGCTCAATGCGTTGGCTGAGTCGGTCACCATCGTCGAGCTGCTGGTTACCAATGTGATTGTCATCATCTGTGTCTGGATGTGTGAGCTGAAGCTCAAGGTGCAGCCGTTCAAGCTGATACAGTATGACCGCATTGACCTCATCAAGCCTTCTAACCGCGAGGATTTGATTGACGACCTTGAGAGGCGTTTCGAACTGAAAGTGCTGAAGGTAGAGGTGGGCGGTATCGATACGCTGAGGGACATGGCTGTGCTGAAGGTGTATTATCAAGGCGATGAGATTACTGAGGCTGACAGGAAACTGAAGCTCAAGGCAACCGATTATTAATATTTTAACGAGAAGACAATATGAAGAAACTACTTTATCTACTGGCTTTAGCGGCTTTACCGCTGAGCGTGAGCGCACAGGATAGCGATGATGACTTCGGCATCTGGACATCCATCGGTGCCGAGAAGAAAATCAATAAAAAGTTGAGTGTGGAGGCTGAGGCTGAGTTCCGTACTCGTAACAGCTCTAAGACAGCCGACCGTTGGACAGGAAGCATAGATGTGTCTTACAAGATTTTCCCCTGGCTGAAAGCATCCGGCGGCTACAAGTTCATCTATAACAATAATCAGGAGAAGATAACCTATCATACGGATGGTAGCTATAACAACTGGCGTCCTTCCTTCTGGGGCACTCGTCATCGCTTTCATATAGACTTGACGGGTGACATCGACCTGGGGCGTTTCAACCTCTCGCTGCGCGAACGATGGCAATATACTTACAGGCCTGAAGCTACTACCACACGTTATGACTTTGATAACAGCAAGTGGGAAGACACCACGGTGAGCGGCAAGGGGAAGAATGTGCTGCGCTCCCGCCTGCAGGCCAAATACAACATTCCGCATAGCAAGATTACCCCTTATGCCAACGTGGAACTGTTCAATGCCTGGAGCCTGCAGAAGGTACGTTATACGCTGGGAGCCGACTGGAAACTGAGCAAGCAGCATGAGATAGGAGCCTACTATCGGTATCAGCATGTGAACGATGATGATGAGCCTAATGGGCATATTTTAGGACTGAGTTACAAATTTAAATTCTAACGTCAATATGAAAAAGATACATTATTTATTATACGGACTAATGGCTGTCATGATGCTGGCCGTTGCAGGTTGCGAGAAAGATGATACTGACTTCAGCGATTATTTTAACAAGACTACAACAGAAGAGGTAAGCAAGGCGGACGATGACGCAACTGATGAGACTGAAGATAAGTCAGATGAAAACGACGGTGAGGAGACTGGTGAAAGCGGTGAGTCTGGGGAAGATGAGAGTGGAGACACTGGGAATGAAGGTACAGAAGATGAAAAAACCGGCAGTGAGGAATCGGGTGATAACCAGGGGAATAATGATGATTCTACTGGCGAGTCAGATGCTTCTGCCAATATTGACCCTTCATCTGTCAATGTGGTCTATAGCGGTTCATCAGCACAGGTTACCATAGCTGATGATGTGAAGAACTATCTGACAGTCAGTGTCAGCGGTGCCCAGGTAAGCATCGTACAGAGCAGCAGTCTGAGTACAGAGGTAACCTATACTCTCTCTGGCTCTTCCAGCAACGGTATGTTCTATATGGATGGCGACTTGAAGGCTACCCTCGTACTGAATGGTTTGACGCTGACCAATTCCAATGGCCCGGCTGTCAATATTGAGAACGGGAAACGCATTGCGGTCGTCTTGTCTGACGGAACGGTCAATACATTGAAAGACAGTTCCAGCGGTTCTCATAAGGCTGCCTTCATGGTAAACGGTCATACGGAGTTCGAGGGTGGCGGTACATTGAACCTTACTGGTAGTCTGAGCCATGCTTTCTGGGGAGACGAGTATGTTGTTTTCAAGAAGTCACTGGGTACCATCAATGTGTTGGGTGCCAAGAAAGACGGCTTCAACGTTAACCAATACATTGAGATGAACGGTGGTGTCATCACAATCAAGAGTGTGGGCGATGATGGTCTGCAGGTCAGCTTGGAGGGTGATGGCTCTGCTGAGGATACCGGTGCTTTGACCATTCAGGCGGGAACTTTGAATGTCAGTGCCACAGGGAAAGGCCTCAAGGCTGAAGGTGATGTGGCTGTCAGCGGAGGCTATGTTACTGTGGCCAGCAGCGGAGGCGAAGGCATTGAGAGTGAGGGGGCCGTTAACATCACTGGTGGAGTGATTACGGTAAACAGCTATGATGACGGCATCAACTCAGGTGGTGACCTTACTGTCTCTGGTGGAAGTCTCTTTGTGAGGTCATCTAACAATGACGGTATGGATGCCAATGGTAATTGTTACATCAAGGGTGGCTTGGTCTATGCCATCGGAGCTTCACAGCCGGAAGTGGCTATCGATGCCAATTCAGAAGAGCGTAAGCAACTGTATGTTACAGGAGGAACGCTCATTGCCATAGGAGGTCTGGAATCAAGTGCCAGTCTCTCTCAGAGCTGCTACTCCGCTTCCTCATGGAGCAAGAGCACTTGGTATTCATTGACATACGGAAGCACTGTCTTTGCCTTCAAGACTCCTTCAAGCGGAGGTACTACGATGGTAGTGTCTGCTTCCTCAACGCCTACTCTCAAATCGGGAGTCAGTGTGTCTGGTGGAACTTCCATCTTCGGAGGTATGGGATATACTGGTGCAACGGTTAGCGGTGGTTCTTCCGTATCATTATCACAATATAATGGCTCTGGAGGCAATACTGGCGGCAATCCTGGTGGCGGTAATTCAGGAGGTCCCGGAGGCAGAGGATAGGCATTAGTTTGTTAAGTTAGTGGCAATCGCTGGCCGTCTGCGAAGATAGCCGGCGTTTTTTATTCCGCTATTCCGCTAATAAGTTTAGTCTTCTTAATTATTTCCCTGATAAATTTTGAAAAGTGCCCGATTTTCAATACCTTTGCGCCTGCAAGTGAAGTGTTCAAGACTTTTGCCGCTGGGTAAAAGTGAAGGGTGAACCGCATGGATGATTAATAAGTGATAAATGATAAATGATAAATACAACTGATATGAATATTTTAAAAGGATTATGGAGAGTAGGTGACAAAGTTTCTCTTCCTTATAGTGAAGACACTATTTTGGAAATGAACTATAAGGTTTTTAAGTACGAACTGCCGAATGAGTGCTTATGTTTGCGGGAACCGGATAATGAAAAACCAGGTATTCTAATCAAAGTTATGCCCAAATGTCCTGCGGAAGAACTCCAGGTCGTGAATGGCAAAGCGTTTTTTAAAGACAACAAATCTTCAGGATTCTCTTCTGACATTTATTCCTGCTACCCTTTTCCATCGGCTTCGGAGGTAAAGGATGTGCTTGGTTATATCCAGAATAATGAAGCTGCAAAGGCGTTGCTCAGTAATCAGAAAATACACCTTGACCCCAGCCGGACATATTGGATAGAAGACATCTGTTCAAGTCGTTTTTTCTTTAAGAGACGTTTCCAGTATTATGATCCGAAAACAGATGATGTAGCTGCAGCCAAGGTCGGTAGTGATGTGCATCATCGCCTTTTCATAGCTTACTTTACACGGTAGATTGTAATTGTCACTTTCGCACTTGTGCAGTAGGTAAACGTATTTCACAAGAATATGACTTTAACGATTATCCCTCACTGAGACAGGCTGCCTATATTAGCTTGCGAAACAAAAATATAACTTCTATAATATTTGTCTCAAAAGTGAGATTAAGCCTACATGCCTACATGATTTTGATGTAATTATCAGATATAAAGCTAAATAAGTATTAGTATTGCCTACATAAAGCCTACATAAAGCCTACATAAAGCCTACATGATGCCTACATGATTTACTATACTTGCAGGTATCTGAAGGCAGGAATACTACTTATTAGCAAGTAACAAGTAGTAGGATAATAGAAAAATTCTCGAGAGAATTTTCTTGTTATCCACTATGAAGCAAGTTGCATCCTTGTTGCATGGTCTTCATCAGGCCGTAGATGAAAGGTTTTTATGTAGGCATCATGTAGGCTTTATGTAGGCTTTATGTAGGCTTTATGTAGGCATGATACCCATTAAAACAATTGAAAAACAGATGTATTATGCGTAAATCATGTAGGCATGTAGGCTATTATATGAATTTTGATTTGCGAAACTTTTGGTAAGGATTAAACATGACCTGCACCCCTGCCGTGCGGGGCACTGCTTTTTTAGACCCTTTTTCCTGACTTGCATCATTTTTTTCTTATCAATACTTGCATAAATAAAGAATTATCTTTTTCTTTGCAATTGCAGTTGCCCCAAACTCTTGCCGTCTGGTAAAAGTGAAGGGTGGGTGCAGACATAGTTGGAAAAGCGTTTATCATGCGCTTTGTCTTCTGACGTTCTTGAAATCTCGCAAATTTCAATCTGTTTGTCAGGGAGCAAAGCAACGATAGATGCTCATTAGGGATATGTCATTATGTCCTCATTGTCTCATATTATGTAAGGTGTGAGGACTATATTCATATTTCGGCGTGGGCTCTTTGCCTTGAATCCTGCGATATCAAATGCGTGCTTAAACGAGCAAGTACTGAGCGAAATGCTAACGTTAAAGATATACAAAAGTTACCTGTGGGTAAATTACCATTTGGTAACTTTTTCTGTATTTGCACCAGAATTGTTTGCGAAATGGTCAGAGCAGCTTGAACTGATAGCCTTCTTCCTTGAGGAACCAGAGGGTATGGGAGAGGGCGTACTGCAGGTTGCCGTTATTCCATGACCTCAGGCTGTCATGGAAGGTGATGATGCTGCCGTTACGGGCATAACGGAGCACATTTGACAATACCTGGGGTGGACGGAGCTTGTAGCTGTAGTCGCGTGTCACTAAGTCCCACATCACAATCTTATAGCCTGCCCATTGCAGCTTCTTGTACTGATAGTGGTTCATGAAACCGTGGGGAGGACGGAATAATCTACATTGACCGTTGACCATTGACCGTTGACTATTGTCTTTCAGGTATTCCGGAGGTAAATTATCAATAATCATTTTGTCTGCCTCACGCACATCATCCATGTATCGTAGGGAGTTGCGGTCGAAGATCTTGATGTGGTGCATGGTGTGGTTGCCGAAACCATGCCCTCGCTCTACTACCATACGGAAGACATCGGGATGCTTGCGCACATTGTCGCCAACCATGAAGAACGTTGCCTTCACTCCGTGCTGGTCAAGCTTGTCGAGTACCCAGGGGGTCACTTCGGGAATAGGTCCGTCGTCGAAAGTCAGGTAAATGGCTTTCTCGTCAGGATCCATTCGCCAAAGTGCCGATGGATAAATCTTCTTCAGCAATATGTTGGGTTGCTCAATCAGCATCAGTCACCCATCCTTTGTCTGTAGATACCGAACAGTTCGTTCAGTGTATCGTTTAATTCTTCTGCACGTGGAGACTCATATTGCTCCATGATAGAGATGATACGGTCGAGCACAGCCGTATGATACTCAAACTCACCGCTTGATATCTCCAGGCGCAGGTTGTCAAGGCTGAGATAGTAGGTCATATACTGAATCTCTTTCTCTGCCATCGTGCTCATCATCTCCTCGGCTTTCTCGTTCTCACCTAACTGGTAATAAGCCGTAGCCATATCAACGGCACCGTTCTGATAATCCCAAGGCACATTGTAGGCAGGAATCATCTTCTCGGCATAATCAAGCGCCTCCTTAGCCTTCTCCTTCTTGCCTTCCTTCATCAGCTGTTCAATGAGCAGGGCAAACATTCGGCGATGTGTGTAGCACATGCGTGATGCGTTCTCGTCGATATAGATGCCAGGCTTGTCGATGCCACCGAACTTGAACTTGTGCATCATATTGTCGAACATCTTTTCCGTATCGACGCTTACGCCAGTCACATTCTTGTCGAATGGCGTGAAGCGGTAGGCAAGACCTTCGAGTATGAAATGGTCAGCCAACCCCATGTGCTCGTCGCTGCCTACGCTCACGGCGATATAGATAGGACGCTCCCAGTTGGCTTCTGCCAGCATCTCTAACTTCATCAGGTCCTTTTTGTAAAGCGCACGCTGGCCTTTCAGAGAGATGTGCATATAGTCAGGAATGCTGTCACCGGGAATCATCATACCGCTGCGTCGCACGGCTTCCTTATCTACTTTCAGCACGATGCTGTCGGTAGGGATGAAACGCAGGTCATCGTGCTTGCCACGTACCCAGTATTTCAAGATGTTCTTCAGCTCATACGGATTATCACCGAACTCACGCTCTACGTTCAGCAGGGCTTCTGTCTTGCCGTTCAGCACATCTTTTCTTGCAGACTCATACAGTTCGTCTATACTCTTCTTATACTCTGGTCTGATTACCACATACTCGTTGACACCTTCTACATATTCCGTACGGTCCCAAGTGATTGGCAATGACGGCGATTTGTATGACGGACGCTTCATCTGGTCAATGTACCAGTCGGTCTGCAAGTAGCTGAGGTTGCAGGTGCGTGCGTCTGTGCGGAAGCCTTCTGTCTCCTGGTTATACCAAAGCGGGAAGGTATCGTTGTCGCCATTGGTATAGATAATCGGGTTACCTGTTTCCTGCAAAGTCATCAGGTAGTTCTGACCGAAGTCGCGAGTCATATAACGTCCGCTTCTGTCGTGGTCATCCCAAGTCTGTGATGCCATCTGGATGGGAACTAACAGGCAGATGAGAGATACACCAAGGGCTAACCAAGGGCTAACCGTTGATTGTTGACTGTTGACCGTTTCATCATTATCTTTTGGCTTAGTAAACAGGTCTTGCAGGAGTTGGATTAGTCCGGCAACGCCCATGCCTATCCAAATGGCAAAGGCATAGAACGAACCGGCGTATGCGTAATCTCGTTCGCGAGGCTGTCCTGGTGTCTGATTCAAGTATAAGACAATCGCCAGACCAGTCATGAAGAACAGGAAGAACACAACCCAGAACTGCTGGATGCCTTTCTGTCCCCTATATGCCTGCCACAGCAGGCCGATAAGACCTAACAGCAAGGGCAGGCCATAAAACACATTATGTCCCTTGTTTTCCTTCAGCTCGTCTGGCAGCAGTTCCTGATTGCCCAGCATCAGGTTGTCTAACCAGCTGATGCCTGAAATCCAGTTGCCATGTTCCAGTTCTCCGTTCCCTTGTATGTCATTCTGACGGCCTACAAAGTTCCACATGAAGTAACGCCAGTACATCCAGTTTACCTGATAGGAGAAGAAGAACTGAATGTTCTCCCACATGGTAGGGATGTTTACCATCTGCACTTCTCCACACTGGTCGTAAGGAACGTCATGCCCCTCGATATTCATCCAGGCTCTATAGAGTTGCGGATGATTGAGTGAAGAGCTGTACATGCGGGGGAACAGCATGTTCTGCGCATATTTGTATTCCAAGCGTCCAGGAACCTGTACATAGCTGTCAGGCTCGTTTTCGTTATTCTTTTCCTTGCGTATCCACTTAAACTGCTCTTCAGCTACCACTGGTTCACAATAGCCGTCTTTCTCCTGAAACTCCACTTTAGAAGCGAAGGTAGGGCCATAGAACAACGGGCGCGTGCCGTATTGCTCACGACCTAAATACTCACCCAAGGTAAAGATATCCTCTGGAGAGTTCTGGTCCATAGGCGTGTTGGCGGTAGAGCGAATCACAATCAAGGCGTATGAAGAATAGCCTATGACTATCATCATGATGCTCAATAGTGTAGTATTCAGCACCCGGGATGAGATTTTCCAGCTGGGACTCAGGCTGCGTTGGGTGGCCGGACGCAGGAAAAACCATAGCAATGCCAATACGATGACACCGATTACAACAGAAGTGACGCCATGTCCATAGAAAGGAATACCCAAAATGCCTACAGTGAGGATAAAGCTCCACATCATACGCATCTCGCTCTTCTCGACGAAGCTTTCATAAACCGCCCATATAATCACAGCAGCTGTCACAAGGATATATACGATGACACCCGTATTGAACGGCATGCCGAGGTCGTTGACAAACAACAGTTCAAACCATCCGCCTACCTTCACGATGCCAGGCACGATGCCGTAGAGCACGACTGCCACAAGAACGGCTGAAGCCAGCAATGCCAGCAAAGAACCTTTGGCATTTGCGTTGGGCACACGCTTGTAATAATATACCAATACGATGGCTGGCAGACAGAGCAGGTTCAGCAAATGGACACCGATACTCAGGCCAGTAAGATAAGCGATGAGAATCAGCCAACGGTCGCTGTGAGGCTGGTCAGCCACATCCTCCCACTTCAGAATCAGCCAGAAGACGACAGCCGTGAAAAGGGAAGAGAAGGCATACACCTCACCTTCAACCGCACTGAACCAAAAGGTGTCACTGAACGTATAGACCAATGCGCCTACAACACCGCTGCCCATGATGGTGATCAGTTGACCGTTATCCAATGCTGATGAATCACTCATCGTTTTCCATTGTTCGTCTGAAATCACTAACTTGCGGACTAAGTGAGTGATGGTCCAGAATAGGAACAGGATACAGCCGGCACTCATCAAGGCACTCATGTAGTTTACCATCTTAGCCACCTGAGTGGTGTCTGAAGCAAACTGCGAGAACAGATTGGCAACCAGCATGAAGAATGGTGCGCCAGGTGGATGTCCTACCTCCAGCTTATATCCGGTTGTGATAAACTCCGGGCAATCCCAGAAACTTGCCGTCGGCTCTATCGTCATGCAATAGACGATAGCTGCAATGGCAAAGACTGCCCATCCTACTATGTTGTTAATCAATCGATATTGTTTCATGTTCAATGCTCAATGTTCAGCGGTTTAACTTCCATTCCGCACCGTTCTTGCCATCCTTAATCTCAAAGCCTAAGGCGGAAAGCTCGTTGCGTATCCTGTCAGACTTAGCCCAGTCTTTATTGGCCTTAGCTTCCTGACGTTCTGCCAGCAACAGGTTCACGGCTCCTGCGTATGCTTCCTCGCGACCTGCATTTGAAGCATGGTCTTCTTTCAATCCCAAGATGTCGAAGCAGAACATACGGAATGTTTCCTTCAGCGTGTCTAAATCTTCTTGCGTGATGGTAGCCTTTCCGTCTGCCAGGGAGTTGATGGCGCGTGACGCGTCAAAAAGATGGGCGATAACGATAGGCGTATTCAAGTCATCATCCATTGCGTCATAGCATTTCTCACGCAAGTCGGCAACCTGTACGGTTGTTGTTTCAGCTGGTTTTATCTTGTCTAAGGCATGAACGGCATCCATCAGTCTTTCCAGCCCCTTTTCAGCTGCCTGCAGAGCTTCATTGCTGAAATCTACCGTACTGCGGTAGTGGGCCTGCAGGATGAAGAAGCGGATGGTCTTCGGGCTATAGGCCTTATCCAGATTTTTATTGGTCCCATCGAAGAACTCAAATAGCGTGATGAAGTTGCCTAAGCTCTTGCCCATCTTCTGCCCGTTGATGGTAATCATATTGTTGTGCATCCAATAGTGTACCATATCATCACCTTGAGAGGCTACAGACTGTGCGATCTCGCACTCGTGATGAGGGAACACCAGGTCCATGCCACCTCCGTGAATGTCAAAGTGGGAGCCTAAGTATTTCTTGCCCATCGCAGTACATTCGCAGTGCCAGCCTGGAAAACCGTCGCTCCATGGTGAGGGCCAACGCATGATGTGTTCTGGCTGTGCTTTCTTCCACAAGGCAAAATCCACAGGGTTATGCTTCTCGTCCTGCCCGTCCAGCTCTCGTGAAGTATTGATGACATCTGTCAGGTTACGTCCTGAGAGCTTGCCATAATGGTGATACTTATTGTATTTTGGCACATCGAAATAAACAGAACCGTCGCTCTCGTAAGCAAATCCCTTATCAAGTATCTGCTTCACCAGTTCTATCTGCTCGATGATATGCCCGGAGGCATGTGGCTCTATGCTGGGTGGCAGCACGTTCAACGCATCCATTGCATGATGATAACGGTTGATATAGTATTGTGCCACCTCCATAGGCTCAAGCTGCTCTAAGCGTGCCTTCTTGGCTATCTTGTCCTCACCCTCGTCAGCATCGTGTTCCAGATGGCCCACATCAGTGATATTTCTCACATAGCGCACCTTGTAGCCCAGGTGCTTGAGGTATCTGAACAAGATGTCAAAAGTGATGGCAGGTCGCGCATGGCCCAAATGTGGGTCGCCATATACTGTAGGTCCGCAAACATACATCCCCACATGAGGAGCGTGCAGCGGTGTGAATCTTTCCTTTTGTCTGCTCAGTGTGTTGTAAATAACCAGTTGATGTTCCATAATCTTCTTATTTATTGAGTTGCATCATTTCTTCAATATACTCCCTTGTATTGCTCAAGCGAGGAATCTTGTGCTGTCCACCCAGCTTTCCCTTTCCATCGAGCCAGTCATGGAACAGATTCTTGCGGGCAACAATCACCTCCAGCGGTTGCAGAGCCAGATCATTTTGACGCTTTGCCTCATAATCAGAATTAATCTCCTTTAAGGTGTCATCAAGTACCTTGGCGAAATGTTCCAGGCTATCAGGCATCTTGGCAAACTCGATAAGCCATTGGTGGCGGCATTTGGCATGCTTGTCCATAAACACGGGCGCCGCTGAATAATCTAATACCAATGCGCCTGTCTCGGCGCAAGCCTTCGCAAGTCCTTTCTCCGCATTGTCAACAATCAGTTCCTCACCGAAAGCATTGATGAAATGCTTGGTGCGTCCTGTAATGATGATCTTATAAGGATCCTTACTGATGAACTTCACCGTGTCGCCGATCATATATCGCCACAACCCGGCAGAGGTAGAGATTACCATCGCATAGTTCTTTCCTAACTCAACTTCCCAGAGAGGCACAATCTTCGGATTGTCCTTACCGACCTCGTCAAGAGGTATGAATTCAAAGAAGATGCCATAATCGATCATCAG
The DNA here is from genome assembly GCA_017471185.1 of Bacteroidaceae bacterium. Taxonomy (GTDB): domain Bacteria; phylum Bacteroidota; class Bacteroidia; order Bacteroidales; family Bacteroidaceae; genus Bacteroides. The sequence goes on from JAFUVZ010000074.1 coordinate 33,511, forward strand.
CAACATGGCAGGGTCACTGAGGTCATTCTGTGTGGCGAAATAGCCTTCTGACGCGTTGTAGGTCTCCACATACATCATGTCAGACTTCTTGATTATCTGCTTGTATTGTTCGCGGTAGGGAGTGAAAGCCACACCACCATGAAAGAATACTTCCAGATTAGGCCATACCTGCTCTAAAGTATGCTTGCCCGTCTTGTCTAAGATGTGCTTGATGAGTACCAGCATCCAGGAAGGAACGCCTGAAAGACTCACTACATTCGTGCCTATCGTCTCATTGGCAATGGCCTCCATTTTAGATTCAAAATGCTCCATCAGAGCTGTCTGTTTGGAAGGTACGCGAAGGTACATACCCACACTCGGCATATTCTCTATCAGGATGGCACTTAAGTCACCTACCAGACTCTTGTTTGTAGCCAGGTTAGGAGCATGACTTCCACCCAGCACGAGGCTCTTTCCTGTGAAGAAACGGCTCTTGGAATTCATGTGGAGATAAAGAGCTACAGCGTCCTTGCCTCCGCAGTAATGCGTGTCCTGTATGGAATCGCTGGTAACAGGGATGAATTTACTCTTGTCATTAGTGGTGCCGGAAGATTTGGCGAACCATCTGGTCATGCCTGGCCAAAGCACATTTTCCTCACCCTGGCGAGCCCTTTCCACCCATGACTTCACTTCCTCGTATGTCTGTATAGGTACATGGGAGGCAAAACCGGCATAGTCCTTGATAGAGGCATAGTCATGCATCTTGCCCCATTCTGTTTGAGCAGCCTTATTGATGAGCCACTTCAGCACCTGCTCCTGCAGTTGCATAGCTTGGCTTGCATATTTTTCTATTCTACGATAGCGTGGAGCAAGATACACGCTATCCGCTACTTTAGTGATTAAGTCCATTAATTTGCTTAAATCTTGTTTTTTAATGTGCAAAATTAATCTTTTATCTTGGCATCTCTATCTTTTTTAAGTTTTTTTTCTAACTTTATATGCATAAAAAGGGAAATGGTCTTAAATACGAAGTCTGTATCCTTGTTCTGTTGTTTCAATTATAAGAGATTGGTCTTTAGATATCAATTCTCTTAATTTAGCTATATAATTATATAAAGAGTGATAATTCATGACTGTACTATCCCATATTGATTCCAATTCTTTATGGGTAACTTCTTCATTCCTTTTTGAATACAACATCAACAAGATGGCAAACTCTGTCTTTGTCAGCCTTCTTATCACAAAGCCATTAAATTTCAGCTCTCTGTTTTCTGCATTTAATCTGAATTTGCCAATGGGTATGCTACAATCTATCGTTTGTTCTGGCGTAGCGTATCTCTCAGTATATGACAATAGATCATCCACTTCGAAAGGCTTTGAAAGAAAAGCGACCGCCCCCATTGCAAAAGCTCTTTGCTTTTCACTTCTCTCGATATGGGAAGATATGATGAGAATGGGAGTTTTGGGAAGTACCGCTCTTATTAATGGTATTTGTTCAATTCCATCAAATTTTCCCACAGCAATATCTAATAATATCAAATCGGGATTGAAGTCTTTAGCTGTTTTGTGGATAGATGTCAATGAGTTTTGGAAATGCACCTCATAGTCTTCATCAGTCAATGCTTGAGTCATGATGTTTCCTAACAGCATGTCATCATCAACAATTAGTATCTTTGCTTTACCCATATTTGATCCTCCTTAATTAGTTTGTATTAGTTTGGGAACCAGCAAGTAAAAATACTCCCCTTGCCAGGCTCGCTTTCCACTGTGATTTTTCCTTCGTGAGCTTCCATGATGTACATAGAGAAAGCTAATCCCACGCCATAGCCTTCCCTTCGATATAGTTTTCCAAGCGGTACTTGAAAGAACTGCTCAAAGATTCTCTTTTGATATTTTCTTTCAATTCCCCATCCGTCATCTACCACCTGCAACAAAGTCCATTCGTTATCTTTATTTATCCTAATGCAGATAGATACGCCGTCATCTGAATATTTCAGCGCATTCTCTATTAGGTTTCTGATTACATTTGTCACATATACACTATCCGCTTCAATCAACACCTTATCTGTATAAAATTTATGCGTGATTGCATGATTCTTTCCAGCGTATTGCGTCGCAACGCTTGTCTCGGCTTGATTTACCAATGATATTAAATCCACTTCTTGTTTGCGAAGGATAATTTGTTCCCTATCTTTTCGGGCTGTTACAAGCAAGGATTCAATGTCTGCCACCATATTGCGTGATTGCCTGATGCACTCATCCATATTTTCAATGGTTGTTGTGTCTGTTACTTTTTTCTTTGCCTGACTCATCATGAATATCACGTTGTTCAGTGGAGCCTTCAAGTCATGCACGGTTCCATTCACGCTCGCTTCCCTTTGTTTGAATAGTTTGTCTTTCTTTTTGATGGTAATAATCAGGAAAACGACACAGCCCAATGCTATCAATACCAATAGAGCAGAAGCTATAATAAAAAGCATAGATTCCATGAGAAATTCTGATGACTTGACATCGACTTTCACTTGTACAAACTGCAAGCCTTTTGTGCCTAAGGGAAACAATCTTGTTGTTCTGGTTCTGGCAGTTTCTTTGCGCAAGGTGCCTATGCTGTCTAATAACAACGTGTCTTTATCTAACCAGAGTATGCTGTATTTTGCCTTAATATTGCTTTCTGTTAGTCTGTCGTTAAGCAATGAGTCCACCCAATGCAGATTGATAAAGTTCCCTTTAGCAATGAGATTGTCCGCCTGTACTTGAATCAGTGCATCCTTTGTATCCAATCCATATTTTTTCTTCATCATGTCATCAACCATGATAGTATCTCCTTTCAGAGAAAGCCTCTCTTCTTCAGTCATCTCATCAGCATACTTTATTTTTATTCTTGTAAATTTCCTGTTACCCATATTAGACATTCGTAAGTCCAGCTCTCGTGATAAGCTTGCTGAAACGTATTGCTCCAGCTTCTGCATGACTCCGTCTTTATAGTCTCTAAAAGCATGACTAATCCAAAGTAATTGCATTGCCATCAAGACAATGGCAGATAGAGTAACAATAGCTATTTGTTTTTTGTTATTCATCCTCTATATTTTCCTTTTTTGCAAAAGTACTAAAAAAAACGATACTCATTATTTTTTTCGCAAAAATGGGTGTAACAAAATTAATTGAAAAGATTACTCGTTTATTACTTCGTTCTGTTTCTATTGTATTTTCTTTGTAAAAAATACAAAATGGACATAAGGTTGTTAACATACGAGGAATTAAACCAGATAAAAGGTGGTTATTGGATTTGGGTTGATGGGGAATGGGTTTGGATTGAAGATGATATTAAGAAATATCCATTATCAACTTAATGGGACGAAGATTATTTAACATATTTTATTGTTTAACACTAAAACTATTAGTTATGGATAAAATGAGTAAATTACCTCTTCCAATTAATGTGTTGGAATTAGAGTTAGGTGAGTTGTTTATTATTAAAGGTGGATTAACACCTGATTCAAGTGGCTTACTTTCTGGCATTGGTTGTGGGTGCGGTTGTAGCAATGGCACTGGTTGTGGCTGTGGTTGTAATTGTGAACCTTTAGAATAAGGACTGCTCTGTATAATAGAATTGTCATAGCCAGAAAACTAACAAATTATGTTTGTTATTTACAGCCGCATTTATAATGCGGCTGTAATAAAGTGTATTTTATGAAAGAAAGTTTTTATAATATTTATGCTAAGCAACCTTATGGATGGACTATTTGTTATAATACACGTTTTTCATCGTTTGCCCTATTGCCTAAATTGGTTTATAAACTGATAACAAGTGGTAATATTGATAAGATTCCGCCTCAGTATATCGCACCTTTGGAAGCCTGTGGATGTTTGCTTAATGATAACATAGACGAATTCCAACAGCTTTTAGAAGAACACGAAAAAGTAGTGTCTGCTGATAACTCTAATTTTGAGCTAACTTTATTACCCTCACTTGATTGTAACCTGAGATGTTGGTATTGTTTTGAGAACCATGTAAAGGGAAGTCATCTAAGCTCCCAGACAATAAATAATATCTTGAAGTTAATTCACAACATTTGTAATAATAAAAAAATTGACCATATAAACATTGAATTATTTGGAGGTGAACCTCTATTATATTTTGAAGAAGAATTATATCCATTATTAAAAGATATTGAAAATATAGCTGGTACATCTCATAAATCTGTTTCATTTTTCTTTGTAACAAACGCTACTTGCATTACTGAAGATATGATACCACTTTTCGCCAACCTTAAAGCAAAATTCCAAATATCAATTGACGGATATAAGGATAAGCATAACAAAGTGAAGAAGGATATTAGAAGAAAAGACGAACCAACATACCAAAGAGTAATGGAGATAATACGTATGCTGACAAAGAGCTACCCTGAGTGTTATATAAACCTACGTATTAACTATGACAACAAAACTTTGATACATATAACTGAATTGCTACAAGATATCGAAGATATTGATCCGTCACAATTAGGTTTCCATTTAGAGCGCGTATGGCAAACAAAAGCAGACACTAATGTAACAATGAGTGTCAAGGATGCCATATTAATGATTTTAAGAAGTGGCTATACTGTTTCCTACATGAATTTTTCACGTAGGAGTTGTTCTTGCAAGACAAGCCGGATAAACCAAGCTGTCATATCCTATGACGGAAAAGTGTATAAATGCAGTGGAAGAGATTTTACAAATGAGCTTCAAGAAGGGAAATTGACTGATGAAGGAACGATAGAGTGGCAAGAAGAGAAGCTGCAAAAGCGTTTGAACATCATTACATTCAGTGATCCACGGTGTAAAAAATGCAAAATGTTGCCTTTGTGTTGGGGGCCATGTAATCAAAAACTTCTTGAACACCCAGACCGCCATGAAAGCTATTGCCAGCTAAATAATTTGGAGATTTCTTTGGAAGATTATATCTTTGTAGAATTTAATAATGAACTGCTAAAACGAAAAATCTACCAAACAACAGAATGAACATGATGAAGCACAGATTCCAGATATGTTTGCTGTTGGTTATTATATCTATGAATGCCATGAGCCAAGTAACACTTAGTGGTATCGTGAGAAACAATAACAAAGAAGTACTTACTGCTGCAGTGGTTCAATTGCAGCAAGATACTACATTGGTTGCCATGACTATGACTAACCGTAAAGGCGAATATAATATTTCTGACATTACAAATGGTGAGTACACGATAACTGTGACATGTTACGGATATCAGTCGAAGTTAGAGAAACTAAATATAACAGCAACTATACGCAAGGACTTTACCATGGAACAAGAAGCTCAGGTTATGCTTGAAGAGGTAACGGCTATTGCAGACATGAGTCAGGTAGTTCTGCCAAATGCTACGGGTACTGTTTATTACCTGTCAAACCACGCTAAGAGTTTGAAGAATCCTTATGAGTCATTGCAAGAGATTCCACGACTGATTGTCATTCCGACAGAGAAGAAAGTCATGTTGGAAAATGGTTCATCTCCTTTAATCATGATAAATGGAAAACGATTCGGTGGGAGTATTGACAGTGTGGAACCTTCATTAGTGGAAGGAGTGGAACTCATAGAATCGCCATCGGCTCGATATCTGAAAGAAGGCATAAGGAGTGTATTGAATATCAGGATGAAACGTCGGAAAGCGTCATATTACAATGCCAATATTACAGCCAAACAAATGCTTCCGGTGCTGTATGGTATTACTATGCCGTATTTTGAAACGGGAAACAATAAGATTTCTTTTAACGTTTCAGCACAGCATTTTTATTTCCACCATGATGATACTGACTGGGAACAAAGGCAAAGCAACATTGGTTACTATAATAAGGAGAGTTCTGGTGACCAGCGTTACAATATGCAGAGCTATTATGCAGATATGAACCTGGACTGGCTGGCTTCTGAGAATGACAATCTGGTGCTCAATGCTTCCATTATTTACTCACCCAGCAAAACAGTCAAGACTGGCACGGGTTTTCTCTCATCTGAGGGCAACTATGCCATGCAAGATGTTGACAAAGGTGACTATTTCGTAAACTCATATAATTTGTACTATAGACATGTTTTCTCAAAGAAAACGATGTTGGAGGCTACGGGGCATTTCAACCTTAATGGCAATAACACAAAGGGGCAACGTGCGGAATTATACGATGATTGGAACTATGATTTCCTTTACGACTTCGACAACTTCCGTTATTCCGGCGGTCTTGAACTTGACTTTGCAACCAAGGTGGGAACACAGTCGCTTGAACTTGGAAGTCATCTGACTTTCACCAAAGATCGTGTTGAGCAGACAGCAGTTGATAATCCGATATTCCATCATAGGAATTGGAATGAGTATCTGTATTGTAATCTGAGTGGGAATATTTCAAAAAAGCTGTCCTATGCTTTATCTATAGGTTTGGATGTGATGAACCGCAAGGTCGCTGATAAATACTTTAACTACGTGCGCCCTGTCGAGATGGCCTCTTTGAACTATCGAATCAATCAGTCAAGCTCTGTTGATGTGAGATATAATCTCGAAAACGTGTCACCTAATGTGGCTCAGCTCAATCCTTACAACACTTCAACAGACTCTCTGGAAATTGTTTCGGGTAATCCATATCTGTTGCCCTCACGCCACTACAATTGGGTCATGCGATACCGGTATAATAAGAATGGATGGAATCTTCAGCCGTCAGTATCCTATCATCTATATACAGACAATATTAACAGGGTGGGAAACACTGACCCTGTCACATCCATTTATACCAATACTTACATGAATTACGACAAGTATCGTAGGCTTGTTGCATCAGTTAACATAGGATATCGTAGTAACAAGTGGGGAGGGATATCGTTGACTGTCAGTAATAGCACAGACTTTTACGAGGGACAATCTGGGAAGAACTATTTCTCGCTGACCTCTAACTTCTATGGGTGGAAAAAGAAATGGTCGTGGAACGGCTACATAAATTACTTTCCCAAGATATATAGTATAAATTCTTTGACCAAATCAAAGGGAGCTGAATCTGAGTTCACTATTACTTATCGAGCCAGCAATATCATATCTTTAAATGCCGGTATGAGATACTTCCTGGGTAAGCTTCAAAGTAAGACATTCATGAAGGATGGCGCTTATGAGAATTACAATCGGTTGATTAATAAAGACCGTGCTTATAGAGTACTTTTGGGCTTGAGTATATACATAAACAAGAATAAAAATGTGCCGTTTAGGCAAAAAAAACAGCTTAACAGCACAGAGGAGGGTATCACTATCAAGTAAAGTCCGCCAATGTTTCCTTTCATTAGACAACATGACACTATGCAGTGTGGAGTAGCTTGCTTGCAAATGGTATGCAGATTTTACGGGAAGAGTTATTCATCTGCTTTCCTGTCTGATTATTGCCACGCTTCTGTTGATGGTGTATCACTGCTTGGAATCAAAGAAGCTGCTGAAAAGTTGGGACTACAAACAATATGTGGTAAAACAACTTTAAAGCAACTTACCTCGGCATCATTGCCCTGCATCCTTCACTGGAATCAGAACCATTTTGTGGTATTGTATAAAGTTAAAAGAGGGAATAGGTTCTATGTGGCAGATCCAGGAAAAGGTAAAATATGTTATCGTGAGAAAGAATTTAAAAGCTGTTGGATTAGCAGCTCTGGTAATGGTACAGAAAGAGGGGTGGCTATGTTCTTGTGTCCTGCAGAAGCGTTTTATGAACAATTAGATGACAATATAGGAGAGAAACACTCTTTAAGATTTCTTGGGAAATATGCCAAACAATATCACAGTAGTATTGTGAAAGTTGTAATAGCTGCTGTCTTAGGGAGTTTGCTACAATTGGTATTCCCATTCTTGACTCAAGTCGTAGTTGACGTTGGTATAGAACAGAAAAACTTGAATATCATCCTCCTGATACTACTTGGACAACTTATGCTCACCATTTCCAAAGCCTGTGCTGATTTTTTTAGACGTAGAGTTTTGTTACGTATAGGTACGCAAATCAATATCTCATTAGTATCAGACTTCTTGATCAAGTTGCTTAAACTGCCCATGTATTTCTTTGATACCAAACTTACGGGAGATCTGTTGCAGCGTATGAATGACCATAAACGTTTGGAGACATTTCTGACCAAGCATCTCATTAATTTAACTTTTTCATTGTTGACTTTTATCATCTTTGGGGTAGTGCTGCTTAGCTATAATCTGTTTATCATATCCATATTTGTTGTCGGAAGTATTGTATATGCTGTATGGACTGTATGGTTTCTTGAAAGGCGCAAAGTGCTTGATTATATGCTGTTCGAAAAGGAAGCACAAAACAGCAATAAAACCTATCAGTTTGTTACAGCCATGCAGGAAATTAAGCTTCAAGATTGTGAACAGCGTAGAAGAAACGAATGGGAAAAGATACAAACGGATTTGTTGGACATTAAGATTAAGACTTTGAACCTGTCTCAAACTCAAGAGGCAGGGGCTATTCTCATTAACGAAACTAAAAACATTTTGATTACCATCATTGCTGCAATGCTCGTAATAAAAGGAAGTATAACGCTTGGCATGATGCTTGCTATTCAATATATATTAGGACAACTTAATGCTCCTTTAGACCAGCTCATGAATTTCATCTATAACATGCAGGATGTGAATATAAGTCTGGAACGTATCAATGAGATTCGAGACAGAACAGAGGAGGAACAACCAGGTGGCAAAACAGCTTTTTCTAATGATAGCACTTTGCGTTTCAATCATGTTAGTTTCAAGTATGATCCTCACAGCCCTTATAAAACACTTGATGACATTTGTATTGAAATCCCCAAAGGTAAGGTTACTGCTATTGTAGGGGCAAGTGGAAGCGGAAAGACCACTATATTGAAGCTGATGCTGGGGTTTTATCAAGTTAATGAGGGTACAATTTTAATAGGAGAGACTCCGATACAAGATTATAGCATGAAATGGTGGCGAAGGCAATGTGGGGTAGTAATGCAAGAAGGAGTGATATTCTCTGAAAGTATAGCTCGTAACATTGCCGTTGATGACTATAAAATTGATAATGAAAGGCTTTTGCACGCTGCCCATATAGCTTGTGTATATGACTTTGTAGAATCATTGCCCTTGAAATACAATACTGTCATTGGGAGGGATGGCTTGGGGTTAAGTCTGGGACAGAAACAACGTATTCTCATAGCGCGTGCTGTATATAAGTATCCCCAGTACATATTCTTAGATGAAGCCACAAACTCTCTTGATGCCAATAATGAGCGTGCTATTGTAGAGAGACTAACTGATTTCTATAAAGGGAAAACTGTAGTTGTAGTTGCTCATAGGCTTAGTACTGTCAGGAATGCAGATCAGATTATTGTTTTGGAAAAAGGTAAGATTGTAGAGCAAGGTTGTCATAATGATTTAATATCATGCAAAGGAGCATATTATAATTTGGTGAAGAACCAGTTAGAGTTGGGCAATTAATTTTGAAATATTTTAGCAGTTGGCTTGACATTCACTCGTACTTACAATTACTTAAGGGATGACCACTTTGCGGTCAAATGCTATATCATCGTCAAGATTGGCTTAAGTTGGGGGAAAAACGTCTGCTTAAAAAGAAGTCTTAATTCTTCATAAACCGCTCTTAACATGCTGTTTCCCTTTATATTAACAGCATGAAATCCTGCTTCAGGTCTTCATAACTCTTCATAGGTCTTCACACTTTATCTTCGCCAGTTTTGGTGAATAGGCGCGAAAAGGTATGAAGAGGAAAAATGCCAATTCATACTAGTAACTCACTGTTACATTGCGTATTACAACCTATTTCCTGTTTTTCTGAATGAGACACCCAAATCAGTTTTGAGCAATATCTACCAGTAACCTTTGTTCATCAGTCATCTGTAGTAATGTGGTTCTTTCTTCCTTTGTCTCTGGAAGTGTGTAAGTTATTGAATATATATTCTTGGTCAACTCCCTTGCTTAGTTGAGAGATAAATGCGTATTTGCCTCTTTTAACCTCCGCTCCAACTCAAGCATGACGGTATATGCTGTGAAACAGATACAGATATGTCCCTCTATACGATTTCGGAGTCTGTGATAAATGGGTCTTATGCGTAAATCCGTTTTGTTCATTCGAAATGCTCGTTCAATGAACCACAGATTATGATAGTTCGCTACAATCCTCCTGACTTCGGTGATGCGTCACCCTGTTCGCTCGTGCGCCTGTTAGATTTATTTCTGCTTTTTGTTGAGGATGTCCTTGATATCGAAAAGTGGCTTAATTCGTTGTTGCTTTTCTGTTAGAAATAGGGTCTTTACCCTCTCGGTGTCACCATA
>JAFUVZ010000075.1 GCA_017471185.1 Bacteroidaceae bacterium
ATATATTTATTATTAATATCTCTTATGTAGGGTACTATGCTGCTGAGATATAAATGTCCGAAGTGAGTAAGTGAGTAAGTGAGTAAGTCACGTGTCGGCATTCTGTCATTCTCTGACAGGGATGTGCCATGAAGCTTGCAAGTATCAAACCCAAGGTTTGAAAGTATCAAACAGGCAGTTTGAAAGTATCAAGCTCATTGGTGCGAAAAAAAATAAGTGAATCTTATGAAACTAATCTGAAATACGGAATGGTGCGTTGGTGCGGTGCTCAGAAAGAAAAAAAGGGATATATTTGCACGAATGGTAAATAATGAGTAGATTTGCAAGCGTTTTGAACGAAAAACAAACAAATCATCAGCAATGAAGATAAATATATTACAACATGATATTGTTTGGGCTGACCCTGCGGAAAACCGCAAGCGACTGGAACAGCAGCTGTTTCAACAGCCCAAGGCTGACCTCTATGTGCTTGCTGAAATGTTTTCAACGGGTTTCGCCACTGAGCCTGAAGGCATCGCTGAAACTGATTGCGCTTCGCTGGAATGGATGAAACTCATGGCGAAAAAACTGGATGCAGCTATCGCAGGCAGCGTGGCTACGGAAGAGGACGGACGGTTCTATAACCGTTTCTATTTCGTGGAGCCCGACGGAAAGGTGACTTTCTACAACAAGCGCCATCTGTTTACCTATGGAGGTGAGCATAAGCATTTCAGGAGGGGCAATGAGCGTGTGGTGGTGGAGTTCCGTGGCGTGAGGTTCCTGCTACTGGTATGCTACGACCTACGTTTTCCTGTCTGGAGCCGCAACCGAGGCGACTATGACGCTATCCTGTATGTGGCAAGCTGGCCTCTCAGCCGCCTGGATGCCTGGAAGGCATTGCTGAGGGCAAGGGCGATAGAGAACCAATGTTATGTGGGATGTGTCAACCGGGTGGGCAATGACCCGAAATGTGAGTATGCGGGTGGATCTGCCATCATCAGTCCGTATGGGAAGACATTGGCAGAGGTATCTGATTTCCAAGAGGGTTATGCATCAGCAGAGATTGACATGGATGAGCTGGAAGCGTTCCGCGAGAAGTTCCCAGTACTCAATGATGCAGATGGTTTTTCAATGGAGAATGGAGAATTATTCTAACTGATAAGTAAATATGAATTGAAAAGATATATGGAGAAAAGATTATTGTTAGGTGACGAGGCGATTGCATTGGGTGCGCTACATGCCGGACTGAGCGGCGTATATGCCTATCCTGGCACACCTTCCACTGAAATCACGGAATTTATACAGGGCTCACCACTGGCTAAAGAGCGTGGCGTGAGGAGCCGCTGGTGTACAAACGAGAAGACTGCGATGGAAGCCGCATTGGGTATGTCTTACGCTGGTAAGCGTGCCTTGGTGTGCATGAAGCATGTGGGCATGAACGTATGCGCTGACGCTTTCGTCAATTCTGCCATTACTGGCGTAAACGGTGGCGTGGTGGTACTGGCGGCTGATGACCCATCGATGCATTCTTCTCAGAATGAACAGGATTCTCGTTTCTATGGCAAGTTCGCCATGATTCCTATCCTGGAACCATCAACCCAACAGGAGGCATACGATATGATGCCGAAGGCATTCGCCCTATCTGAATCACTGAAGCTGCCAGTGCTGATGCGAATCGTTACGCGCATGGCACATTCAAGGGCTGCAGTAGAGGTGGGCGATCCTATGGAGCAAAACGCATTGAACCCTGATAATCAAAGGTCTCACTGGGTGTTGCTGCCAGGCAATGCTCGCAGGCAGTATCTGAGCCTGATCAGCAAGCAGCCTGAGATAGAGATGTCAGCCGAGAATTCCACTTACAACGAATTGGCCTTAGGAAATCCTGGCGGAATAGGCATCATCGCAGCTGGTACTGGTTACAACTATGTAAGGGAAGCAGACGTGCCTGAGAGGTCTGTCCTGAAGATTTCTCAATATCCGCTACCTATTAACAAAATCAAAGAGTTAGCCAACTATTGCAGTGAGATTTTAGTCGTAGAAGACGGGCAGCCTTTCATCGAGGAATCTGTGAAAGCCATCGTGGGCGCAGGCTATCCAATCACTGGTCGCCTGACAGGTAAGCTGCCTCGCACAGGGGAGTTAAATCCCGACAATGTGGCTGCAGCTCTGGGTATAGAGAACAAAGCTGCTTTCGAGCCTGCCAAGAATATCGCTGGCAGACCTCCTCAGCTCTGCCAAGGATGCGGACACAGAAGCGTTTACCAGGCTCTCAACGAAGTGGCCAAAGAGTTTGATGACCCTCGTATCTTTGGCGACATAGGCTGCTATACGTTAGGAGCGTTACCTCCATTCAGCGCTATCGACAGTTGCGTGGATATGGGTGCTTCAATCACGATGGCGAAGGGTGCGGCTGACGCTGGTCAGTTCCCTGCTATCGCCGTGATAGGCGACTCTACCTTCACCCACTCTGGTATGACAGGCTTACTGGATGCAGTAAACGATAACGCCAACATTACAGTCATAATATCAGATAATCTTACAACTGCGATGACAGGCGGCCAGGATTCAGCAGGCACACACAAGTTCGAGGCTATCTGCCTGGCACTGGGTGTGGAGCGTGAGCATCTGCATGTTGTGATTCCTCTGCCTAAGAATATGGAGGAAATCAAGCAAGTCATACGTGACGAAATCAATTATAAAGGAGTTTCAGTGATCATCCCTCAGCGCGAATGTATGCAGACACTGGCACGTAAGCTCCGTCAACAAAAAGCGAAACAGTCATGAAGAAAGATATCAAACTATCAGGCGTAGGCGGACAAGGCATCCTGTCTATCGCTACCGTCATAGGTGAAGCCGCTACGGAAGCGGGACTTCATTTGAAACAGGCTGAGGTTCACGGTATGAGCCAGCGTGGAGGTGATGTGCAGAGCGACCTGCGACTCAGTACGGATGAAATTTTCAGCGACCAGATTTCTCTGGGCAAGGCTGACCTGATCATCTCTATGGAACCTATGGAAGCAATGCGTTACCTGCCTTACCTGAGCAAGGAGGGAGTGATCGTTACCTCTTCCAAGCCTTTTGTGAACATCCCTAACTATCCTGATGAGGATGCTTTGCTGGCTGAGCTTGACGCTATGCCTCATGTGGCTCGCCTGGACATCGAGCAACTGGCGAAGGACAACGGCATACCTAAGAGTGCGAACATGATTCTGCTGGGCATGGCCACACGCTATGTAGAAATCATCTCAGCCGAGCAGATGAAACAAGCCATCCGTATGATTTTCAATAGAAAAGGAGAACAGGTGGTAAACGATAACCTCAAAGCATTCAACATAGGCTATGAAAATATTCAGTGAGGAATTGGTGGAAGAGGCCCGTGTGAAGAATCACGTGGCCGACTTATCTACAGCTACCATTGGCGAGGTGCTGCTAGTGGCGCAATACTTGGAGCAGAAGACAGGCATCCCTTTCATCCGAATGGACCAAGGTTCACCAGGCTTGCCTGCAAACCGCTATGGCATCGAAGCTGAGAAAAGGGCTTTGGATGCAGGCGTGGGTTCGCAATATCCGGCAGCAGCCGGCATTCCTGAGCTGAAGGAAGCTGCACATGAGTTCATCAAGGCGTTCATCAATGTGGAGGTAAGTGCCCGTTCTTGTGTGCCTACCACAGGCTCTGTGGCTGGCTCGTTCGGCTCATTCATCGCCTGTACGCAACGCATTCCTGGCAAGGACAAGGTATTGTTCATCGACCCGGGATTCCCTATCCAGAAATCACAGTTGCGCATCCTGGGCATCGAGTGGAAGGAGTTTGACATCTACGCTTATCGTGGCGAGAAACTGCGTGCCAAACTGGAGGAGGAGATGAAGGATGGTGACATCGCTGCCATCGTGTACTCCAACCCGAACAACCCTGCGTGGATCTGTTTAGAGGACTCAGAGCTTCAGGTTATCGGTGAACTGGCTACGAAATATGACGCTGTGGTGATGGAAGACTTGGCTTATTTCTGCATGGATTATCGCAAGGATCTGAGCCATCCATACCAGCCACCTTATGTTCCGACAGTAGCCAACTATACTGATAATTATATACTTATGTTATCTTCATCGAAGATATTCAGCTATGCAGGACAACGTATGGCACTGGTGGCTATCAGTGACAAGCTGTTCAACCGCCACTACCCTGCCCTGGCTGAACGCTATCACGACTCTGGCGTGTTTGGTCCTACCATGATCGCTTCCATCCTTTATATGATCACCAGCGGATGTACGGCTACCACGCAATACGGCTACGCTGAGATGCTGCGCCTCTCTTGCGAGGGAAAGATTAATTTCGTGGAAGACACGCGAGAATACGAACGCCGTGCGGCAAAAATGAAGAAGATATTCACGGATAATGGCTTCCATGTGGTTTACGACCATGATGTGACACAGCAAGTGGGCGACGGCTTCTTCTTCACCATCGGCTATAAGGACATGAGCGGTGGCGAACTGCTGAAGGAGTTGCTGTTTTATGGCGTGAGCTGCATCTCGCTCTCCACTACCGGTAGCTTGCAGAATGGGGTCAGAGGATGCACCAGCCGCATGAGAGACGAACTGTACCCTGTGATGGAGGAAAGAATGAAACAATTTGATTTAGACCACTAATAGAAACAAAGTTATGATTTGGAATCCGAACAAAGAGTGTATGAGCCGCGATGAAATGAGCGCGCTCCAAGGTAAGAGGCTGCATAAGATTGTGGAGTATGTATATCATAATGTGCCGTTCTATCGGAACAAACTGCAGGCGATGGACATCACTCCTGATGATATCCGCACGATTGAGGATATCACCAAACTCCCATTCACGACCAAGAAGGATCTGCGTGACAACTATCCTTTTGGTCTTCAGGCTGCCCCACCAAGCGAGATTATACGTATCCACGCTTCATCAGGCACCACGGGCAACCCTACCATCGTGGGCTATACCCGCAAGGATATCGGGGTTTGGAGCGAGTGTATGGCACGATGCCTCACGGCTTATGGCGTAGGACGTGATGACATCTTTTCCGTTTCTTATGGTTACGGACTGTTTACAGGTGGCTTAGGCGCCCATAACGGTGTGGAAATGGTGGGAGCGGCAGTAGTTCCTGCATCAACCGGGAACACGGAGAAACACGCCAGACTGATTCGCGACTTGGGCATCACAGGTATAGCCTGTACGCCTTCATACGCATTGTATTTGGCTGAAACGATGGACAAAATCGGTATTACCAAAGACCAGATAAAGCTGCGTGTGGGTGCTTTTGGCGCAGAGCCTTGGACGGAGAAGATGCGCGAGGAAATTGAGGAACGCTTGGGACTGAAGGGCTTCAACCTCTATGGACTGAGCGAGATCATGGGCCCGAGCGTGAGCTATGAATGCCAGGCCCAGCATGGGTCTCACATCAACGAAGACCACTTTTATCCTGAGATCATCAATCCTGTGACATTAGAGCCGCTTCCTATAGGCCAGCAAGGCGAACTGGTGTTCACCACGCTGACAAAGGAAGGTATGCCCGTATTGAGATATCGCACGCGAGATCTTTGTTCCCTACTGCCTGGTCAGTGCGACTGTGGCAGAACGAGCGTGAGGATGTCGGCTATCCACGGACGCAGCGACGATATGCTGATTATCAGAGGCATCAACGTATTCCCTTCCCAGGTTGAGAGCGTAGTGCTGAGCATGAAGGAGTTCGCTCCTCGCTATATGCTGATTGTAGATCGCATAAACAACCTCGATACCCTGCAGGTTCAGGTAGAACTGAGACAGGAATACTTTACCTCAACCTTCGATACGCCTGCCGCTATCGACGAACTGGAGAAGCGTTTGGCCAACAAACTGAAGAGTGTGTTGAGCATCGCTGCCAAGGTGAAGCTGAAGGCTCCTAACACCATTGAGCGTAGCCAGGGTAAGAGTGCGCATGTAATTGACAATAGAAACCTTAAATAAAGATGAATTACTCTAACTATTTCAACCCTGAGGTAGAGACCCTCTCTGAAGAAGGACTGAGGGCTATCCAGCTGGAGCGCTTGCAGAAAACGGTGCGCCATTGTATGAACTCGCCTTTTTACCAGAAGAAATTCCAGGAATTGAGCGTATCTCCTGAAGACATCAAGACCTTAGATGACATCAGCAAACTGCCCTTTACCTCGAAAGAAGACCTGCGTGAGAACTATCCTTTCGGACTGGCCTGCGTGCCTTTGAAGGATTGCGTGCGCCTGCACTCATCCAGCGGCACGACTGGCAACCCCACGGTAGTGCTTCACACGCAGAAAGACCTGGATGAATGGGCAAATGCAGTGGCCCGATGCCTTTGGATGGTGGGAAGCCGTCCAGAGGACGTATTCCAGAATTCTGCCGGATATGGTATGTTTACAGCTGGTTTAGGATTCCAGTATGGTGCGGAAAAGGTGGGCATGCTCACAGTACCTGCAGCAGCTGGCAATACTATACGCCAGATCAAATTTATCAAAGACTTCGGCACGTCAGTGCTGCATGCCATCCCAAGCTATGCCTCCCGTATCTACGAGGTGATGAAGGACGAGGGTGTGGACCCACGTAAGGATACGAAACTGCGAGTCCTCTGCATCGGAGCAGAGCCTCATAGCGAGGAGCAACGCCAACGTATCGAGCAGAACCTGGGTGTGAAAGCATACAACTCTTATGGCATTTCCGAGATGATGGGACCA
Source organism: Bacteroidaceae bacterium (assembly GCA_017471185.1). Lineage (GTDB taxonomy): Bacteria > Bacteroidota > Bacteroidia > Bacteroidales > Bacteroidaceae > Bacteroides. Next base: position 6,688 of record JAFUVZ010000075.1, read on the forward strand.
GGCGTAGCTTTTGAATGCCAGGAACAGAATGGTCTGCACATCTGGGAGGATTACTTTATCGTGGAAATCATTGACCCAGTAACATTAAAGCCTGTGCCTGATGGCGAACTGGGAGAACTGGTCATCACCACCATCAATCGTGAGGCGATGCCTTTACTTCGTTACCGTACTCGTGACCTGACACGCATCTTGCCTGGCGAATGTCCCTGTGGCAGGCATCACAAACGTCTGGCTCGTCTGCAAGGCAGAAGCGACGATATGATGATTCTGAAGGGTGTGAACATCTTCCCGATACAGATTGAGAAAATTCTACTGGGATTCAAGGAACTGAGTACAGATTACCTCATTACCTTAGAGACTGTGGACAGCAACGACATCATGACCATTGAGGTTGAGTTGAACCAGTTGTTTACGGATGATTACAACCGTCTGAAGTCATTGGAGCGTGAAATCACCCGCCAGCTGAAGGATGAGATTCTGATTACGCCTCATGTGAAACTGGTACCTAAAGGTAGCCTGCAGGTTTCTGATGAGAAGAAAGCAGTGAGAGTGAAAGATTTACGAAAACTATTTTAAATTTAACTATTATGACAATCAAACAGTTATCCATTTTCTTAGAGAACAAGTCGGGCACTTTGGTTAAAGTACTCGACCTATTCAAGCAGTCGCAGATTCAGCTCATCGCCATCACAATAGCCGATACTGCGGAATATGGAATCTGCCGCATCATCTGCAGCGAGCCTACCCGCGCTTATCAAGAGCTGAAAGAGGCTGGTGTAGCAGTGGCACTGACAGATGTGTTCGCCATCGAGCTGGACAATAAGCCTGGCTGTGGAGCCGACGCCATCAAGGTGTTCAGCGACAGCGGCATCAGCATCGCTTACCTGTATTCATTTCTCGTGGCTGGCAAGGGCATCTTGGTGTTCCGCACGGACAACAACGAACAGGCACGCGAGGTGATTATCCTTAACAACCTGAAGTTCGTAACCGAAGAAGAACTGAAGGCTTGGGCATAAGATTTCAAACGAACTAACATTCTAATCTATGAAAAAGACATTATTGACTTTAGTAATCTGGGCATGTAGCACCATCGCCTTCGCCCAGCAGGCCTTAGGACCTGGCACAGGTATCGTATCACCTGAAATCAATGCAGACAACACTGTTACATTCAGATATATCAACCCAAAAGCTAAGATTGTGAAAGTAACAGGCGATATGCTGGCTGAGCGCTCGGCTGACATGAAGGAAGTGGACGGTGTATGGACATACACCACAGCTCCATTGGAAGGCGAGCTATATACTTATGCTTTTCAGGTGGACGGCAAGCGTGTGCTCGATCCCTCTAACGTGTATATGAACAGGGACATAGCAACCTGGTCTAATATCTTTACAATGACTACGAAGGTTGGTGATGCAGGGCATTACTACATCAACAACAATGTGCCCCACGGCACCGTAACCCGCATCTGGTACGACAGCGAACACGCTAAGATGGACCGCAGGATGACCGTCTATCTGCCTCACGGCTATGAGACAAGCAAGGAGAAATATCCTGTGCTGTATCTACTTCACGGCTCTGGAGGCGACGAGAATGCGTGGTCTGACTTGGGGCGCACCGTTCAGATTATGGACAACCTGATTGCAGAAGGCAAGGCAAAGCCTATGATCGTGGTGATGCCTAACGGTGTGGTGAGGAATCCTTCTTCTCCAGACGCCAACGAGGACAATATGTTCCAGCCGACAATGATGAACAGCCGCGACCAAGATACCAAGCCAATGGAAGACGAGTTCCCATATATCAAGAAGTTTGTGGAGACTACTTTCCGTGTTAAGACTGGGCAGTATAACACAGCTATCGCCGGTTTGTCAATGGGTGGACGTCAGTCGTTCTCCATCTCTCGCCGCTATCCGGGAACTATCGGTTATGTAGGTATGTTCTCTGGCGCAGGCAGCGGTCCGGAAAACGAGAAGGAACTGAAAGCACTCTTTGCAGCTAAGCCAAGACTCTATTGGATTGGCGTTGGTTCAGCCGACGGTGTGAAGGTATCAGCCTCAGCCCTGCGAGATTATTGTCAGGAGAAAGGTTATCCTTATGAGTATTATGAGTCAGACGGTGGCCATATCTGGAAGAACTGGCGCGTCTATCTGACCATCTTCGCACAGAAACTGTTCAAATGATTCTAAAACCGGTGGGCGATGGCAGGGGAATGACTGTTTCCAATCGCCCACAACTTGTTTCTCTACCCTTCAATCAACCATACAAATTCCATCAACTATGAGAAAGCATCTCTTAATATTGGCAGGAGTGCTTATTGCTACACTCGGCAAGGCACAGGGTCTGCGTCTGAACGACCTCGATTATTTTGAACGCCAAGGAGTAAACATACTGGTTTTCAGTAATAGTTTTAATGGCGGATTTAATGATGAAAAGGATTCAGGCATCGAGATTATCCACCACGGAGTACGCACTGTACAAGGTGGGGCCATTCGTCTGAACAACACCCCTGAGCAATGGGATCTGGTGCCCACACTGACAGACAGAAAGGTGGATAAAGCCAACAATTCGATTGAGATCTCGCTCAGATATGAAGACTATGATTTCGACAGCAAGGTGGTTGTAACAGGCAAGGGAAATGCTGTGGAAATCAGCGTGTACCTCGACAAGCCCGTACCTCAGGCAATCGCTCATGAAGCAGGTTTCAACCTGGAATTCCTACCCTCGCAATATTGGCTAAAGACTTATATCATGGACGGCAGGCTGAACCGTTTTCCACGCTACGCATCCAGTGAAACCATCACTCGCCCGAATGCAGAGAAAGCCCGTCAGTTCAAAGGATTCAAGACTTATGACGACAGAGGTACTGACCGATTTATCGACCCGCTACCTATAGAAAAAGGGCACTCTATCCTAATGGCTATGGATGATCCAGAGCGCATGATGAAAGTGAGCAGCCAGGATGCAGAGCTGTTGCTCTATGACGGACGGATCTTGGCACAAAACGGGTGGTTCGTGCTTCGCAGTTTGCTGCCAGAAGGAAAGACTGGCAAGGTATTGACGTGGACCGTAGAGCCTCATGCCATTCCTGGCTGGATCCGTGAGCCAAACATCGGCTTCTCTCAAGTGGGCTATGTGCCAGAACAGCCCAAGGTTGCCGTCATTGAGCTTGACAAGAACGATACCGTCAAGCCAACGGCTTCAATTTATCGCATCCAAGAAGACGGAAACACAAACGAGATCTTCAAGGGAGAAATCCAACCTTGGGGACATTACTTCAAGTATAATTATGTAAAGTTTGATTTCTCATCCGTGCATGAGCCAGGTGTCTATTATATTAAATATGGTGATACCCAAACCAACAATTTCATGATTGACAGCCATGTTTACGATAAGATAACTGATGCCACCACCGATGTGTGGATTCCTATCCACATGAACCACATGACGGTAAACGAGGGATATCGGATTTGGCACGGAGAGCCTTTTAAGGAGGGGTATCTGCAAGCTCCTCCGAGTGATCATTTTGACATGCATAGGCAAGGGGAATCAACAGAGACGAAGTATCAGCCTTACGAGCTGATTCCTGGTCTTAACGTGGGTGGTTATTTCGATGCTGGCGATTTTGACATCGAGACAGGCGCCAATATCGGTGTGGTGGAGAACTTGGTGCGGGCTTGGGAACTCTTTAAATCCCAGCGTGACGAAACCTTCGTAAACGAACAGCAACGCTATGTGGACTTACATCGTCCGGATGGTACACCAGACATCCTGCAATACATCGAGCACGGAACATTGAACTTAGTGGCACAAGCCGAGCAAATAGGACACATGGCATCCACATTGTCGAACTCGGTGCTCGACAACTATCACCACCTGGGTGATGCAGCATCCATTACTGACGGACTCCACTATGACAGAAGTCTGAAGCCCTACGAAGTATCAGCCGATGGCAAGTCGAGCGGCACGCCTGACGACATGTGGGCTTTCACCAACCGCAACGTCTGGATGGATTTCAGAGCAGCGACTATGTTTGCCGCAGCCAGCAGAGCTTTGGAGGGTTATAACGACGACCTCGCTAAGCGTGCCCTCACCCAATCCAAGAGACTGATGGAGGAAGCCTCTGCCATGATGTCTGAGAATAACCGCTTCAACAGTATGGCGACAAGTCTTCAGCTATATGCCGCCACACGTGAACAATCTTACTTAGACAGCTTTAAGGAGCAGATTTGGAAGGCATTAGATAACAATGTGGTCAACAATATACAGACTGCCTTAGACGCCATTCCTTATATGGATGATGCTTACAAACAACGTCTTCGTCAGTATATACAGCGATACCAGGAATATATCTTCACATTCGACAAGGATAATCCTTACGGAGTGCCTATCGGCTTGGGAAACTGGGCAGGAAGTGGTAATGTGGTTGGTTTTGGCACCACCATCTGTTTCGCTTACCTCTATTATCCTGACATTATCAAACGGGATGATATTTTCCGTGCGGCTAACTACATCTTCGGATGCCACCCGTATCACAACTATTCCTTAGTGGCAGCAGTGGGAGCAGCAAGACCTAAGGCTGTGTTCTATGGCAACAACAGGGCTGATTTCTCTTTCATCCCTGGCAACCTGGCCCCTGGCCTACTATTCCGCCAACCCGACCATTTTGAGAATTATGACGACTGGCCTTTTCTATGGGGACAGAACGAGGGTACCGTTGGGGGAAATACCCAATATGTCATCTTTGGCTCAGCGTTCAAAAGTCTGATGGAATAAAAGGAAGAGTTGACGAAAAATGTCTTTATTTGCCTCTGTTATGAAGCATAAACCGTTTAATATAATCAGTAAGATAAGAAGCATTCTTTGGATATTGTCCGTATTGCTGTCACTATACAGTTGTACGGCATCTACAGCACTTTCCACCTCCACTGTTTATCCGATTGACGGGAAGGTGGCTGAAATCGTTGAACGTGGCACTTTGCTCGTTGGTACCACAGGTGACTACCGTCCGCTAACTTTCCAGGAGGATGATGGAACATATTGGGGATTTTGCATTGAGGTTGCAGAAGAGATTGCCAGGTATTTAGGGGTGAAAACTGAGTTCATCAAGACCTCATGGCCTACGCTTACTGCTGACGTATTAGCTGATCCTCAGTCTTTTGACCTTGCCATCGGGGGCATTACCATAACAGATACGCGTCGGGAGACCATGCTAATGAGCGAAGGCTATCTCGATAACGGGAAAACTATACTTTGCCGTGCTGATGAAGCTGATCGTTTCAAAGCTTTGGCTGACATCGACAAACCAGAGGTTCGCGTAATGGTGAATCCAGGAGGGCTAAACGAGAAGTTTGCCAATGAGAACCTGACTCATGCCACCATCCTCGTTCATCAGAAGAATGAGGAAATCCCTACTCTCGTGGCAGAAGGTAAAGCAGACGTGATGATTACGGAAATAACTGAGGCCCCCTATTATGTGCAGACAGACTCCCGCCTTGCTGCTCCACTCTTGAAAAAGCCTTTCACTCATGGTGAAATAGGCGTGCTAATGCGCAAAGGTCAGGATGTTTTAATGCAAATAGTAAACAATGCTATCCGGAAGATGAAATCCGATGGCTTTCTCGACCGATTACATGAGAAGTATGGGTTATGAATCCCCCTCTCATTTACATAACAAAAAAAGAGGCTCTCACTATGGGAGTCTCTTCCTTTTGTCGTGATCCGCTTGGGGCTCGAACCCAAGACCCCAACATTAAAAGTGTTGTGCTCTACCTGCTGAGCTAGCGGATCAACGCCTTGATTATTGAAATCGGCTGCAAAGATAATGACTTTTATCGAATATACAATAAGTTTTCATGAAAAAATTTTTGCGTTCGTTTTGTACTGCCACAATCTTTCATTACTTTTGCAAACATTATTATTCACAAGAACAACTTTTACACAATGGACAATAAGTTTATTACAGTTGCCTACAAGCTCTACACGATCGAGGATGGCGACAAGGATTTTGCAGAAGAAGCAACCGCTGAAAGACCTTTTGAGTTTATCACAGGCGTAGGTCTGACCTTGCCTTTATTCGAGGAGAAAGTGAAGGATTTGCAGGCTGGCGAGGCTTTCGACTTCATTATTAACAAGGAAGACGCTTATGGCGTTTATGATGACAGCCAGGTGGTTACATTGCCCAAGAAGACTTTCGAGATTGATGGTAAGTTTGATAGCGAGCACATCGTAGAGGGTGCCATCATTCCTCTGATGAGTTCTGAAGGTGACCGTTTCAACGCTAGCGTGAGCGAGATTACAGATAATGAGGTGACTGTTGACCTCAACCATCCGTTGGCTGGATGCGACCTTCAGTTCATAGGAACCATCGTGGAGAGCCGTCTGGCTACTAATGAGGAACTGGCTGCTGTGGCTAAAATGATGAGCGGAGAAGGATGTTGCGGAGGTGGATGCGGCAATTGCGGTGGCGGTTGCGAGGAAGGGTGTGGCAACGATTGTGGTCCCGACTGCGATTGTCACAACAAATAAGAATAAAACTTTCTAATAGCATGATAACAGACGGAGGCAAGAATCAATCCTTGTCTCCGTCATCATTTCATCGTTTGCTGGTCATAATCTGAAGCACCAGCTTGTCCGTCTCGTTCATACCCTGTGCCCCAATTTCCGTAAGGTTCCGGATACTGGTATCAATATCCTCATCGATAATCCCCTCCAGACTGGTGACACATCGGTTTTCCATCGCCATCACGGCAGAGAGCACAGCCGTTGACACACCAGTGGTCACTTTCAAAGCACAACTGGGCTTAGCTCCGTCGCAAATCATGCCCGTCAGGTTGGCAATCATATTCTTCACGGCAAAGGTAATCTGCTCGTAGGTACCCCCCATGAGATAGGTGATTCCACAACTGGAACCAGTTGAAGCCACCACACATCCGCATAAAGCCGACAACCTGCCCAAGCTCTGCTTGATATAGATAACGGTGAGGTGGCTCAAGGTCAATGCCCTGATCAATTGTTCTTCACTTTTACCAGTCTCCTCCGCATAAATCAAAACAGGATTTGTACATGAAATGCCCTGATTACCGCTACCCGAATTGCTCATGACAGGAATCATCGCTCCACCCATACGAGCATCGCAAGCACCTGATGTATAAGCCAATATCCTGGAGAAAATGCTATTTCCCATCAGTCGCTCCTCAATAGGTCCTTGGAGCATACGACCTAATCCGTGTCCATAGTCGCCTTTGAAAGAGAATTCAGCAGCTCTCTTATTCAGTTTCGCTGAGTCGAGAATAAAACGAATCTCATCCAGCGGAGATGTCATTGCAAAATCATATACCTTTTTGAAAGAAAGAGACACATCTTCTTCCTCAGCCTCATCCTGGCAAGGCTCACGCCTGTCGAGCAATACTTCTCCATCCTTCTCCCAGTAAACAAAATGCGTATGTCCTCCGGCTATGATGGCAACAGCATCATGATCATCCGTTTTGCAACAAACTTCCACATAGAGTTTGTCGCAAGTGCCTTCTTTCAGACCTATGTTGATTCGCTTTTCAGCAATGAATCGCTTGCCCTTTTCCACAGCTTCAGGATTACAATCCTTCAAGACCTCCAGCTCGTATTCCGATTTGCCAATCAAGGCACCCAGAGCGATAGCGATAGGCAAGCCTATCATCCCTGTGCCAGGTATGCCCACACCCATCGCATTCTTGAGGATATTGCCACTCAGCAGCACTTCAATATGCTCAGGACGATGGCCCAGCAACTCTGTGGCACGAGCCACACACAAAGCCACAGCTACGGGTTCGGTGCATCCGATGGCAGGCACCACCTCCCTCTGTATTAGCTTAATAATCTGTTTCCTTTCTTCAACAGCCAATGGTTCAGTCATGGTATAATCACATTATGTTGCGCAAAAGTAACAAAAAATTTAGTGAATATCAGAAAAAATGCCTACCTTTAGCTGTTCAAACGATATGTTTTTAATATGTTCAACACTTTTGGTAATATTTTCAGACTGACTACCTTTGGTGAATCTCATGGCGAAGCCATAGGAGGCGTTGTTGACGGGATGCCTGCAGGCGTTGAGATTGACATGGATTTTATCCAGCAAGAACTGAACCGCAGGAGGCCTGGTCAGTCGGCTTTAACCACTTCCCGCAAGGAGCCTGATACAGTAGAATTGCTTTCTGGCGTGTTCGATGGAAAATCCACAGGTACCCCGATTGGCTTTATCGTGAGGAATACCAACCAACATAGTGACGACTACGACAACCTGCGTGAGGTGTTCCGTCCTTCACATGCCGATTTCACCTACTATAATAAGTATGGTATCCGCGACCATCGTGGAGGAGGCCGTTCATCAGCCCGCGAGACCATTGCCCGTGTGGTAGGTGGGTCATTGGCAAAACTGGTATTGAAACAGTTGGGCATCAGTATTACGGCTTATACCCAGCAAGTTGGAAACATCCGTCTGGAAAAGGGCTATGCTGATCTCGACTTCAGTTTGATTGAACAGACCCCTGTGAGGTGTCCTGATGCAGAGAAAGCTAAAGAAATGAAGGCTTTGATCCAAGAGGTAAAGGCAGCTGGCGACACCATCGGAGGAGCCATCAGTTGTGTGATTCAAGGTTGTCCTGTAGGATTGGGAGAACCTGTTTTCGGCAAGCTTCATGCTGCTTTGGCAAACGCAATGATGAGCATCAACGCTGCCAAAGGCTTTGAATATGGCGAAGGTTTCAGCGGCTTGAATATGAGAGGCTCTGAGCAAAATGACGTGTTCTACAATAAAAATGGAGCCATCAGTACCCGTACCAACCATTCGGGAGGCATACAAGGTGGCATCAGCAACGGACAGGATATTTATTTCCGGGTGGCATTCAAACCTGTAGCGACTCTGCTCCTTGAGCAGCAGACCGTTGATACAGAGGGGAATGATTCCGTAGTGAAAGCCAAAGGCAGGCACGACCCTTGTGTGTTGCCAAGAGCCGTACCTATCGTAGAGGCGATGACGGCTATGACGATTCTCGATTATTATTTACTCAATAAAACTACCAGACTATGATTAAACAATACATCCAAGACAATGAGTCCCGTATGCTGGACGAGCTCTTCAGTCTGATACGCATACCCAGCATCAGTTCTGAGTCTGCCCACAAAGATGATATGATCCGTTGTGCGGAAAGATGGAAGGAATTACTGTTGGAAGCTGGCGCTGACAAAGCTGAGGTGATGCCTTCAGAGGGCAACCCGATGGTCTTTGCAGAGAAAATCATCCATCCGGATGCCAAGACAATTCTGATATACGGTCATTATGATGTGATGCCCGTTGAGCCTTTAGAATTGTGGAAGGCCAGTCCGTTCGAACCTGTGATTCAAGATGATATCATCTGGGCTCGTGGTGCGGATGACGATAAAGGACAGAGCTTTATCCAGACAAAGGCTTTTGAATATGTGGTAAAGCACAACTTGTTGAAGAACAATGTGAAGTTTATCCTTGAAGGTGAGGAGGAAATTGGATCTCCAAGCCTGGAAGCTTTCTGTGAGAAGCATAAGGATTTGCTGAAGGCTGACATCATTTTGGTGTCAGACACCTCTATGCTGGGCAAAGACCTGCCTTCTTTGACTACAGGCTTACGTGGCCTGTCCTACTGGCAGGTAGAGGTGACTGGTCCAAACCGAGACCTGCATAGTGGTCATTTCGGAGGAGCAGTAGCCAATCCTATCAACGTGCTTTGCAAGCTGATAGCCCAGATGACGGATGCTGACGGACGCATCACCGTTCCTCATTTCTACGATGATGTGGAAGAGGTTCCTGCTGAGGAGCGTGAGATGATCGCCCACATTCCTTTTGACTTGGAGAAATACAAGAAAGCCATTGATGTAGAGGAGGTTTGTGGAGAGACGGGCTATAGCACTTTGGAGCGCAACAGTTGCCGCCCGTCATTCGATGTATGTGGCATCTGGGGTGGATATACTGGCGAGGGAGCCAAGACGGTAATTCCAAGCAAGGCATACGCCAAAATCTCAACCCGGCTGGTGCCTCATCAGGACAACGAGAAGATTGGTCGGCTGATGATGGACTATCTGCAGGATATTGCCCCAAAGAGCGTGAAGGTGAAGGTGGAATACCTACATGGTGGCGAGAGTTATGTATGCCCTATCTCCTTGCCTGCGTACAAGGCAGCTGAGAAGGGCTTTGAGAAAGCGTTTGGCAAGAAGCCGTTAGCTGTTCGTCGTGGTGGTAGCATCCCAATCATCGCTACTTTCGAGAAGGTATTGGGTATCAAGACGGTACTTATGGGCTTCGGCTTAGAGAGCAATGCCATTCATTCTCCAAACGAGAACTTCCCGTTGGATATCTTCCGCAAGGGTATCGAAGCTGTCGTGGAATTCCACTTAAATTATTAATTCATAATAAAGAAAGAGGGCATCTAATTAATGCCCTCTTTCTTTATGGCTTTACGACAAATGGCAAGCGATAGGTACAGCCAGACTTCCACTCTGAGCATCCATAGGCGGTATTGCCTTTGATAATGTGACCTTTACCACAGACGGGGCAAGGCTTGCCAATGATGCTATCATCTGGGATTGTTGAACGTTGAACGTTAACAGGTTGAGATGGAGGCATTGGCTTGCTTTCTGCAGAGGAAGTTTTACTTTGCGAAGCACCCTTGCTCTGCGAGGCAGGCTTCTTGGCAGCTTTCTTCTTTTTCTTCTCCTCCTCAGGATTCACTACCGTGATACGACGGTTGGAATTGTCTGAAAGAACGGCATTGATGATTTCAGTCACCATTTGTTTCAGTTCATCCAGGAACTGACCAGCCTGATAAGTCTTCTTTTCAATCTCACGAAGCTTCTTCTCCCACAATCCTGTCAGTTCTGCGCTCTTGAGCAGATCTTCGCGAATCAAGCCTATCAGTTCTATGCCTGTTGGGGTGGCTATCAGGTTCTTACGCTCCTTGCGGATGTAGTTACGCTTAAACAAGGTCTCGATGATAGCAGCACGGGTAGAAGGCCTTCCGATGCCGTTTTCCTTCAAGGCATCACGCAACTCGTCATTATCCACCAACTTACCTGCTGTCTCCATCGCACGAAGCAAAGTAGCCTCGGTATAAGGACGAGGCGGTTGGGTCCATTTCTCCTGCAGTTCTGGGATATGTGGCCCCTGCTCGCCTTTCTTAAACTGAACATTGACTATTGATGACGGGCCGTTATTCCCCACAGAAAAAATACTGTCCTCAGCATCATCACTGTCATTCTTCAGCTTTCCGTTTTCAAGCTGGGCGAACACCACTCGCCATCCTGGGTCAAGTACTTGTCTTCCACTGGTTTTGAATGGAATATCCTCTACCCTGCCCTCTACAGTAGTTGTACTGATTTTGCATTCGGGATAGAATACGGCAATGAAATGACGAGCCACCAGGTCGAACACGTTTTTCTCCTGATCTGTCAGATTAACAGGAGGTTGACCAGTGGGAATGATAGCATGATGGTCTGTCACCTTAGAGTTGTCGAATACTTTCTTGCTCTTGGGCAATTGACCTTTGGCTGATGAGCCAACCAATGGTTCCACAAGGTTCTCATATCCATTGAGTCCTCGCAAGATGCCTGGACATTTGGGATAAATGTCATCGCTCAGGAAAGTGGTATCTACTCGCGGATAAGTGGTTACCTTCTTCTCATACAGGCTTTGGATGAGCTTCAGCGTTTCATCCGCACTAAAACTGAATTTCTTGTTGCAATCCACCTGCAGAGAAGTAAGGTCATAAAGTCTGGGAGGATACTCTTTACCAGGTTTCTTCGTCACATCAGTCACCACAAAAGGCAGGTTCTTAATGCGTTCCAACAAGGCAAGTCCCTCAGCCTCATTGGCTATCGGCTCCATACCCGGGTTATCTATCTTCGAGATATCCACCGGCTCATCGCCTTTCTTATTCTTCTCAGCCTCAGCAATCAGTTCCTCATCACTTTTCTTGACAATCGCGTTAAACAAGGTGTCGCGATAAGTCGTCTTGAGCTCCCAATACTGGCGAGGGACAAAGTTCTCTATTTCTTGCTGGCGGTTCACGATTAATGCCAATGTGGGAGTCTGCACGCGTCCGATGCTCAACACCTGACGGTGCTGACCATATTTAATCGTATAGAGACGAGTGGCATTCATACCCAAGAGCCAGTCACCGATGGCCCGGCTCAGGCCTGCCTCATAGAGCGACTGATAGTCGGAAGCCTCATGCAAGTGGTTGAATCCCTCACGGATAGACTCCTCCGTCAGCGACGAGATCCAAAGCCTTTTCACAGGGCATTTGGCACCAGCCTTCTGCATCACCCATCGCTGAATCAGCTCTCCCTCCTGGCCGGCATCACCACAGTTGATAATCATGTCAGCCTTCTGCATAAGTCCCTCAATGATATGGAATTGCTTCTCGTAGGTAGGATTAGAGATAAGTTTGATGCCGAAACGGGGTGGAACCATAGGCAAAGCCCCTAAGCTCCACGACTTCCAAGAGTCCGTATAGTCTTGCGGCTCCTTGAGCGTACAGAGGTGTCCGAAAGTCCAGGTCACTTGGTAACCTTTGCCCTCCATATATCCGTCTTTCCGCTCCGTAGCTCCCAATACCTGAGCGATATCCCTTGCCACCGATGGTTTCTCTGCGATACAAACAATCATATCCTATACTTTTGAAGTGCAAAGATAGCAAAATCGGTTCAATAAACGAAGGTATTAAACATTTTGTTGCATTTCGGCAAGCGGGCGTCACAAAGCATTGATATGCTCGTCAAGCCACTGCAGACGGTTAACGATAAAATCTTTCAGGAATTTCACCTCGGCATCATAGGAACCACGATCTTCGTAATTAGGCCAAATCTCACCACGCAGAGACCATCCGGCACCTCCAGTTGCAGTACTTCTGAAATTGCGCCCAATGGCAAATTTCATTTGATTTACTTGGGCTTGAACAAAATCGGGAAGCCTGTCAAGCTGAGGCTTTAAGGTATTCCACTTCTGTTTCAAAGCTGAGACGAAAGCCGGATCCATGAAGAAACGGTCGAACCAAGGAGAACGGGTTTTGATATACCATCCGTCTGGTCCTGCTGAACTTGCACCTTGTTCCCAAGTAATATGTTTGGCATTGCCGAAAGCGATGTCAAAGTCCCATACGAAAGGCTGATAAACCTTGCCATCACTCTTGAGGGCTAAATAACAACTGCCTCGCATATTACCGTCACAGTTCTTAGTAAGCTCTTGGACGATATAATATTTCAAGAAAGATTCAATATCAATGTATCGGTTGTAGCCAACCTCTGGATTAAGGAATAACTCGCCATATAGAGCAGCTTCGGCGCGATTGAAGCAATCCCTCACATACTCGAACTGTTCGTCGTTAGGCTCTTCTGGGTCTTTAAACATCAGTGGCAGACTGGCATAGCTGGTATGAAACTGATGGGACGCATCGAAATGGAAATCCAATTCTATCAGGTAGTCAGCTTTCAGGTCTTCAGCTTCTGTCGCCAATTCATCCACCAGGTCGAGGTCGCATCTTTCATCTGATACTTTGACATGCTCAGTCAGCTGATACACACCCAGATAAGTATTATTAAGATAGAGCTCAACGTTTCGGGAGCGGGGAGTCCAGTCCATACCCACGATTCGTGAGATTTCAAAAGCTGTAGTGTTTCTCAACAAAGACCTGTCACTATAGTTAGCCAGCAACACCCACTCCTTATCGGTGCTCATTCCTAAGAGTTTAGCCTTGCTGTCGAGTTTAATCTTATAAGGTTTCTTGGGCATAGTCCAAGTGGAGTTACCTCGTCCACGAATGCGTCCTGACCCTGAAAAAGGAGTACCGTCAGTATATAGCTTATCATCATCATTGATCATTACAGAACAATTGATGTAATTCTCCTTATCCTTGATTTCAACATGGTTCTCTGTTTCAATAACAACCACCGGTATTTTCGTTTCTACCACAGGTTCGGTTGTAGGTGATTGAGGCACAGGCTGTTCATTATACATAGAATCACTATCTCCAGAGCATGAAGCCAGGAGCCAGGCAAGAGGAGTCAGCAGAGCCAACCACAGAATTTTCAAATCACGGTTATTCATTTTCATCAAATCAAAAGGTCAGAGCAAAGGTATAGAGAATAATCGAGGAATGCAAGAACAAAATAATTTAAAGGAGAGAAAACAGGAAAAGACTAAAACTACACACTACCTACATGAAGGCAAGCACAAGCCTATAAGAACCGCCCCTTTTGTGCAAGAGCCGTCCCTTTTGTGCTGGTCATTCTGTGCGCTGCCAATCATCAAGAAATAATTATTTTTGTCGAAATTAGCCTTCAGCCTTCATTTTACCCTCTATCTAACTGAATTATAACACAATAGACTATGAAGGCTGAAGGCTAATTTTAATAAATTTCTATTAAGTTTTTCAAGCATGTATATACACCCTGAAAGGCCGGTAAGCTAATAGCCCAGGACAACGCCCTGGGCTATTAGCTTTTTGCCCCTTCGGGGCGCTATTCAATAGTATATTCATTCACTTGCAAAACATTAATTAATATTATTGCATAAGTCGCTGGTAAAGCGCATAGGGGAACAAGGAAAGGCATACTTGCCAGTCATCATTCACCTAAGCCCAAACGATCATTCTCCTATACTCAATTTGAAAAGCAAATTATATAAAGTGCATTAATAATTAACGCCACTCCACATCAAACATACCGTTGGCTATACGATGGTGACGGGTATCTCCGTTCATATAGATCGCATCACCCTCAAACGAGAAGGTGCCAGACAGAACTTTATTCTTCAAACAGGTCCGGATATAAATGCTGGAAGAAGAGGCTTCCATTACACGCAGGTCTTGAATAGTTTTGCCATCCTCCTCATAGGAACCAGCTTCATAGGTCAGTTCAACTTTAGCCTCATTGTTCAGTCTCGCTCCATTCTTCAACTTATGCAAAGGCATACGCATTTCGATATACTTGCAGCCCTCAGCACCATCCAAAAACGCCCAAACCCTCAAGGAATCTTCCCCCCACTTTTGTGACATAACCGAAGGCAGATACTCCGGACTCAAGGCAGCATATTTTACCCATTTGTATTCCACTTTCTTACCATCAAGAAGAAACCCTAATGTATTATTACCCGCATCAGTCTCTGTAAACGGATCTGATTTTTCACAAGCCGCAAAAGACAAGATGACACAAAAAGCCATAAAAAAACGTATCAATCTCATATAATTAATTAACAAATCTAATATCCTCACATAAAACATTCAACTCACGGAAACGGCAATCACATCAGCGTTTCCTAAAATTTAGGATTACAAAAATATATAAATAACCCAATATATGCACACTCAATCATACACTTTAACATTTATTAAAGAAAGCACGAGACGATGCTCGAAGCTAATTACCGATTACCTCTTCAGGGTATTTTGCAGTTATTCCTCAGCACAAATGATCTGGCGAAGCAGATAGGTGGCGTTCTGGTTCTTGGCTACGCCTGGGGTGATGCGGTAACTATAAGTGACATCAGTGCCCAGTTCGATTTCGAAGCACCAGCAGTGGAAACGGTCTGGATATTCGTCTGCCATCTGGCTCAAAGCCAGATCGTGAGTGGCGATGATGCCTGTAACAGGCTGGCGGCTGATGGTCTGGAGGAACAGGCGAGAGCCTCCGAGTTTATCTGCACTATTGGTACCCTTGAGGATTTCATCCAGGATAATCAAGGTAGGGTGATGCTGGCGACAACTATCCATCAGTTGCTGAAGTCTCAGCAATTCTGCATTGAAATAGGAGATACCACGAGAGAGGTCGTCTGTGGTCCGCATAGAAGTAAACAGGTTGAACAGGCTCACCTTCAACGAAGTAGCGAATACAGGCATACCGTTCATCGCCAACAGACAGTTCATTCCTATGGTCCTGAGAAAGGTGCTCTTACCAGCCATATTGGCCCCAGTCACGATGTAATAATGGTTGTTGAGGATGGTGAAATCATTCCTCACGGCTCTTGCGCCCAAGAACGGATGCCATAAACCTTTGCCTTCATACACCACCTCATCGGGGTTATCCGCCAGTTCTGCCCTACCCGCATCCGGTTCATTGGCCCTGAAGGTCGCCATTGAAATCAAAGCGTCAAAACGACTGACGGTTTCAATCCACATGCCCACCTCATCGGCATAAAGCCGTTGCCAACGGCGATAACGACGAATGATGAAATAATCATTGAGCCAGCAGACGTTAAAGACCAGCATAGCCACTTCATTCCCCCTTCGGTCTATGCTATCCAAAATACGGGTAAGTTGTCTGAAAGCGACGGAAGCATTGGCTTTATCGGCAAAAAGACGCTGATAGAGCTCTTGATTATAGGATGCCTTGAAACTGGTCTGTTGCAACAGATTCACCAATGTGGCGTATGCTTTCATCTCACCATGCAACTTGCCGATGGCGACGCTGGTGCGCTTCAAAGGCTTGGCACAGAAAGCTATCATCAATACAATATGCAGCAAGCCCCACGTGATGGGCACATTGGCTGGCAAAGGGGTAAAAACGCTGAGGAATACAGTAACCCAGAATCCTAAAATCAAAAGATCAGCTATGTATAAGATAGAAGGATGAGACAAAACTTTGGCATCATTCAAAGCCGACAAAGAACCATCTGCCCCTGTTTGAGAGAAGGCTTTCCGGCTATCCACACTCAGGAAATCCACACGCAAAGGCTCCATCTGAGCCAGTTCGTCTATCGCCTCGCGCTTCCGATTGATGAAATCCAGCTCTGATGCTTTGGGCAAAGTCATCAGACTCTCTGCCAACATCCGTTTGCCCCCAGGGGTAACGGTGCGACAGATGCGATTGAACAAGGAGTCCTTGCCAAAAACATCCAGGTCGAAGGTAAAAGGATGGGAAGCGTCCACGAATTCACTGCCTTCGTCAAAGCTGTTGAAATCGCCTTGCAGATAGCTGATCTCATGCAGGTAAGTCTGTTGATGTCTTGTGAGGTCATCAATCTGTGCATCATTCCATTGATCGGTATAACGGATTACCAGATAGGTGATGAGCGAACAGACAGACTCGCCTCCCATCAGCCAGTCTTTTTCATAGAGTGCGAAAAAGGCCAAAACCAGGAAAGAGATGAACGAAAGCAATTCGCCAACCAGGAATAAAGGACCTTTCTTTCCCAAGCCAACAATCTCCTTGCCCAGCTTGTCGGCACAAGCCTGATAGTGTCGCACCAAGTTTAACCGTTTTTCACCCATTTCCCTTCAAACATCACCTTCTTCACGTTCCAATCTTCGTCAAACGACACTAAATTAGCCTGATAGCCAGGCTCCAGCAAGCCAACCTTCTTATCGAGTCCCAGCACCTTGGCAGGATAGTATGATGCCATCCTCACGGCTTTACCCATCGGAATGCCCACATGCTCCACACAATTCCTCACGGCTTTCAGCATACTCAACGCAGAACCACAGAGGATTTTCCTTCCTTCTGCATCAGTACGGGCAAAGCAATCACGTTCCGCATCATATTCCACATTCATGGCTGGACAATCCGTGAACCTGTCTGTGAAGAGATACAACGACTCAGGCATCATCTCGTAGGCCATCCTCACCATCTCATAGGCAACATGTACCCCGTCAACAATGACACCTGTCATAGGCTTGGCGTGGAAGATAGCTGGGATATGACCAGGCATGCGATGATGCATTGGAGTCATACCATTATATATATGTGTAACGGAATGACGCGGATTGCTGACGAAACGCAATGTCTCACCATAACCAGCGGCACTATGGGCGTAAGAAATCCTTACCCCTTTTTCTTCCATATATAATACCTGCTTGTCAGAAATCCTTTCAGGCGATACAGACATCATGCTGACAAAATGCTGGTCTTTGCCAAACAAAGCATTCAATTCGGCATCCGTACAATCTCTCACGCAATCCTCACGATGAGCTCCTCTGTTCTCCATGCTGAAGAAAGGACCCTCCAGATGCATGCCCAGGCAATTGGCAGGAATCTCAGACTGATGTTCCTTCAATGCCTCCTGCATCTTCAGGTACATCGGCAAGGTATTGCTGGGGGCAGCTGCCAGGAAACCTGTGGTGCCTTCTGCCATCATCGTATCTCCCATATCTTTCAGTTCTGAGAATACTGCAGTCACGCCAAAAGCCCCGCCACCAGAACCATTCACCAACAGGTCAATGAATCCGGGTGTTACATAACTACCGTGCATATCCACACGTTCCATTTCTTCAGGAATCTTACTCTCATGCAGAACATCCACAATGCGGTTGCCATCAATAATCAAGCCCAGGTTAGGGAAGCCGTCAACTATCTCAGAACCATAAAATTTTCCATTTATTAAAGCTATCATGTCAATACAAATTTATTATACATAAAAAAAAGGAGTTTCTCCCGAAACCCCAATCCTTAGTTAACCTTAAATCTAATACTATGAAAAACACATTGCAAAGGTAAGCATTTCATTCAAATTGACAAACAAAAGGCACGAAAACCTGACTTCTTATAACATTCTTTATACTTCATGGTGTAAAACAAACACTTTTGTTACGGATTTTAACAATCTGACATAAAAAAACTGCCCCACCTGAAACAGGCAGGACAGCAATTCATATAAGAGAATCGGGGATTACTCTTCGTCAAGCAGAATCTCCAGGATGGTGCATGCAGCCTTAGCCACAGAGGTACCAGGACCGAAGATAGCACTTACGCCAGCCTTGTAGAGGAAGTCGTAGTCCTGAGCAGGAATCACACCACCTGCAATGACGATGATATCCTCGCGACCCAGCTTCTTTAATTCTTCAATCAGCTGAGGAATCAAGGTCTTGTGACCAGCAGCCAGAGAAGATGCGCCCACTACGTGAACGTCGTTCTCAACAGCCTCACGAGCAGCTTCCGCTGGAGTCTGGAACAATGGTCCCATATCCACATCGAAACCACAGTCAGCATAACCAGTTGCAACGACCTTAGCACCACGGTCGTGACCGTCCTGACCCATCTTTGCCACCATGATACGTGGCTGACGGCCTTCCTTCTTTGCAAACTCCTGAGCCAGGCGGCAAGCCTTCTCGAAGTCGCTGTCATTCTTAGATTCTGATGAATACACGCCTGAAATAGTTCTAATTACTGCTTTATAACGGCCTACGATAGTCTCGCAAGCGTCTGAAATCTCACCCAAAGTACAACGCAAACCTGCTGCCTTAACAGCCAAAGCCAGCAAATTGTTCTTGCTCTTGCGGCCTTCAGCAAAGTCACGTACGCACTCTGTAATTTCAGCCAGAGCTGCCTGACAAGCAGCCTCATCACGGTTAGCACGCAACTTTTTCAGGTTCTCAACCTGCTCTAAGCGAACAGCAGTGTTGTCAATTTCCAGAATGTCGATCGGTTCTTCATGATCCAGACGATACTTATTGGTACCAACGATAGTCTGAACGCCTGAGTCAATACGAGCCTGAGTACGGGCAGCTGCCTCTTCGATACGCATCTTTGGCAGACCAGTTTCGATAGCCTTTGCCATACCGCCCAACTTCTCGATTTCCTGAATATGCTCCCAAGCCTTATGCACTAATTCGTTGGTCAGAGACTCTACATAGTAAGATCCACCCCATGGGTCAATCTGCTTGCAGACATTGGTCTCTTCCTGAATATAAATCTGGGTATTACGAGCAATACGAGCTGAGAAGTCAGTAGGCAATGCGATAGCCTCATCCAAAGCGTTGGTGTGCAGTGACTGAGTGTGGCCCAATGCAGCAGCCATAGCCTCGATACAAGTACGGCCTACGTTGTTGAACGGATCCTGCTCAGTAAGTGACCAACCAGAAGTCTGCGAGTGAGTACGCAATGCCAAAGACTTAGGATTAGTAGCGCCGAAACTCTTCACAATCTTAGCCCACAGCAGACGACCAGCACGCATCTTGGCAATCTCCATGAAGTGGTTCATACCGATAGCCCAGAAGAATGAAAGACGAGGAGCGAAAGCATCAACAGGGATACCTGCGTTCACACCAGTACGGAGGTAATCCATACCATCAGCCAAAGTGTAAGCCAACTCAATATCAGCGGTAGCGCCTGCTTCCTGCATGTGGTAGCCAGAGATAGAAATAGAGTTGAACTTAGGCATGTTTTGTGAAGTATATTCAAAGATATCAGCAATAATCTTCATAGAGAATGCTGGTGGATAGATATAGGTGTTACGCACCATGAACTCCTTCAAGATATCATTCTGAATAGTTCCAGCCATTTCTTCCAACTTAGCGCCCTGTTCCAGACCTGCGTTGATGTAGAATGCCATAATTGGCAATACAGCACCATTCATTGTCATAGACACAGACATCTTATTCAATGGAATACCATTGAACAGCACCTTCATGTTCTCAAGAGAGCAGATAGACACACCAGCCTTACCCACATCACCAACTACTCGGGCGTTATCCGGGTCATAACCACGATGGGTAGGAAGGTCAAATGCTACAGACAGACCTTTCTGACCAGATGCAAGGTTACGACGATAGAATGCGTTTGACTCCTCAGCAGTTGAGAAACCAGCGTACTGACGGATGGTCCAAGGACGCAGAGGATACATAGCTGAATACGGGCCACGCAGGAATGGAGGAATACCAGACACAAAGTCCAGATGTTCCATACCCTCCAAGTCCTCCTTGGTGTAAGCGGGCTTTACATGGATATGTTCTGGGGTTTCCCAGTCGGCAGTAACAGCGTTAGCTTTCTGCCATGCAGCGCCATCGGTAGCCTGACCAAGGGCTGCATATATATCTAAGTTTTTAAAATCTTTTCTCATGATGTCTTACTTCAATAATTTAGCGTTGTATTCCTTCATTGTTTCCAGCACATTGCAACGAACATGGATGAAGTTCTCGATACCCTGTGCCTTCAGGTCGTCCATGCAAGCAGGAGCACCTGCCACGATGAACATAGCGCGACCGTTCAGATACTGGAATGCAGGAACTGCATATTCTGCATATTCATCATCGCTTGAGCAGAGCACCACGATGTCAGCGTCAGCTGCCAGAGCAGCGTCAACACCTTCCTCAACAGTCTTGAAGCCAAGGTTGTCAATAACCTTGTAGCCTGCGGTTGCCAGGAAGTTGCAAGAGAACTGAGCGCGAGCCTGACGCATAGCCAGGTTACCGATGGTCAGCATGAATGCCACAGGACGCTTAGCAGCAGCTTCAGTCTCCAGACGCAGAGCCTCGAATTCAGAAGCGGCACGGTCGAACTTCAGCGTTGCGATTTCAGTCTCGGCCTTGTCACCACAGCAGCAGCAAACGT
Organism: Bacteroidaceae bacterium; assembly: GCA_017471185.1. GTDB lineage: Bacteria > Bacteroidota > Bacteroidia > Bacteroidales > Bacteroidaceae > Bacteroides. Next base: position 28,004 of record JAFUVZ010000075.1, read on the forward strand.
CAACTGGTTTCTTGCCATTGCTTACCTCTGTGAAGTTAGGATATTGGTTGGTACCTACGAGGATTTCCTTACGCTTAGCTACGTTAGCGTGACGGGTCTTAGTGCTTTCAGCCACAGCTGCCTGCACCTTGCCAGCCTTCACCTGTGCGTAGAAGCCACCGTCTTCCTCAACAGCGAGGAACAGCTTCCAAGCCTGCTCAGCGATAGCTACTGTCAGGTTCTCGATGTAGTAAGAACCACCGGCTACGTCAACGATACGGCCCATGTGGCTCTCTTCCTTCAGCAACAGCTGCTGGTTGCGTGCCAGACGCTCAGAGAAGTCGTTAGGCTCTTCGTAAGTAACGTCAAACGGAGTAACTGTCATTGAATCCACACCACCCAGTGCAGCACTCATAGCCTCTGTCTGCGTACGCAGCAGGTTCATGTGAGCGTCAAATACGGTAAGGTTGTAGGTTGATGTAACAGCATGCATGTGAATCTTGCAAGCCTCCTTGTTGTCAGTGTAGGTAGCCATGATGTTAGCCCACAGCAGACGAGCAGCACGGAACTTGGCGATTTCCATGAAGTAGTTAGGGCTAACACCCAGGTTGAAACGCATCTTCTGGTTCACTGTCTCTGCAGATACACCAGCATCAGTCAACAGGTTCAGGTATTCAGCACCCCAAGCCAAAGCATAGCCCAGCTCCTGATAGATGAATGAGCCAGCATTCTGAAGATTGAAAGCACCTACACCGATTACCTGATACTGTGGCAACTCAGCAGTCGCCTCAATCAGAGCCTTCATGGTTGCTACAGCATCTGGACGCTCATGTCCGCGAGTCATCATTTTGCCAATGAAGTCGTAGTCGATAGAACCCTTGAGCTCAGCCAAAGGATAATTGTTCTTCTTGAAGTAAGCCACCAGCAGGTTAGCCAGGTTCACAGCCTTCTTCATGCAGCAAGCGAAGTTCAGCTCCACGCACTGAGGCAGGATGCCGTTCAGCAAAGTCTCAATGAACTTTTCGTCAACCTCTGCATGACCGAGGCTGAACATCAGAGAGTCAACGCCACGGTTCAGCACATCGAGGGCTTTCTTGTTAGCCTCTGCAGGATCAGTTACCTTCAAGTCCTGACGTACAAACCAAGTGTTGTCTTTCTTCTTGTTACCTCTCAGATAAGGGAACTCGCCAGGAAGAGAGTTGATGGTCTTCAGATCCTTCACATTCTCCAGGCGGTAGAAAGGAAACACATTGAATCCTTCATTGGTTCTCCAGACAAGTTTCTTGTCGAATGGAGCGCCTTTCAGGTCGGTAGTAATCTTCTCAATCCACTGTTCGGTAGTGGTCGGAGAGAACTCCGTGAAAAGCTTTTCTTTCAATTCTGCCATTGTAAAATAAATTATTTAAAATTAAAAATTGATTGTAATATTATAAAATCGGGTGCAAAGATACAAAAAATACGTGGATAAACGGCTCTTTAATAGTTAAAGAATGGTAATATAATATGTATATTTATCGAAAAACATGCTGTGCCACCGTCCAATGATGAAGGTCATATATGGTTTTCAACCGCTTCAGCCTAACCAAAAAGGCATCATAATCCTTCTTGTCAGGTTGCAGCCATTGGACTTCGGCCAATGCCGCCATACGAGGAAGCACCATATATTCAGCATGTTGCGGATAAGTGATGTATTCCGTCCAGAGATTTGCCTGCACACCCAGGATATGTTTAGCCTCCTCTTCCGTCAGTTCTGCAGCAACAGGCTCAAAGGCATACACGTCCTTTACCTGTACGTTGCCACCAATCGAAAACGGTTCGTATAAGATATCGCCTGTCTGATAATAATCGAAATACATAGCATTGTAGGGTGTCATGATGACATCGTGCCCCAGCTTGGCAGCTTTCGCTCCTGGCTCTGCTCCTCGCCAAGACATGATGGTGGAAGTCTGGTCAACGCCACAGCTCAGCAGTTCGTCCCAACCGAGCAGCGTCTTACCATGCACATGCAGGAATTTCTCCACACGACGGGTGAAATAGCCCTGCAAGAGATCCTCCTTCGTCTGCCCTTCCTGAGGTACCAGCCCTTCGTCCTTGATGCGTTGCTGGCAGAGCGGACATTCCGCCCAACGGTCGCGAGGACATTCATCGCCACCGATATGGATGATGTCTGAAGGGAAGACCGTGATCAGTTCCGCCAGCACATCCTCCACGAACTGAAAAGTCACTTCCTTGCCTGGACATAACACATCAGGGAAGATACCCCAGAGGTGAGACACCTCATACGGGCCACCCGTGCAACCCAGTTCGGGATAAGCTGCCAAAGCAGCGAGCATGTGTCCAGGCATATCTATCTCAGGAATAATGGTAATGTAGCGGTCGGCAGCATACTTCACGATTTCACGGCATTCCTCTTGGGTGTAGAAGCCTCCGTGCCTCACCCTGTCGTCAACGTCTGAGTTACGGCTTATCGTAGTGCCAGACCGCCAGGCGCCAATCTCCGTCAGACGAGGATATTTCTTGATCTCAATGCGCCATCCCTGATCGTCAGAGATATGCCAATGCAGACGGTTCATCCCATGGAGAGCAAGGAGGTCTATGTATTCCTTCACAAAATCAAGTGAGAAAAAATGCCTTGCACAATCCAGGTGCATGCCTCGATAAGGGAATCTGGGTTCATCAGCAATGCTCACTGCAGGCAGGGTTACGCCTTGCCCTTTTTCCTGCATGACGGGCAACGACTTACGCAAGGTCTGGATGCCAAGGAATACACCAGCTGGCGTCTTGCCAGTAATCACCACTCCTTTTGCATTGACAGTCAGGGTATAACCCTCCTCATTCTGTATTTTCCCATCAAGCGCAAGCAATATGTTTCCCTTGCCAACTTTGGCTGCTTTGGCCTTCGCAGGCATAGGCTGTGTGCCCAGACGCATCCGCGTCATCTCGTTCACATAGTCGCTCAGGAACCGGGCATTGCGCTCCATATCGGCATTCTCTTCCGGATAGACCACTACGGCTGATTCGCTCAACAGAAACCCTGCGCCTGCTGGTTGACTTACAGTCTTGGGAAGAGGCACCACCTCGTAATTGGCCACTTGAGCCTTAGCGACCACTGATAGCACACACAACGTGCACAGTAAAAAGAAAAAGTTCTTCATAGTATCATAGATTTTATTTTATCAAGCTTTAATCATGCAAAAATACTCATTTTTTTGTTTAATTGTTCGGTTTGCACTAATTTTGCAGGCGGAAATATGAAAGGAAAAGTTTAACTGATTAGTTTTTAGGTATTATGGATTGGTTACAAAGTTTATTGTGGGATACAACATCGGTGGCACACATCGTGCTGCTTTATTCATTTGTCATTGCAGCTGGCGTTTTCTTGGGCAAGCAGAAGGTTTATGGGGTCTCCTTAGGAGTCACCTTCGTGCTGTTCATGGGCATCCTGGCCGGGCATTTCGGCTTTACGGGCAACACTGACATCCTGCATTTTATTCGTGATTTCGGACTGATTCTCTTTGTGTTCTGTATAGGTCTTCAGGTAGGTCCTTCATTCTTCACGTCTTTCCAACAGGGAGGCGTCAGGCTGAATCTGCTCGCCACGGCCATCATCGCTCTTGACATCGTGGTGACCTTAGCTATCTTCTACATGGATGGCTCTGTGGAACTGCCTATGATGATTGGTGTGCTCTACGGAGCCGTGACTAACACGCCTGGTCTTGGTGCTGCACAAGAAGCCCTGAATCAGATAGGTTACACAGGCGATCCCATCGCGTTGGGTTATGCATGCGCTTATCCCTTGGGTGTGATCGGTATCATAGTAGCTATGCTGATTATCAAGAAGCTGTTTAAGATTCATGCCAAGGAAGAGGAGAAATCTTTAGAGGGACAGGAAGATACCAGCAAGCAGCCTCACACATTATATCTGGAGGTTCGCAACGAGGCGATTGACGGCAAACAGCTCTTGGAGGTGAAATCGCTTTCCGGACGTAATTTCGTGGTGTCACGCATCAGACACAACGGCTATTTGGACAGTCCCAATCAAGAAACAATATTTAATATCGGTGATCAGTTGCGTATCGTCTGTGCCGAGGATGATGCTCCCGGCATCACGGCTTTCATCGGACGTGAGATTGAGGGCGTGAAATGGGAGGACAAGCATTTCCCGTTGGTTTCAAGACGAATCCTCGTCACCAAGTCGGAGATAAACGGCAAGAAATTAGGCGACTTACATTTCCGCAGCATGCACGGAGTGAATGTGACGCGTGTGAACCGTTCAGGTATGGACCTGTTCGCTGCTCCAAACCTGAAGTTACAGGTGGGCGACCGTGTGATGGTAGTTGGTCCGCAAGATGCCATAGAGCGCGTAGCCAGGGTACTGGGCAATGAGATGAAGAAGCTCGACACACCAAACATCATCACCATCTTCGTGGGCATCTTCTTAGGTATCTTGATAGGTAGCATCCCTATCATGTTCCCTGGTATCCCTACCCCCGTGAAGTTAGGTCTGGCAGGCGGACCGTTGGTAGTGGCTATTCTGATAGGCCGGTTCGGCTATAAGTTCAAGCTTATCACCTATACCACCATGAGTGCCAATCTGATGCTCCGCGAATTGGGCATTGTCTTGTTCTTAGCGAGTGTAGGCATCGAGGCGGGCGAGAGCTTTGTAAAGACGGTAGTTGAAGGTGGTGGTATGATGTACGTGCTCTATGGCTTCCTCATCACCATCATCCCGTTACTGCTCGTTGGCTTGTTTGCCCGTTGGAAATACCAGATGAACTACCTGACTCTGATGGGACTCATCAGTGGTAGCTATACCCAACCGGCTGCCTTAGCTTACGCCAACCAACAGACTGATACTGACGCATCCTCTGTAGGATATTCAACGGTTTATCCTTTGAGTATGTTCTTAAGGATCATCGTAGGACAGGTGATATTGTTAGCGATGATGTAACAAGAGAAAAAGGGAGATTTAGCCAGGAAACCACCAATAATTTGGCTAAATCTCAATTTTTTTACGAGATTTAGCCAGGAAACATCCTCAGAATTGGCTAAATCTCAATTTTTTTATAACTTTGCGCCAAAACAGATGAAGTTATGAAAGAAAACATCATTGGCCGCAAAGAAGAAATATCCCGCTTGGAGCAATACGTAGGCAGCTCCCGTTCAGAGTTTATCGTCCTTTATGGCAGGCGACGCATCGGAAAGACTTTCCTCATCAAGGAACTGTTTGAGGGGAAGTTCACCTTCCGCATGAGTGGCAAGGAGAACGCCAATACAGAGGAACAATTAGAGAACTTCTACTACACCCTATGCAACTACGCCGCCCATGTCGAAAAGCCCAAGACCTGGGCACAGGCATTCCACGCCTTGACTGAATACATAGAGAAAGAGACCCATGAAGGTCTGAAAATCATCTTCTTCGACGAGTTGCCTTGGTTTGACACAAACAACTCTAAATTCATCAGTGCCTTAGAGCATTTCTGGAACGACTGGGCCGCTTATCGCAAAGACATCAAGCTCATTGCCTGTGGAAGTGCCACCACCTGGATGCTCGACAACATCATCAATGCCAGAGGAGGCTTACACAACCGAGCCACGCACACCATCCTGCTCTCACCATTCACGCTGCATGAAACCGAGCTATACTTCAAGGCATACGGATTCCCATACGAGCGGGCGGAACTGATAGACTGCTATATGGCAGTGGGTGGAGTGGCTTACTACCTGTCACTGTTTGAGCAGGGAAAGAGTGTAGCGCAAAACATCGAGTCTTTGTGCTTTACGCGGGGAGGAGAGCTGGTGGATGAGTTCCAGAAGATATTCAGGTCGCTCTTCCGCAAGGCCGACAACCACATTGCCGTCATCACGGCCTTGCAGCAAAAGGGCATGGGCATGACACGCCAAGAGATTGTGGAAGCAGCTCATCAGACCAACAACGGCAACCTGACCAAGCTGCTGAGAGAGCTGGAGGAATGTGAGTTCATACGCAGCTACACACCATTCAAGAAAAGCAAGAAAGACATGCTGTTCCAGCTCATCGACCCATTCACCCTGTTCTATTTCCGTTTTATGTCAGAGGGAAAGCACTTCCTAAAGGGCTACTGGCAAAAGACACAGGCCACCAGCCGCTACCAGACCTGGTGCGGATATGCATTCGAGATTGTGTGCCTGAACCATCTGCAGCAAATTGTACACGCCTTAGGCATCGACGGCACCATCAATACACCCTGCTCGTGGATATACCGCCCCTCAAAAGACACGCTGGAAAATGCCGAGGCCGATGAAGACCTGAGACACGGGGTGCAGATAGACCTGCTGATTGACCGTTCAGACAAGTCTATCAGCATCTGTGAGATAAAATACACCCAAGGAGCGTATGAGATTACCAAAGATTACGAGGCGCATCTTGCCCAGCGGCTCCGCACTTTCCGCAAGGTGACAAAGACCCGCAAGTCACTGATTCCCGCTTTCATCACCCCTGAAGGGCTACTCGACAACCTCTATGCCCGCAGGGTGCAACGCTCCATAACGGCCGACCAGCTGTTTGTTCCCCTGTAAGAATGCACTCCGACAGGGGCCTCAGTTACACATGGCCCCTCCATCAATCACAAAGTCCTGACCTGTCACGAAGCGCGAGGCATCACTGGCCAGGTAGAGGGCGCAATAAGCGATGTCCTCAGCCTCTCCCAGCATACCCATAGGCGATTCGCTCTCGAAATGCTTCTTCAGTTCGGGCATCTGCAGAATGCCGCGCGTCATCTCCGTCAAGATAAAGCCTGGATAGATGGTATTCACTCTCACACCCTTCTCTCCCAATCGTTTTGCTAAAGTCTTCGAGAAACTCTTGATGGCTCCTTTCGCTGCTGTGTAAGCCAATGGTCCGTTGGCCTTGAGGGCAGCTAATGAGGCGATATTGATGATGCTGCCCTGATACTCGGCACATTTAGGCCAGGCGTACTTGCACATCATATAGACACTGCCTAAATCCACGCTCATCACTTTGTTGAAATTAGCGGAGTCAAATTCCAGTTCCAGGTCACCATGCTTGCCCTGGGTGCCTGCACTGTTGATAAGGATGTCCAGTCTGCCGAAAGTACTCACACAAGTCTCCACAGCCTGACGGCAATTGTCTTCCACACTGAGGTCTGCCACGATGTATCCACACACTCCCCCAGCCTGTTCTATCTCCTGCTTTACCTGTATGGCCCTTTCTTCCACCATGTCGGCTACAAACACTTTGGCACCAGCTTCCGCAAGCAGCAGGGCACAAGCCTTGCCTATACCAGCCCCTCCGCCTGTGATGAGCGCCACCTTCCCATCTACTCTGAATGCTTCAAGTCCTTTCATATCTTATCTTACTTATTTTACCACGATTCTTACTTTGCCTAAGTTAGGGATGCAGGTAAACTGAGTCTGTGCATCACCCTTGCGCTCTGAGAACACCTTCACCGTTGGGAAATAGGTGCCAGGCTGGTTGTAACTCACGGTCGTGTCAAACTCCACATGCTCGCCGTTGGCACTGAACTGAGCCTTCGACAAATCCACGGGCTGGGTAAACTCACCAGAACCATCCATGCACCAGGCAGCACGTACCACCTTGCCCGTTCCTTGAGGCACATCTATAGACACATGCATTGTCACCTGCTCACCAGGTTTCACGTCAGCACGTTCCTTACCATCAATAGTTACCGTCGGCACAGGCTGAATACCACCTCGCTGAACGCCATCAGCAGTGAGCAACACCTGTGCATCCTCTATGCGATAGTCGGAGGTCTTTGAGGGAGCGATACCACGCTCCACCCAGTCGCTTACATCCAACAAGGCCTGATAAAGCACAGTAGTATAATCCACCACCTCTGTAGGATCATCCTCGCCACCATGCGTACTGCGGTCGGTGTACCACAGGCGGAAGTTATCATCAGTGGCATTACCCAAATATTCAGTCACCTTCGTTCTGTACCAGTCGCCCTGCCAAGGATAAGCCTCCCTATCCCATACAGAGCAGCAGAGAATCATCTTGCCATGAATCTTGCCCGTAGGCAATACGCCAGAGGCAGCTTGTGTGATGATAGGGCCTAAGAGCATAGGGCGTTGTGGATAGATGGGCAGGTCGTTGAAGCTGCGGAACTGGTTCCACGCATAATAGTCCTTGGTGGGCATCTGATGGCGGTAGTAGGTCTCTGACGCCAGCCAGTCGCTGTTATCCACCTGCACCTGGTCGCCCTCACGCACCTTTGCCAACAGTTGTGGGTTATTGATGGATGCCAAAATCACATATTTGCCTTTAGTACCCACAATCTGCAGCTGTTCACTCTTGCCCTCGCCTGAGAGCAGCATCAGTTCGCCACCCAGGGTATGCATCTCCACCTCTTGGTCTATCTCAAATGCCACAGGTTTTTCCTTCACCTCAGTACCCAAGCTTGCCCACGCACGGTCGGCACTTCCTCGGTCGGTTTCCGACATAGGTGCCACGATACCCAACTGCTCAGCCTCCAACTGACCAATGGCACGCTTCACCACTGCTTTGGTTTGCACATGATCGCGCTGCAGTGAGGGCGGATTGTCATAGCCCAAGTAACCCGGCTTGTTCCAGAAGTCCTCACGGAAATACTTCGTATCCATTCCTACTATGCTTCTGTAGAGCACCGTAAATCCGTGCGCATCCATATATTTCCAACCATACCACGACTTGATGGGAAATCCCATACTGGTGGCCTCCTTCAGTACCTGACGCTGCTCGGCATTCAGCGTAGCGTATGGGTCACCGCTGCCACCCGGACGCATCGCATCCACAATATCCTCCATCTTGTCACGCAACACACGCAAGGCATTCATGCGCACGCCAAACACGTTGGGGATAGCCTGCGGAGAGCCTAACACGAAAGGCACGGCACCGTCCCACACACCCTCGGTAGCCTCCATGCTGCCCGTAGTGCGGTAAGCCCCGCCACTACCTCCGAAGCAATAGCCGTAAGGACGATCGCAATCATAGAGCAACTTGGCGATATAGCGTGACAACTCGGCACAGGCAGCGTTGGCACGATAGGCACCTATCGTAGCCTCTCTGCGGGTAGATGGGTCATTTACATCCATCGCCCCACCCTCGTTGGTCTCTATAAAATAAGCACCGTGCGAGATACTGAAGCCAATGGGACTTGCCGCATAGTAGTTTTGTGCGGAGGTCTCACTGTCAGGCATCGGTGTGATATATTGGAAGAACCTACCCGTGAAGTCCTCCTTATTTAATGGGAAGTAGAACGAGAAACGCGTACCGTCGTCGAAACCACCGTGAATATAACGGCACTTCACCGGCACGGTCATCGTCTTGTCCACATCGATAAACGGATTCTTGAACTGTGCGTCAGCACACACGAAATCCAGTTTCTTGCCCTTGAGGTTCTTCACGCCGGCAGCATTGACCACACCTGCCAGCAGTGCCGTCATCAGCAACATTACAAGTCTTAGTGTCTTCATCTTTTGGTTTATTTATTTCGAGGTGCAAAGATAATACATCAAAAGACCTGCCGCAAATTTTTCAGGATTTTATTGGCAGTTTATTTTAAACGGCACCAGAAAAGCCATCAGGCGCCGTTCGATGAGGCATCAGCCGCCACCAGGCACCTCATCAGCTGCCTGTTGTTCTGCCGGCATCCAACCATTTAACGATATGTGTCAGTTCACATTACCGTTATTGGTCATAGATACACAGGTCAACTTATATCCATTCTTGTTGACAGTGCCGTTATTTGTCAGTTTTGTGACATAAGTGTCGCCGGTAAGGTTCCATACCGCTCCGTTCTCTACCGTTACGGTAGCCGACTTGGCTGTGCCATGAGTATTAGCTGCTCCATACCAGTTCACATTCTTCCCCACACTGACAGTCACGTTGTTCTTATCATCGGCACTCACATCACCCTTGTATGTCCAGCTGTCTTTAGTGGTCTTAAGCACAAGATTACCTGTAGAGTTGTCGCCTCGCTTATAGTACTCCACGCTCATCAGCGTTCCGCTTGCCACATCAAGTGTCACATCAGTGAGTGTGAGCGTTCCCGCCACATTGGTAACAAAGCAGAGCGGAGCATCAGCATGGGTAGTTGTCAGTGTAGAGCTGCTGATGTCGCATGAAGGTTTCGTACCCTCAGCGTCACCTGAGTTCGACTGATGTAGCAGGATGCCTCTGGCTTCAGCGCAAGAAGTCATGTCGCTGTTTTCAATAATGACAGCATTTGCCCCCTCTACAGTCGCCATCGGGCCTTTCTCAGAAATGCCAGTGATGCCCTTAACTGAAATTTTCCCTGTAGAATATATTACAGAAGACTTAGATCCTTTAGCCGTAAAAGACCCTCCATTCACTGTTACCGTGCCTCCACCCCTGTCTGTGGCTATGGTCGATGAGGTCTCACTATGGGTTACAACAGTAAGATTATCAGCATAGATAGAGCCTCCACCTGTAGCATGGATTCCACGTGACATACTCTTCAAGCACTCTATCGTCACATCGCTCACACTGACCGTTCCTCCGTATGCCACAATGGCATTGGCCCCCTTGGCTGTGGTGTAAATCTTACCTCCTCTCATTTCTATCGTGCCAGAGCCTGTTGACAATATGGCAGCATTAGTGCCATAGAAACTGCTTCCATCGTGGTCAGAGGTGTCACCTCCCGTCTTGTTTACCAGACAGTCGGTCATGCTCATTGTACCTCCGCTTACCTTCACGGCGTTCTCGTCTGTTGAGGTTGAAGTGAAAGTTGTTTGGCTAAAGCTCTTTATACCAGAGCTTTGGCTATAAGCATCCTGCCCGTCATAGTCTGTTTCCGTTTCATCAGACTGCTCCTCCGAAGATTGTTCCTCTGCTCCTGATTCTCCGGAAGATTCTTCTTCAGCATCAGATTCACCTGTATTTTCTTCATCCTCAGAATCGCTTTCTGAGGTTTCCGCAGCGGTATCTTCCTGTTCCTGAGTTACAGCCAGAGTCACAGGCACCGCAAGTTCATCGTCACCATCACTACATGCCAAACAGGTAAGTCCCATAGCCAGCACTATGCACAAACGTTGCATTTTTTCCAAGATTTCTTTCATATCACTCTTTAAAATTTCAAATGGTTATAATCCCAGCAAAGCCTTGATGCGTAACTCTGTCTTATCGCCTTCTGCAGCTTTCCTCAGTAGTTTCTCACGTATTTCATCGCCATCTTTCTCATTCCTGATGGCTTTCTTGAGCCACGACTTTGCCTTGGCTTCATCAGCTTCCACTCCATTTCCATTCAGATACGCCTTGCCCAACGCATATTGGGCTTCTGCATTATCTTGTCTGGCTGCTTTGGTGAAATATTCCACAGCTTTCGCCTTGTCTTTCTCCACACCCTCACCGTTCTTGTAGCTCTTGCCCACCTGATACTGAGCCTTTGCATGGCCTTGACCCGCAGCCTTCAAATACCATTCAAAAGCCAAAGAGTCGCTTTCCTCCACCCCATGTCCCTTGTCATAGCATCGTCCCAAACGGTACTGAGCCTTGCGGTGGCCTTTCTGTGCCGAGGCAAGCAGTTTTTCCACAGCTTGTGCATACTGTTTCGCATCATAGAGAGCCTTGCCCTCCTCATAAAGCCTGTCGGCGTTCTGTGCCCATGCCATTGCGCCAAACATAAAGGTGAGCATCATGATAATAGTCTTTTTCATATCAATAATTATTTATCCTGTCACAAAAGTACCAACAGGCAAGTTAAGACACAAACAAGTTCAGCGAATGGCAGGATTTGTTAAGCGAAAACGCCATTTAAACGATAAAAAAAGACCCGACAACAAGGTGAAGCAGTAAAAAATGTTATATATTTGCAACTGGATTATAAAAAAAACATATATGAATAAGAATTTTATTGTAATGGCTCTGTCAGCCCTGTTGCTGACAAGCGTTTCTGCAATGGCAGAGACCACGAAACTGACGATTGACGGTAGTAAGGGTAAACTGGCAGCTGTGATACAGAAGCCGCAGACAGCCCAAGGTGAGCGCATTCCAATGGTGATCCTGATGCACGGATTCGGGGGCAGCAAGGACGGCAGAGGCGGTCAGAAGGCTATGCTGGAGATTATCGCTGACAAACTGGAAGCTCAAGGCATCGCAAGCATCCGCTTCGACTTCAACGGTCATGGTGAGAGCGAGGGTGAGTTCTGGCAGCACACGGTACCCAACGAGATTGAGGATGCTCTGCATGTATATGAATATGTGCGCGACCTGCGCTATGTGAGCACGGTTTCCGTTTTGGGACACTCGCAAGGAGGTGTGGTGTCAAGTATGGTGGCTGGCAAATTAGGCGCAGAAATCAAGGCCGCTGTACTGATGGCTCCTGCAGCTGTGTTGCGTGACGACGCCATTCGCGGTAGTACGTTTGGTTCAAACTATGACCCGTTGAACCTGCAAGGCGACTATATCGAACTGATGGGAGGCCGTCAGAAATTAGGTACCGAGTATATCCGCACGGCATTCAGCCTGCCTATCTATGAGACAGCTGCCAACTACAAGGGCGCTCTCTGTGTGATTCACGGCACGGGCGACAAGGTGGTGCCTTATACCTATGGCGTGCGCTATACCGAGCAGAGCAACAATGCCGAGCTCTACATCCTGCCTGGCGAAGACCACGGCTTTATGAAAGACCAACAGCGTGCTACCGACATTGCTGTGGAGTTCTTGGTAAGAAACCTTAAATAAAAACAGCCTTTCCCCCAAAATAGCGGGGAGGCTATTTATAATTTATCTTGACGATGAAAAAGCAAATCTTATTCCTCACAGCTCTATTAGCCTGTCTGTGCTTGAAGGCTCAAGAGATAGTGCCTCCCACAGCCAGCGAAACACCCCAGTTGGAGTATGTCATGCAACTCTATGTCACCCTCGAACCCGAATATGTAGTAGGCGAAGTGCCCCACGGCAAGCGAGTGGTGATACCCATCACGGGCGGCATTTTCGAAGGTCCTAAACTCAAAGGAACCATCATCCCTGGTGGTGCCGACTACCAGTACCAGAAGACCGACGGCAAGAACCTGCGCACCGAGTTAGAAGCCATTTACAGCATCAAGACCGACGATGGCGTATATATCCATGTGCGCAACTGTGGCATCTTCAGCGTAGGCGAACAAGGCTTCTATTTCCTCACCGCCCCCAAGTTTGAGGCGCCCGAAGACAGTCCTTACGCCTGGCTCAACAACGCCATCTTCGTGTGCGGTCCTGCCCCGTCAGAGCCCAACACCGTAAGGCTCAACATTTGGAAAGTAGTAAGGTAACGAAGCTTTCCGGCAGCACTATGTTCGGAGCATCCAGCGCCTCTTTAAACAGGGGCGCTATTTCTTCGTCCCTGAATCCAGCGATACCGCATCCTATGCGCGTCACCAAGAAAGTAAGGTCAAGGCGTGTAGCAGCAAAAGCTATGAACTCATCCACATAAGGAGCAATGGTCTCCACTCCACCTTGCATAGTGGGTATGCCGTAGCTTTGCCCTTGCAGGCCGACGCCCTGTCCCCAGATGGCGCCAAAGCGTTTCATTGCCACCCAAGCAGCTCCACCTCCGTGATGTCCCATCAGGTTACTGCCAAACACAAACACCTCGTTAGGTGCCAACTCACTAATATTCTCTGGTGTAAAACGGTCTTTCATACTCGCCAATCTTTAATGTCCCTCTCGCAAAGTTACTGCTTTTATTCAGAAAAACAAACAACCGTGCTATCTTCACAAACAGCAAGGCTCAATCATGCTGTCACCATCCACTCGGCCATAAAAAGTAACCTCAGGATGCTTGATTAAATCACGATTGAAGTCCAGGCTATTCCGCAGATAATCCTCCGCAGGAGAGGGAAATCCCGCCTTTATGAAGGGCGCAAACTGCAACTCCAACGCCTTATCAAAATCGCCTTTCAGTATCTTCATAAACATTCTCTATACCTTATCAGATTAGATTTGTGAAGAAGCTTTTTCACGCTGTGATTTTATCTCCATTTCCTTTTCTGCAGCTTGTATTGAATCAGATAATGCTTTCATGGAATCCCATTTTTCAGCTAATGATTTATATTCGTATTTAACTAGAACTGTTATGTCTAACTTATGTAACTGATCATCATCAGTTAAGGATAGTTCAGTTAGCGTAATTTTCGTATCTTTAAAATCCCAAAAATAAACCTCTTCTAAAGCATTACCACGACTTCGATTAGTTTTGATACGTTCAGCTTTATAGTAACGGTCATTGAATGTATCAAGAAAGAAATTTCTTAGTTTTGGAGATTTAAACATCAAGAATATAGATGCTACACGACCATCTATCTCATTTACTTCTACATCTGGGCATTTTTCATAATATCTCGAAGCTTTTTCTCCATTTCTATCCACATAATCTAAACATACATTCCCCTTAAGTAGATTATCATCTATTCTCTTTAAATAAAAGTCTTTATTTTCTAAGCCTATATTTTCAGCAACTGAAATGGGATCACCAAGTTTAATACCCATAAAAGTAAGAGGTACATCTGTGACAGCTAAACTATCTTTTATTGATTTCTCAGGGTCTATCTCAGATTGTTTATTATTATAGTTAACATTGCATGATGTTAAAAATAATACCACAAATAGTAAGTTAACAAGTTGTTTCATAATGCCAAAATTTCTTTTATTTTGTTTTAATTTTATCAATTAGAGTGAATAATTCCTCTACCTTTGCCACTATGCGCTTCTGTTCTGCAAGAGGAGGGAGAGGGAAAAACCAATCTCTGAATGTATTTAATCCGACGAAAGAAGTAGTAAGGTGACGAAGCTTTCCGGCAGCACTATGTTCGGAGCATCCAGCGCCTCTTTAAACAGGGGCGCTATTTCTTCGTCCCTGAATCCAGCGATACCGCATCCTATGCGCGTCACCAAGAAACTAAGGTCAAGGCGTGTTGCAGCAAAAGCTATGAATTCATCCACATAAGGAGCAATGGTCTCCACTCCACCTTGCATAGTGGGTATGCCGTAGCTTTGCCCTTGCAGGCCGACGCCCTGTCCCCAGATGGCGCCAAAATGCCTCATCGCATACCATGCGGCACCACCTCCGTGATGTCCCATCAGGTTACTGCCAAACACAAACACCTCGTTGGGTGCCAGCTCACTAATATCCTCTGGTGTAAAACGGTCTTTCATACTTACCTATCTTTAATGTCACTCTCGCAAAGTTACTGCTTTTATTCAGAAAAACAAACAACCGTGCTATTTTCACAGACGGCACGGCTGAAATCTACTCAGAAAATGAAACTTTCAGAAAGCAATCAACAGATTTTAACTAAAAGCGGAAAAAATTTTCCGCTTTTTCCATATTCGTTAACTATTGCAGTATAAACCCAATCTTCCTACGATTATCCTTCGGCCTTGCTGCAAAATGCAGCCAATAGACGGTGCCTCGTCGTTCAAGGAATAGTTCATCAAACTCTTGCCTTTTCTGGTCGGCAATGTCTATGAGGATGGTCATGTAACGGAGGGCCTGCTCAACGCCTGCACAACGGATATCTACCGCACAACCCCTCATGTGGTTGGAGGTTTTCGAGGGGGTCAGCCCTGCTTTCTCCATCGCCCGCATCACTTGGTAGGAACGGAAGCCCTGATTGATCACTAAGGGTTCTACATCTTTAGAGGTGTAATAGTCCTCGATACTATTCAGCACATAAATGGTGTTATAGTTGAAGCGCAATTCCTCCAGCCAATCTTCGCAAAGGTGAATCAGGTTTTCCACAGCCTCCAACGGAGGCTCATTATTGTCTTCAGTCTTGAAACTGGTCTTGGTCAACTCTCCGAGCAAAAAGTGCTCGGAGAGGTGCTTGGTTCTG
>JAFUVZ010000076.1 GCA_017471185.1 Bacteroidaceae bacterium
CAACCTACGCCCTGTAAGGGCAAAAGCATGAAGGAAAAGGTAAGGCTTTTGCCCTTTCAGGGCGACCATAACCATATCCTTATACCCAGGGCGATGCCCTGGGCTAATAGCTCTCTGGCCTTTCAGGCCGTTTCCATAGAGAGTTTCCATTACTCCCGAAACTTAAATCCTTAATTATTATTCTTGAGCCATACCTGTCAAAAGGTGAACTTTTGCGGTTTTCTTTAAAATCATTCTAAATTATTTGTGAGTTGGTGTAGTTTGATGTAAATTTGCAGCAGCAAAAAGATTTGACATGAGATTATCCGAACTAAAGACTGGCGAAAAGGGTATCATCGTGAAGGTGTTAGGACACGGTGGTTTTCGTAAGCGCATCATTGAGATGGGCTTTATCAAGGGAAAAGAGGTGGAGGTGCTGCTGAACGCGCCCTTGCAAGACCCTGTAAAGTATAAGCTGATGGGCTACGAGGTGTCACTTCGCCATGATGAGGCTGATTTGATAGATATACTCTCGGAGGCAGAAGCGGAGCATGATTCGTTTTCTGAGAGCCTTGACGTGAACGATACCATCACGGAAAACGTGCATCTGTCTGAAGAACAGCTGAAACTGGCAGCCCGTAAAAGGCGCCGCACCATCAATGTGGCGCTGATAGGCAACCCGAACTGTGGCAAGACTTCCTTGTTTAATTATGCCAGTGGCGCTCACGGTCATGTGGGCAATTATGCGGGCGTGACTGTAGATGCCAGTGAGGCACACGCCACGTTTGAGGGTTATGAATTCAACCTGACCGATCTGCCTGGCACTTATTCCCTTTCTTGTTACAGTCCTGAGGAACTCTATGTGAGGAAGCATCTTTTTGACAAACGGCCCGACATTGTCATCAACGTCATAGATTCCAGCAATCTGGAGCGTAACCTTTATCTCACTACGCAGTTGGTAGATATGAACCTCCGCATGGTGTGTGCGTTGAATATGTTCGATGAGTTCGAGCGTCGTGGCGACCATGTGGATATCGAGACCTTGAGTACCTTGTTTGGTGTGCCTATGATTCCCACTTCCTTCAAGACGGGGATGAACGTGGATTTGCTTTTCCATATCATCATCAACATGTATGAAGGCGCTGACTATATAGATGAGAAAGGTAACATCAACCCTGATGTGGCGAGGGAAATCAGGGAATGGCACGACAAGTATGCAGGGCAGACTCCTGTGCAGCATATAGAGGATTTTGCAGAAGGTGAACGTCCGCTGAGAAACTATTATCGTCATATACATGTGAACCACGGGCAGTATGTGGAACGTGGCATTGAGACCGTACAGGTACCGTTGAAGGCAAATGCCCATCTGCGCCAGTTGTATTCCACCCGCTATCTGGCCATCAAACTGCTGGAAAAAGACAAATCGGTGGAGAGAATCATCACTGACACCGCTAATGCTGATGAAATCATGAAAGCCCGTAATCAGGCTGCTAAGCAGATTGAGCAAGATACACAGCAGGATGCCGAGACTGCCATCATGGATGCCAAGTATGGTTTCATTCACGGTGCACTATCTGAAGCTGGCTTTACTGAAGGAAATGCCGTTGACACCTATAAGATGACGCATTTCATCGACAGCGTACTTTCAAACAAGTGGCTGGGATTCCCGATATTCTTCTTCCTGCTTTTCCTGATGTTTGAAGTGACCTTCGAACTGGGCCAGTATCCGATGGACTGGATAGAGGAAGGGGTAGCCTGGTTGGGAGACCTGATAGGCGATGCTATGCCTGAAGGTTCGTTGCGTTCGCTGCTGGTGGATGGCGTGATAGGCGGAGTGGGGTCTGTCATCGTCTTCCTGCCTCAGATTCTGATTTTGTATTTCTTCATTTCCCTGATGGAGGATTCAGGCTATATGGCGAGAGCGGCTTTCATCATGGATAAGCTGATGCACAAGATGGGACTGCATGGCAAGTCGTTCATCCCCCTCATTATGGGTTTCGGATGCAACGTGCCGGCAGTGATGGCTACTCGTACCATTGAGAGCCGTCGCTCCCGACTGATTACCATGATGATCTTGCCGTTTATGTCATGTTCGGCACGTCTGCCTATCTATATCATGATAACGGGTACATTCTTCTCATTGCAATATCGTTCGTTAGCGATGATCTCACTCTATGCCGTGGGTATCTTGGTGGCCGTTATCGTAAGCAATATCTTCTCCCGTCTGGTCATCAAAGGTGAGGATACGCCTTTCGTGATGGAGCTGCCTCCTTACCGAATGCCGACAGCCAAGGCCATTGGCAGGCATACCTGGGAGAAAGGCAAGGAGTATTTGAAGAAGATGGGCGGCATCATCCTGGTGGCTTCCGTCATCGTGTGGACCTTGCAGTATTTCCCACATGACGACTCGCTGACTACTCAGCAACAGCAGGAGCAGTCGTATATCGGCAGATTGGGCAAGGCCATCGAGCCTGTATTCAAGCCGCAGGGTTTCAACTGGAAGCTGGATGTTTCGCTGATAGCTGGCGTGGGTGCCAAGGAAATCGTGGCTTCTACGTTAGGTGTCATTTATTCAGACGATGAATCGTTTGCAGATGATGACAGCTTCAATGAAGACAGTGAGAAATATACCCGTCTGCGCCAGCAGATGCTGGCAGACGGCATCACTCCGTTGGGAGGCTATTGCTATCTGCTGTTCATCCTGCTCTATTTCCCATGTATAGCTACCATCGTCGCCATCAAGAATGAGACGGGCAGCTGGCGTTGGGCGGTTTTTGCGGCCTGCTACACCACGGCAGTGGCTTGGGTGGTTTCCGCTTTAGTCTATCAAATAGGCATGTTATTATGATGGGTGATTGGCAAGATTGGATAGTGGCCCTGATTGTGGCGCTTTGCTTCATCAGAGTAGGGATGAGCGTCTGGAACCAGTTCCAGCGCAGTCGCAGCCTGCGGTCCAATCCTTGCGACAGCTGCCCGCAGCCATGTGATGTCAAGCGTCTTTATGATAAGAAACTGGCCCGTTGCGAGGAAAATAAGAAAAAAACAAAGAATTCTTGCTGTGAATAGTTGGCAATTCAAAAAAATGTTGTACATTTGCATCCGCAATCTGAGATTTGGTGCCTTGGATGAGTGGTTGAGTCACTGGTCTGCAAAACCATGCACGGCGGTTCGAATCCGCCAGGCACCTCTGAAAGCCTGAAAGTTTTACCGCTTTCAGGCTTTTTTTTGAGTTTTGTGATAGCTGGAATCTGCAGAACTGCGCCCAGCGTTTATGCGATTATTATGGGATAGCTTCTCCGTAACGGTCAAAATAAATATGGTTACGGATGTGGTATCGCGTATAGTTCCTCCTTAAATATGTTAAAATTGATAGTTACGGATGTGCTATCGCTTGTTTATGTAAAAGTAATAGTTTATATTTGTGCAAAAAACAAGGAGATATGGCAAACAATAAGATTATTGGTCGTGAATATGAACAGTCACTCATAAACAATTATTTAGAAAGTAAGAAGTCTGAACTTGTAGCTGTTTATGGACGTCGTCGAGTGGGTAAGACCTATTTGATAAGGAGCCTTTTCGACAATCAGTTTGATTTTGCGTTTACAGGGCTCTACAATGTTACCCGCGCTGTACTTCTTGCGCAATTCCAACGTTCGTTAGAACGATTCTCAGGAAAACATGTAGGACGGCTGAAAGACTGGTTCGTGGCTTTCGGTGCGCTTCGCGATTATCTTGAAACGCTTACAAAAGACAGGATTGTGGTGTTTCTTGATGAGATTCCATGGATGGATACGCCAAAAAGCAATTTCCTTGCAGCCTTCGGACAATTCTGGAATGACTGGGCTTCAACCCGACAGAACTTTAAGCTGTTTGTCTGCGGCTCTGCCACCACGTGGATGCTGTCGAAGTTTATCGGTGATAAGGGAGGGATTTACGGACGTGTCTGTCGCCCCATTTGGTTAGCCCCCTTCAGTCTTGGAGAAACTGAGCGGTTCTTAAAGGAGATTAAAGGTATGGAAATGAGCCGTCATCAACTCCTTCAAGTCTATATGATAATGGGAGGAATACCCTATTATCTGGATATGCTTATAAAAGGCATACCTCTCAATGTATGTATTGATGACCTCTTTTTCAAACAAGGCGCGCCTTTGCGTACAGAGTTTGACTTCTTGTTCCGCTCGTTGTTTAATGATTCAAGGATTTACAGGAACATTGTTGAGATGCTTGCCACAAAAATGAAAGGGATGACACGACAGGAAATGCTTGAAGCCTTGGACATGAAGGAGGGCGGCACTTTGACAGAAGTTCTCGACAACCTGGTAAAATGTGATTTTATACGGCGATATACTGCAATTGGTAAGAGAGAAAGGGACATGATGTATCAGCTGACTGATTTGTTTTCTCTGTTTTATATTAAGTTTGTGGCAAGAAATAACGGGCAGGACGAACATCTTTGGAGTAAACTCTCAGGAAAAGGGCAAATGACATCATGGAGTGGCTATGCATTTGAACAAGTATGTCTGCATCATCTTCATCAGATTAAGGATGCCCTTAGCATAGGTGGAGTCGTGAGCAACATTCATTCGTGGAATTGCAAGCCGTTTACTGACCCCAATGGCATCAAATGGAAAGGCGCTCAGATAGACTTACTGATTGACAGAGCCGATGAAGTTATCAATCTCTGTGAAATTAAATATGTTTCTGACAAGTTTGTAATAGATGCTGACTATGAAGAGAGGCTGCGGAGTAGGGCGACCCTGTTTCGTAATGTCACTAAAACTAAAAAGGCTCTTCATCACACTTTCATTACCACTTATGGCGTAGCGCAAAACATTCATAGTGGCATTGTGCAATCAGAGGTGACAATAGACCAGTTATTTGGCTAATTGTTGCCATGTATAGCCAGAATAGAGCTGTTCGTTAAAAAAACTATATGATTAATTGCTTTTGTGAAAATATTTATATACATTTGCGAAGTGGACATAAAGTGTTCAGAAAGCTGTATTCTACAATAATGTCACTTAACCGATAGGAGGATTTGATATGGTCAAAAAGAGTTTAGGAATCCTTGCAGGTCTGCTGCTTCTGGCAGGGTGCTCAAGCAACGACTTTACTGACAACGGGAACGTTATTCGAAAACGATTTCTTCCATTACCGCTGTGATGGATGAGGCTGACAAGTGCCCGGAATATAACGGTTCCAACATCTTGGTGAATATTTCAGCAAATCCTTTTGGCGTGACCTTTGAAAATAAAAGTTCATATTTGAGGATTAATCATGAAACTGACGGCAAAATTGTAGTTAAACTTGATGGTCAGTTAGTGTCTAAGATAGATGGTTCTGAATATAATTATAGCCTTGAATGGCTTGGAAACATACCTAAAATGTAATAGACGTTTAATTTAAGCAGAGGTTTGCCTCTATAAAATCAGTTGTTGGTGTTCAGGCTGCATCATGTGAGTGACGCAGCCTGATAGTGTATCATAAAAGCAAGGTTAATAAGTCAGACCAAAGGCCCAGAGGGGGATGATGTTGCCAGTGCCGAATTCTATGTCGTCTTTGACAACATATCCCTCTGCGGCATCAGTAAGTTGTTTCTTGCCTTTTCCCTTGCCACCCACCTCGAAAGTCTTTCCGTCAATTTCAAAATCACTGATGCGTGAGCTGATGACATCCGTAGTCACTCGCATCTGGTTGTAAAAGAATGTCTCGCGGATATTGCCGATGTCTGTGGCTTCCCGGCCTAACAGGTATGCTAAGTTGGTATTGTCAAGATACACCTTATCAACCTTACCAATGCCCCGTATGCCCCCGGTGTCATCTCGCAACTGGCCAATCATGCCAGCCTGTTCCATATAAATGAAGTAATCGGGCAACACATTCCTGCTTACACCAATCACCGTAGCTAAAGAATCCATCACCGGCTTGAACGGCACACTTCTGGCTATGACGGCCAACAGCTTCTTAAGTTTCCGGCTTGTAGAGGCATTCATGTTGGCATATTGCGGAATGTCAACCTCCATCGTCTGGTTAATAACCTGTCGGAGCCGGATGTCAAGGTCACTGTCAGCAGCGAAAGGGTAATAACCCCTCTGTAGGTATTCCTTGAAAAATGGCAACGGATGGTTGATAGCTTCAATCTTTACCTGATGGTCAAGAATCTCATCCAAGCTGTAGGCTGGTGTCTGTAAGCCGTGGAACAGTAATAGGAATTCTCTGAAGCTGAGTCCCTGCATCGTGAAGATTGGCGCCCGGCGGCTCAGGTCTGAGAATCCTTTGTAGATGTCAAGCACGGACGAACCAGTGAAACCCACTTTCAAGTCAGGATGGGAGTCGTAAATCTGCTTTAACTCTCGTGACCAGTTCTCGTACTTGTGTATTTCATCGATGAATATTTGCTCTCCGCCTTCTTTGACAAATTCTTCAACCGTCTCGGCGAGGGTGTGTGATGAAAAATACAGGTGATCGGCAGTGACATATAGCATTTGCCGTTTATCCCAGTGCTCCTTGACATATTGGAGAATCATCGTGGATTTCCCAACGCCTCGCGGACCTATTAGGCCAAACATGCGTGACTCCCAGCTTATCTGGCTGTACATATATCGGTGGAAGGTTGAAGTGGTCTGCTTCAACTGTCCTTCCATAAACTCTACAAGTGCAATATCCATACGCAAAATAATGTTGACTATGCAAAGATATGAAAAATTGCACTAAAGTAGTGCAAAAAATAAAGAAAATTGCACTATGGCAGTGCAATTTGTCTGCGCTCACTCCAACTTCCACTCCTCAATTCGGCGCGTATCGCTGGAGAAACTGATGCCGATTCTGAAGATTTTGCGAATCTTCTACCCTGCCCTCTTCAACATCATTCACAAAGTTGAAGACATAATGTTCAGTCCTGTTAGCTTGGTTGTTAGGCGCATAATACGGCATGAGGTAGCGAATAAAACCTTGCTCGACTTCTTCATTTGGGAAACTGAGGGCATATGTCCTGAAACGGGGATTGTAGCCCTTGATTGTCAGGTATCCGCTCTGGTAAAGCATCGGGATGGGGTTGCTGTCAAGTGAGTCTAAACTGCTCAGCAAGTCGGCTGTCACTTGCTCCTTCGTCAGGTTGTCAAGCCGATAGCCGGTTTTTTTTAACAGCTCCACTAAGAAAGTCGGGGTTCCTGTCTCAAACCAGTAGTCCTTGAAGTCCCTCTTGCTTAATGCGCTGATCAAGCTGAAAGGGTTGTAAATACCGGGAGTGTCTTCATGGAAATGATAACCGTCATATCGTTTCTTCAGCTCCTCGTAACAATCTTTTTTGCTTATTCCTCTTTTCTGCGCCATGATGGCAATCTCTTCATCAAGATTCTGATGAATTTCTTCTTCAGTGATTCCGCAGATAGCTGTATATGACGCATCCATGGAGATGTCGTTGAGATTGTTCAAGTCGCTGAATACGCTCACTTTGCTGAATTTAGTCACACCCGTCAGCAAAGCGAAACGGATATAACGGTCTTGTGTTTTCAGTACGGAATAAAAGGATCTCAAAGAAGCGCGTAATTCGTTCAGTCTTTTTTCTTGGCCGATGTTGTGCAGCAAAGGCTTGTCATATTCGTCAATCAATATCACTACCTGCTGACCTGTCTGATTATAAGCGGCCTGGATGACACACGCAAAACGCAAGGAGAGGTTATCTGTTTCATCATTCAGATGATAAATGCCCTCCCATTGTTTAAGGTTGAAGTCTAAAATGCTCTCTAAGCTGCCATGCTCCTTGTAGTTGCCTATGTTTAAATCCAGATGCAGCACGGGGTGTCTTGTCCACTCCTTTTCGAGGGTCTCTACTTCCAGACCCTTGAATAACTCTTTCTGTCCGTTGAAGTAGGCCTCTAAAGTGGAAATAAGCAGGCTCTTTCCGAAACGTCTCGGACGGCTGAGGAAATAATAGCCTCCATTGCTGGCCAGCTGATACATGAGGCCGGTCTTGTCAATATACATAAAACCGTCCTTGATGAGCTTCTCAAAATTCTGTATGCCAATAGGGTACTTCATGTCGCCTTCATATATTTGCTACAAAGATAGAATAAAATTGAGACAGAACGAAGGATAATCTTCTGTTTTTATGAAGAAAAGCCAAATTCTCTGCGGAATGAACTGAAAAACGTGATTCTGCAGAGTGTTGACCATTAGCTTGACACTGTTCTCCAGCACCAAGAAAACTTTACTATTTTTTTATTTTACTTCTATCAACACAGGCGATGGGAGCGGGGGCATAATGCCGCTGCTGTTCATGGTATATGGCTTTTGTCTGAGAACTAAAGAAGTGTTTCCATATCTGATGCCATCAAGATTAAAGAAAGTGGTGATGATGCCCTCAGTACCTGCATAGCGGATGCCAGCCTGGATGTCATGGTACTGGCTGTCATTCGCTATGAAATCAGCGTAAGTGAACGGTTCTTGTGCCAGGTCATGTATGCGCTTGGCAATCAGGTAACGCTGCCAGGCACTGAAATAGGTGCGGGTGTCATCCATGCAGCTCACTTCCTCTGAGCGCCAGATGCCTTTGCCGTATGCTCCTAATGCGCCTTCGTAAGTGCCGACGTGCAGGAACCTGCCAGCCTGCCGTATGCCCATGCTGTCTGGAATGAACTCGCTCCACAGCAGGTTGTTCTCTATATCAGCCGTGATGTTCAGGCCGAAGGGTACGGCGTAGTTGTGAGACGGTATGACTGTGCCGCTGTATGAAGCGCTTCCTACATATTCATCAGCCAGTCTGCCGAACATGTGGCCTCCACTCTCATGCAAGGCCACATTCAGCCATGTTCCTTCGCAGGTGACCTGACTTCCTCCGTTGCCAGCCCATTTCAGCACTGTGGTGCCGTCGCTGTTCTTTGATACCGGCACCATGGAGAATGCCTTACCGTCACTCCAGTTATAGCAGATGCCCCCGTAGCGGCTGTCGTTGATCAGCATGATGATACCGGTTTCCTGGATGCTGACCTTGCCGTTCAATATGTCGGGGCTGTAGGCTTTCACAAAAGAGAACACCTTTTCGTTATTGGCTTTCATGTTGCCGAAGGCGATAGACGACCAGCCGGCATCAAAGAATGTCTCCACATATTGGCTCTTGTCGAACACATCAGCCCCTTCCTCCGCAGAAACCGCATCCAGGATATGTACGTTGAAATAGCTCTTATACTGCCTGAACGGCTCCACGTTGAAGATGAAGTCCAGCATTTCAGTGGCTTTTCTATGGTAGTCGTCCATCTGTTCAAGCGTGAAACCTTCAGGAATCACTACCCATGAAACCGGGTGACTGCTGCTATTGGTGAGGTAGGACGTGGCATTTCCGTTGATGAAATCATTCCTTCCTATGTCGATGGAGCCGAGGTTTAGCACCTCTGAGGGATGGAGGCTCACGGCATTCTGTCCGCTGATGGTGTGTTCCATGCCCTCAGCGTTAGACATGGTGAGAGTGAAGCCTTTACTCAGCTCGGCAGGAGCGCACATCAGATAGTAAGTGCCACCTTCTTCAAAGCTTCCCTGCAGCTCTACGTAGTCATAGCCTGTTATTCCGCTGATTGTTCCGTCATCAGTCTGTAGCGTGGCTTCACCTGACAGTGCGAGGGGAGCGGATGCCTCGTGACAGGCTGTAAGCCTGATGCTTCTGATGTCAGACACTCCGCCTCCGTTGAGCCTGAACTTGATGAAGGCGCAGACATTACGGAAATACAGCCGGTTGTCTGTGGCCTTTGCGTAGCAGATGTTCAAGTGATTCGCTATGCCATTGGCAACAGCGGTTTGCGAAACGGGAATCTGCAGGTATGCCGTGATGCCATTTCCACCGCTTGCCATTCCTTTGACTGATGAGCTTGGATAGAATGCGTAATAGCTGCTTGCTGTAGCTATGTCGTTACCTAAGAACGTTGCCTCATGTCCGCTGTCATCCGTTGTAAAGACCTCGCTGTGGAAGCCATTCTCGGCAGTGGTGCCGAAGATGGTTATCTCGTCACCGGCAGTCCATCTCAGGCTGAGTCCGTCTAACTCCATGCGCGTAAGGGCATCACTGTTCAGTGAAGCCATGAATTCTGTACTCCCTTGTTCATGCAGGGAGTGAGCTGCTTCTATCTCCGCTATGTTGTCCTGGCAAGCGGCCAGCGCAAGCATCCAGATACACCCTATGATAGCTTTCGTCCTCATGCTTCTTCCGTAAATATATTGGCTGTCGCAGCCCAATGCCACGGCAGCCAATATTCAGTTATTGTTAGAAGAAAAAAGAAATCAATAATATAAAGTAACAGGCTTTATGTCCAGCTTCTTAACCTCATGCATCACAGGAGGCGGCAGAGGTGGATAAGCCTCTGGCTGTTTCTCCACATAATTTGCAGGAGCGCCAGCATTGTTGTATTTCGGAGTCAGACCGTCATACACCGTTGTGAGCAGACCTTCTGTGCCTGCGTTTGGAACGCCATTCTGAATGTCCTTGTACTGTTTGTCATTCTCAAGGAACATTTCGTAAGTGAGCGTCTCGCCAACGATGCTGAAGATGCGCTGCACAATCAGGTAACGCTGCCAAGCACTGAAATATGCGCGGTTGTCATCCATGATACTGATTTGCTCCGAACGCCAGATGCCCTCGTTGTATTCTGCATTACCCCCTTCATACAAACCCACGTGTGGGAACTTGCCGGTTTCCACAGCACCCGGTGAAGAAGGAATCATATCCTTCCACAGAGGATTGTTCTTGTCGGCAGTAACATTCAAGCTGAAAGGCACCTCCCATGAGTGTTCCGGTATTGTGGTGCCTGAATAAGCATTGTTGGCCCAATACTCGTCAGCCAAGCGTCCGAAGCAGTGACCGCCACCTTCATGTAAAGCAGTGTTGATCCATGTGCCATAGTTGGTCATACCCCCAGTAGCTCCGTTGTTGCCGCTCCATGGTATGGCCTCGTTCCCGCTTTTGTTAGTAGTAGGTATGATAGCGAAACCGCTTCCATCCGAGGTTGAGCGACAAATGCCACCATATCGGCTGTCGTTCACGATCATGATGATAGGTGTCTCTGTGATTTTCGCAAGACCATTCTTGATGTCTGGACAATGTTCTTTTACAAAAGAGAACACTTTATCCCCGTCTGCGGTCATGTTGTCATAATTATCACTGCCCCAGCCAGCATTGAAATAGGTGTTCTTTAAAACTGGGGAACCCTCATCTAAGATGTCAGCGCCCGATTCTTCAGAAACGGCAGGTAAGATATAGACGTTAAAGTAATCCTTATAAGTCTTGTATGGCTCCACTGAGAAGAAGAAGCCAAGCATTCTAGTGGCCTGTTGGTTGAACTTCGCAAGCTCACTGTTGGTAAAGCCCTCGGCAATCACCACGAGAGGCACTGCCTTGCTCTTTGAGGACTGGTGATATACAGTCGGTTCACCATTGCTGACAAAGTTGCTGCTCTCCAAAGTGATTTCACCCAAGTTTAGAATGTCGCCTTGTTTCAAATCTACGCCATTAGTGGCATACTTTGAGTATTCCTTGCCGTCTTTATCGACGAATGTCAGGGAAAAACCGTTAGGCATAGAAGCTGGAGCTGTCACCATATAGTAAGAGGTGTTGCCCACGAAGTCTCCGGTTAGTTCCACATTGCTGCCTTCGCCATTGATAGACAGAAAGTCTCCGTTATTAGTGTCAATTAAAATTTCTCCACTTAAAAGCGGAGTGCTGCCCATGCTTGCCGTTGGGAAAATCTTTACCTTACTTAGATTACTAACGGCAGAGCCAGTGAGTTGGAACTTGATTAACGCGTTCACGTTCTTGAATGACAGGTTCT
Organism: Bacteroidaceae bacterium; assembly: GCA_017471185.1. Taxonomy (GTDB): domain Bacteria; phylum Bacteroidota; class Bacteroidia; order Bacteroidales; family Bacteroidaceae; genus Bacteroides. Next base: position 11,793 of record JAFUVZ010000076.1, read on the forward strand.
GCGAAGTAGAGTGAGCATAACCCAAGTTCAAGTTTTCTGCAAATGTGTTGGGCATCGCTATCTGTTGTGCAGGTATTGTCAGCCCAAAAGCTTTTTGTGACCCACTTATAGGATAATAACCATTAGTGGCAGCAGAGCTTGGATATAGGGCATAATAGTCTGTCGTCTCTGGTATTGAACCTTTCATGGCTACTGAATATCCGTCTTCTATAGTGCTAAAAGTAGATTTATAATAACCAGTTTCAATACCACCATCAGCGGCAAAGACTTCTATCTTATCTCCTGCCGTCCATCTTACTTTCTTGCCATCCACTAACTGAGTGCGGGTATCAGTGGAATTGGCAAACTCGGCGGTGAAGCTGGTCAACACCTTTTCCTTTGCCGTTCCGATGCCCTGCCCATCGTCTAATGACTGCAAGAAAGCCTGCTCTTCACTCTGGCAAGCTGCCAGAGCGAAGAGAGCAAAGCCTAATGTATAAAGCGTTTTCTTCATTGTCTTACGCATTTAAGTGTGAGGTAGTTAATTCCACTCGTAGTTAGTTACTGTGAAGTTCTCGATGGTTGCTTGAGGAGTGTCATAGGAGTCAACTATGCGGATACGTAAACCATTGTTAACGCCATTTCCATCAGCTGCTTTGCAATGTATCCATAAATAGTCGCCTCTTGAGCCATCATAATCAGCCTTGATCGTTACCTTTACGGTGTTTCCATCCACTTCAATGTCGGCCATAGGTGAATACCAGCTACCAATGCTCCATATCACATTTCTGTTCAAGGCCGTTTCTGGATAGCAGGTGGCCGTGATGGTGATGCTTCCGCTCTTGATTACAGGTGTATCGTAATCTTTATCAAATTCTATCCGCTCTACCGCACCTGTGATGGTTACTTTACCTTCCTTCTGACTGCTGATTGAAATATCGCCAGTCAGATTCTGCCAACGCTCAGACTCTTGCAGTTCCGTGGTCACCTCACCTGTCAGGTTATTGCCATCCAGATACAAATTTTTCAGTGAAGTCAATTCAGGCAGTTCGTTGAAGAACCAGTTTACGAAATCACCAGTCAGATCGTTGTAACTAAGATCCAAAGTTTCAAGTGCTGTCAGGTTCCCAATAGCAGTGGGAAGGTCACCGTTGATATTGTTGCCTCCCAGATGCAGGCCTACCAACTGTTTCAAGTTGCCGATTGACGATGGAATAGGACCTGTCAAATTACTATTTTGAATAGTAAGATACTTCAATTTTGTCAAGTTGCCAATGGTTGTCGGGAAAGCGGAAGCCAGCGTTGGTGCTGATGAAGCAGTTACATCAGAAGCCAGTTGAGGTGCGCTTGAAGGTGTATAGCTGGTGAAATTGTTACCGCTTAAATTCAAGTCAGTCAGATTGGTCAAGTTGCCGATGCTTTCTGGAATCACACCTGTTAAGCTGTTATAACTCAAATCTAAGGATTGCAAATCGGTCAAGTCGCCGATGCTCTCTGGGATAGTACCGCTTGAAGTTACACTATACAGGGAAAGTCCAATAATTTTTCCACTATTTATTACTACATGAGAGTCACTTGCAAAATCACTCACTTTTGTAGCGCTTGCCCAAGTTGCCAGGGCAGAAGGACTGCCTAATGCATTATACAGGTCTTTCATCGCATTCACAACCTTGTTTGCCTCTGAGCTTTTGAAGGTGATAGTGTATGTGTCGTTAGGACGTGTAAATTTTTGCCCCTTTGCTACCTTTGGATCTGGCAGGTTTGCATTTGCATTTGTACCTGCAGCAAAAAGAGTTGTCTCATACACAATATCGTCAGTCGTTACAATTTCAGCAGTTATATTACTGTTGAAATAATTTCTTGGGAGTACCCACAGATAGAAATTAGTAGCTTCATTAGCTTTCACTGCTATGTTGTTCAGTTTTAATGAAATCGACTGAGACTCTACCACAGGGCTGAAGCTTGGCTTTTCGTCAGAAATATTAAGATGGGCTTTCGTAATGAAAGGCAAATTGTCTGATATAAGCCTAATTTCCTTTAGTGTTGCATCCACTGGCATATTGAAAGCAAGCCAAAAAACAGTTCCTATATAGTTAACCTTAAAATCAAGTTCCTGATTTTTTGGCTTAATTGATTCTGTAGATGAGAAATAGTTATATTTGTTCAAATGAGTAAAATCATTTGCTTTCTTCTGTGTTTGACCAGTGTAATCCATAGGGATTTTAGTCTTGTCCCTATTGTAATAATCGTAGGGTGCATAAACCGCGTAACTATAACTGGTTTTCAAAGCCCAACCACCACCATCGAATTGTGCACTTTGTAGGCCAGCGAATTTTTCACCTATAGGGAAATCAACTTGAGCACCCTTCTCAGGAAAAACACCCATAACGTCATCAGCTGTCCAATAGAAATTGAGTTTTGAGCCTTCATATTTAAACTCAGCACGCGTACTAACGTCATCATTGCTCGTGATTTCGATTTCTGGAAGTGTTACAGTAATGCGTTTAACTTCCTGCCCATCAGGGATGAAAGAATCTTCAATCACGTCTTTGCTGCACCCACCTAAAAATAAGAGGGAAGAAATGACAGAAAAAAAGAATGTCTTTTTCATGATTAAAAGTATTAAATTTTTAAATATTAAGGCTTTTAATGCGGACAAGATTCTTAATTAGAACTTGCCCGCAAAAATTTCTAGCGATTAATTATTGCCGAAATCAATCGGATCACCACTTGCAGCGATGAAACCTTCAACCTCCATTTCTACAACTTTCACCAGAGGTCTTTCATACTCTTCTAACGTTTTCATTTTAGTACTAAAATTGTGCATACCGATTCCCTGCTGTATGCGATTAATATATAGGATGGCATGGGAATCTTATCGTCTTCTGGCCGATAAACGAAGTAGGCCTGAACATCAAACGACCAGATTAGATAAATACCATTCAATATTCGCAACGTACACATGGTACACTGCACATGGCAAATTTATGTAATCTCTTTCTAATTACCAAACAAATCTCATGATATTTTTGACTAAAGTTTCGCAAGTGAATGAATTTATTATTGAATAGCACCCCAAAGGGGCAGAAAGCTAATAGCCCAGGGCATCGCCCTGGGTATAAGGATGCGGTTAGGTTCGCCCTGTAAGGGCAGAACCCTTACCTTGTCCTTCATGCTTTTGCCCTTACAGGGCGCAATATTCCCAATCGCCCACCCCCAGGGCGTTGCCCTGGGCTAAGTGAAGTTTGCCCCTTCGGGGCGATGTTCAATTGCATATTAATTCTCTTGCGAAACTTTAGTTAGAAATTAAAGCTCCGAAAGTAAATAAATACCTTCAAGCATCGCAAGCTAATATTGAACGGCCTGAAAGGCCAGTAAGCTTCCAGCCCAGGGTAGATGTAGTCCGCAGCCTACGCCCTGTAAGGGCAAAAGCTTTAGGATAACCGTCGGCATTCAAAAAAAGACCTCACTCTTCATATATTGGTCTTAATGCGTTGATATTAATGTGTTTAAGTGCATGAAGAGACGCTTTGTCTCTTCATAGGTCTTCATGTTTCTTCATGCTTACGACCAACTGGGTTTTGTATGAAGTGTTATGAAGTGTTATGAAGAGGCGGAGTACCACTTCATGCGCTTAAGTCGCTATAATACTGCATGTTATTACCCCTGCATGAAGAGTGAGGACTCATAGATATTATAGAATATTCGGCATTTCATAAGCCAAGCACGACGGCTGGCGCAATCTCCAGTTTTAAGACCAGATCTCTTGCCACTCGGATAGTCGGCTCGGCCTTACCAGTGATGTAGTCGCTGATGCGGGAGGCACTGATGCCCAGAATCTCAGCTAACTTCGCCTGAGTGATACCCAACTCAACCATGCGCATTTTGATGACATCGCCAAGGCTCGGCTTGCCAATGGAAAAATGCTCCTCCGAATAGTCGGCTACCAGATTCGACAGCAGTTCCAGTTCGATGCTGTTAGGATCTGTTCTAGGTGTAGTGTCATCCACGAGTGGCAGCAGCTGTTCAACCCTTGCAACAGCCCACTCATACTGCTCGTTGTTCTCAATCTTTGTCATATCTTGCTCCTTCCTTATATCGTCTTACAGTCTATTTTGTCATATTCGGCATGGGTGCCGATAAATCGCACATACAGGAAGCCTATTGTGAATTTGATGACGGCTACCAAGCGATAGTGATTACCCATGATATTGAACACGTAGCGCTGGTTCCCGACGGCATCCACGGAATTAAAGTCCTTCTTGATATCGGCATAGCATGTCCACTGGCTGGTTTTAACCACAGTAGTCCAAACCTGCATGGCCACAAGGGCATCAGGGTGCAGTTCTGTGAACTGTTTGATGGTTTGTTCCGTGAATATTCTCATTGGCATCCCATTTGGTTGCAAAGATATATATGAATATCGAAATATCAAAATTTTAATTCCGATATTTCGAATGTTGAGTATGCTTTTTAGACATACTGTCCCGGCGGAATGGCTCTCGCCAGAGAAAAGGAAACTTCTCACGAGAGAAAAAGAAACCCCTCACCAGGGAAAAAGGAATGCCTCGTGAGGAAGGAACCGTTTGCCTATACCCAAACGGTCATGCGCCTATACCCAAACGGTCATGTGCCTATACCCAAACGATCGTGCGGCTATACCCGATTTGAAACGCATTTTTTCTGATGGGCATTTTGTACCTGCTGCAAAACTTGCAAGGCGTGAAGGGATAGACTTTATACTTGATCCAATGGGTGCAGATGTGTAACCAATGTTATTTGAACATATTGATGGACTTGACAATACAGTAAAAACGATACGAACGAAGAAAACCAATGTTTCCTCTACGAAAACAAACCAGTGAGGGCGATACCATAATAAAACACAAAAATACAGTAATATGGTTATGCGGAATAAGCAAGTAAATTAGATGCTGGCATGCAATTTAGATAGATTTTCTATTGTCTATTGACCATTACACTGATTCCAATTCTGGAAGTATCACTGATTCGCCGTTATTTCCGCTATGAAGAAACATGCAATAATAGATGGGCAGGTAGGTTACGCCTTTCTTCTTGAATACTTCCCTTTCATTAGAGAATACAATCGCACTGTCAATGCCATAATCTGGCGTTTCCAGGAAATTAGTAAGTGCGCTGTGTTCTGTATAGTCCTTCCCTGATTTTATCTCCAAGGGCAGCGCTGTCAGGTTTGCGTAGTCGTCAACAAGAAAATCCACTTCGCCTTTTTTCTTGTTGTCGTAATAATGCAGTTTAAAGCCATGTGCGGCAAGTTCCTGAGCAACGACAGACTCATATACCGTACCAAGGTTAATGCTTTTGATGTCTTGAAGTACGGCATTCACATTCAAATCATAGAGGAGCCTGGTCAGTAAGCCCACGTCATTGAGATACAGCTTCACCAGTTTCTTTTGCTCCGACTCTGCCAGCGGGAAATGAGGATTGCTGATGGCAGACACTTCCAAAGCGACACCGGAGTTGGTCAGGTATTCAAACTCATCGGCATAATCTGAGAAGGTCTTGCCTTTCTTCCCCTCTATATTCTTATATACAATACGCTTCTTTTTGTTTTCCAAATTGCTGGGAATGAGATCATATATCTTCCGTATCTTGAGTTTATGTTCGTCGTCATATTGTGAAGCGTCGATGCGGTAAAGATTGTGAATGTCCCTATGGGTCTGCCTGACACGAACCATGTTTCTGTCTGCCAGATAATTATTAATCGCTTCAGGCAATCCTCCGACAAGCAGGTAATATTGGAAGCGCTTCAGCAGGATATTATGCGTACTCTCGTCAAGGGCTTTTTTGTGAAGAAAGCAATCCCGTATGTTCTCTATCCATTCTTTGCCAATACCTGTTGCCCAAAGAAACTCCTCGAAGTCCAGTGGGTACATTTGCTCAACAGTAATGCTCCCAAGCGGTACGGAAGGCGTTTCCGACAAGGCTACATCTAATTGAGAGCCACTTGCAATAAAGCGATAGCGTGACTCTTGATTGAGAAATTTCAGCATTGTCATCAAGTGAGGGTAACTCTGTATCTCATCCAGAAAGACCAAAGTGTCCGTCTTGTCGCCTAATGGCTCGGGACAGTAATTGCTTAACCGCATGTAAAGGTCGTTTGTGGTATGGACATCGGCAAATACCTTGTCGCCTTCATAATCTTCCTTAAGGTTGATTTCCACGAAATGTGAAAACGTTTTCTGTCCAACATAACGAATGAGATAAGACTTCCCTATCTGCCTTGCGCCGTTAACGAGCAGAATCTTATTGGGCTCTTCCAAGAGGAAATGGGTCAAGAATGAAGTGAATTTACGTTCAAGCATAACTGTATCAATCAATATTCGGTACAAAAATACAATATTTCCTTCGTAAGACCAAAAGGAAATCCACTTATTCCATATTTTCAATGGCGTTTTTATCCACTTATTCCGTTTTTTTACAAGTAATATTGTCCACTTATTCCGTTTTTATGGCTGCCAAGCACAAATTATTACTCCCTCTCAAGGAATTATTCAGTCCCTCGTGAGGGAGTAATACGGTGCTTTAATGGTTATATCGCGGACAAATCGTCCAACTGGCATTGACAATAAAAACAGTTACTTTATTTCGCAGTTCCAGTTTTTTTTGTAATTTCGCAGTCATGAAACAGCAAACTAAATATTATAAGGTGGCCGGATTGACTTTCGGTGTGGAGGTAGGCGATGGCATAGAACTGGAGGGACGCTTAGGTGCATACGAGCCTTTCGAGGTGGAAAAGCCTGAAGACCTGCTTTTCCTGATGCCGATAGAGATTAGCAATGAAAACATGCCTCTTGAGGAAGGATGGAGGAAGGCAATAAACTCGGAGGCTGAAGGTTTTGTTGAACAGCTTTATGCTGATGATAAAAACGGGTATCATTATGTAGTAAAGTTAGACAGAAAGCCTGGCATGTGGGTATGTGTTGATTTCAACCGAGACATGACGGAGGCAGGATGTAGGGTGTGCGGTGATGAGGCTTTTCAGCTCCTTGCCTTGAATAATGCCCTGATGCTGATGTTCGCCTTATGTGGTGCCTCGCACGATGTGCTGCTGTTTCACTCATCGGTAATCATGCACCAAGGTAAAGGCTATATGTTCTTAGGCAAAAGCGGTACTGGCAAAAGCACCCATAGCCAATTGTGGATGAAGCATATAGATGGTTGTGAACTGCTGAACGATGATAATCCTGCCGTTCGTGTCATAGATGGCAGGCCTTGGGTTTTCGGTACACCGTGGAGTGGCAAGACACCTTGCTATAAGAATAAGCAAGTTCCTGTGGGTGGTATCGTGCGGCTCTGGCAGGCTCCCGTGAATGAGATCCAGCGGTTAGGAACCTTGCAGGCATACGCCGCCTTGCTGCCAACCGTTTCATCCATGAGGTGGGAATCGTGGTGTGCCGACTATGTGAATGCCACCTTGAATAGTCTGATACAGGCAGTGCCTGTTTTCAGCCTGAAAAACAGGCCGGAGGAGGCAGCTGCGAGAATGAGCTTTAACGCATTGACACAAGAGGATGGAAGAGGTAAGTAAGCATATTGTGCCCAATGACGTGATGCTGGGCGAGGTGAGGAAGATGATAGCTGAAGGCCACAAAGTGACTATCAAGGTGAAGGGATTCAGCATGTTGCCGTTTATAGTCGGAGATAGGGACAAGGTGTTGTTGTCGCGCCCTAAAGACTTGCATACAGGTGAAATCGTGTTGGCAGAGATAGAGAAGGGGAGATATGTGCTTCACCGCGTCAAGGATATCGACGGTGTTCACATTGTGCTGATGGGTGATGGTAATCTGCGAGGCACAGAGCAATGTGGCGTAGATGATGTGGCAGGCAAAGTGGTTAAGATATGGCGAAAAGGCAAGGAGATAGACCCTTACTCAAACAAGGAGATGTTTATGGTGCGTTTATGGATAACGCTTAAACCTGTCCGCCGCTGGCTACTGGCTATCTATAGGAGGCTTCCGATAGGTTTGAGGCCATAGCCCCTTTTATAATTGCAACACTTCGTCACAATAGCTGAGTATATGTTCTCTATGGGTGATGAAGATCATGGTTTTACCCCGCATGGCCTCCATCAGTCTCTCTGTGAGTATTCGTTCCGTGTCTGCGTCAAGTGACGAACTGAACTCGTCGAGCAGGATGATGCTGCCCGGACGCAGCAATCCTCTGGCGATGGCTATTCGCTGTGCCTGACCCTCACTGAGTCCGTCACCCAGCTCTCCGCAACGGGCATCGAGTTTCAAAGGCAGGTCAGCCACAAAGTCGGCTGCTGCAATGTGAAGCGCATTCCACATCTCTGCTTCAGTGGCTTCAGCATTGCCTAACAACAGGTTGCTGCGAATAGTGCCGCTCAATAAGCTGTTACCCTGAGGCACATACACTAAGTTGGCGCGAGTCTCTGGTGATGAGGCTGCCTTTTCTTCCGAATTATATATGTAGATGTTGCCTTCTTGCGGATAGAGTACTGAAAGCATGAGCTTTACCAGAGTGCTTTTGCCTGCTCCCGTTTCACCCATGATGGCTGTGCGGCTACCAGGCTTGAAGTCGTGAGAGAAGTGGCGGTAAATGTCATGGTCGCTGTTTTTGTATCTGAAAGTGATGTCCTCCATACAGATTCCCGTTATTCCTTTCAGCATCTTGTTCTCTCCTTGCTTTTCGCTATGCAAGGCTTCCAGTTCCTCAAGCCTGTCGATGGAGGCCGAAGCATGTATGAAAACGGGGAACAGTCGGGTTAAATCTACTGTCGGCCTTTGAATCCTGTTGACTAATTGCAGAAAGGCCGTCATCATGCCATAGGTGATAGTGCCTTGTTGCAAGCCTACCAGTCCCCATAGGAAAGCCGTCATGTAACCACCGATGAACCCCAATGTCACCATTCCTCTGGCAAACAGGTTGATGCGAGTCCTGTGCATCGTCTGTCCGTAAAGGGAATCCTGGAGGTTTTCCAATCTGTCGGCAAAAGACCCGTTCTGCTCCATGCTCTGGATGAGCAGATGGTGCTGCAGGCTCTCTTGCATCACACTCTGCACCTGACTGTCTGTAGAACGGATGTCTTTTGTCAGTTTGCGCATCTTGAAGAAGAACAGCCTGCTTGCCACTAAGCATACAGGCATGATGAAGATGATGCTCCAGGCCAGTATCGGGTTCATGAAGTAGAGGAAGAAAAATGCCGCCACTACCTGAACACAAGTGGCGAACAGCTGTGGCGCCGACTTACAGAGTGCATCGCTCACCACACGCACATCCTCTTCTAAACGGTTCAACACGTCACCGCTATGAAAACGCTCCCATTCCTCCCACGTTACATGCATCAAGTGACTGTAGATGCGGTGTCTCAGTTGGTTTTTCATGACTATCTCCGTCTGGTTCTCTATCCAGCTCATCGTTATGTTCAGAGCAAGCTCCGTCAAGTAAATTATTGCAAGGATGGCTCCATAGACAAAGACTCTGGATAGAGATAGTCCACCGTGCGTGGCATAGTCAATCGCTTCCTTGCTGAAATAAACAAATGACAGGCTCGCGCAGATGTAGCAAAGGCCGCACAGTGAGTTCAGCAGCAGTCTTCCGCGAATGCCGTTTGAAGACTGCCAAAGCCAGCTGAACAGTTTACGCATCATGCTTTCTTGAAGATATCGGTGAAGAAATGTCCACCTCGCTCGTACAGGTATAATAGATAAGCCCCAAAGCCTAATGACGGGAAAAGCCTCATGGTCTGTATGTAGCGTTTAGTGCGGAACACAAATCGTTTTCCTCTTCTCAACACATAGTTGGATGCGTTAGGCCTTTGTTTTTCAGCATAATGTCCAAAATTGCCTTGCTCCAGTATGTCTTCCAAAAGGTTGGCTGACTTTTTGCGGGTGTCTTTGTAGAAGGGGAATTCCTCTTGTGGCAGTCCTAATTGATGTACCAGAATATAGCCGAATACTTGCCAGGCGTTCATCAGACCGTAGTCATTGATGTCTTTTTCAAGTCTGTTATAGTCAATCTCCGATTTGCTCACATGAAGCATTCTTGCCCAGTCGCAGAACTGGCGTAAGCCTATGCCACTTATAAAATAATGGGAAAGCAAATGGTAGAAAACAAATATCACATTATATTCCAGTTCTGGAATATGTATGGGTTGGCTTTCTGTAGTTGGAACAAAAGTGGATGTGGAGCTTTCCAACATCCGTTCGCTCCATTCGCGGAATTTTTTGTGCTTAAGAGGGTTGGGGAATTCTATGGCTATCCTGTGCAGATCTATGTTTATGCCATCAACTGTGATTTGCTGATGCCTGAATCCTTCCTCATCTTTGGTACCTATCAGGTTCCACTCTTTTGCCCATTGGCAGGTGGACTTGTAATGGTTAAGACCGATATACAAATCGATGTCACCACATTGGCGGTGTAACGGTTGCGGATATAGCACAGCATAGCTTTGTCCTTTCAGTAATAAGGAAGGAATACCTTGTTCTTGCAACTTATCAATAAATTCCACCAGCACTCGGTTCAGCTTGCGGTTTGCTTGTTCAATCTTGTTTACCTGCCAGAACCACTTCATGCGAGTCTCTTCCTCTGGGCTGCAGTTCTGTGGGTAGGCGAAGCATACCATCAAACAATACGCCCAGTAATGTCTGGCGTTTGCCTTGCTTCATGACTTCCATCCATTGCTCATCTGTAAGCTTAGTCTCTAATACAGGGTCTCTTTCCCAAAGCCCAGCTTTCAGCAGTTCCCAAAAGGCATGTTCAACTATATCTGTCATTCCTCCAAAAGTCCGATTTCTCTCCATCTCTCAATCAGGCTTCCCGCATCTGTCAGTGCATCCTCAGGCGAGACATTGTATTTCTCTGTCAGCAATTTTGCCATCTCTTCCACCGTGAAATCACGGCCTACCACCTTCTCCCAGAGATACTTGGCGCTCTTGTTCAAGCTCACCAACTTGTTGAAGTCTATCACTTCAATGCCTTCTGGAACCACCACGTGGTCAGCACCTATGTTCCTTAGTGTAAATCCTTTCTTGATTCTCATAATTAATTATTATTATTATTATGTTTCGCTATTATTTCGCTCCTTTTTCTTTCAGGACTACACCTATAGTCTTTAAAATACAGATAAAGTCAAGTTTTAGCGATTGGTTCTTGATATAATAATACTCCAGTTCCAGTCTCTCTTGGTAATCTGTATCAGAACGGCCATGGGTAGCCCACCATCCCGTGATTCCAGGTTTAACCTCCCAATATAGCCTTGTGCCCCCATGCTGTTCCAGTTCGCCTTCAATAAGAGGCCGCGGCCCGACTAAAGACATATCGCCCAAAAGTACATTGATACATTGGGGCAGTTCATCGAGCGAAGTTATTCTCAGCCACTTTCCTATCTTGGTAATCCTGGGATCATTCTCTAATTTCTGGGTCTCTTCCCATTCAGCTTTCAGCTGAGCGTCTTTCAATAGCTCTTCAAGCTGTTCATCCGCATTCTCCACCATAGTGCGGTACTTGTAGATTCTAATAATTTTCCCATCTTTTCCGATTCTTCGTTGCCTGTACATGAGGTTCCCGTTGTCACCCGTACATATAAACAGCAACTTAATGATGAGGCTTAATGGTATCATGGCAATAATGCCAATCAATCCAAATATTATATCGAAAAGTCTTTTCGTCAAATTATACATGTTAGTTAAAATCAGGTTATTTAGAATATCAATTACTTACATGGTAAAGATTATCCAGCAGCTGCTTATTCCATTTCTTGCGTTCTTTGTCTATTATCCATCCCCACTTGTTGAAATATTTGGTCATATTCCATATATGGATGAAAAGCATCTTTTTGCTTTTATAGGATGCTGCCCGATGATTATGAACTACTGTTACGCCAGGCCAGAACATGGTTTTGTATTCTCGATGCATCCTCCGCGTAATATCAATATCCTCGGGATACATAAAGAATCGCTCGTCAAACAATCCCACTTTTTCGAAACATGATGTTCTGAAAAAAAGGAAACTGCCTTGATGATAGGGTACATCCAGTTCACGTTTGTGGTCGAACATCATTAACAGATATTTGTAGTTCATGTTTTCTGCCATCTTCTTGGGAAGAAATCTTCTAAATATCAAATTCACAGGAGTTGGCAACAACCTGCAGGTGTATTGCATGCTACCGTTAGGGTAAATGATGTTGGGTTGCACCATCGCTACATCTTCCCTTTCCTCCATATAAACTAACAGCTGTCTCAAAACATCTGGCTCAAAATAAACATCACTGTTAAGTACCAAATGATACTTAGCGCCTAACCCCAAGGCTTTTTTTATGCCCTTATTATGCGCTGCTCCATAGCCGATGTTTTCACTTGCCATGTATTCAATCTTCTTTTCGCTCTTACAAAAATCAGCCAGATATCCTTGACTTGAATTGTCAATGACGAACACCTTATCCACCACTTCGGTATTAAGTGAATTCAAGCACTTTTCAAGTTCAGATAACTGAGTTTTGTATGTTACGATTGAAACGGTCAGCATCCTTTCATACGATTATCTTATTGAGGAGTAATATAGCATTTGAATTCTGTATTTCAACATTTTCCATTTGGAGAATGTGGAAGCTTCAGATGTAGCAGAAGCATTACCGACATGCCTGCGATAATGTATCAGCTGGTCATTTATAAATATGGTCTTACCTTTCTTCTCCACCATCAGCCCAATCCACATGTCGTGCCAAAGGATATGATGAGGAAACGGTAACGCATAATCTTTTACATTTTTGCGGAAGGCCATGCAACTGCCCATGAAAGAGTTTTTGTACAGATTCTTCCAGTATCCTGGGCCCGAGTGCCTTAGATGGAAGAAATCTTCACCAGCATGACTGCCATCTTCATAGACAACTATTGCATTGTGCACTACCAAGTCTGCATTTTTCAACGCTTCCATACATCGGCTGATTTTATTATTCTCCCAGATGTCATCCTGATCGGCGAAAAAAATGATGTCTCCAGATGTTTTTTTCAGCGCATTCTCAAAGTTTGGTACTACGCCATGGCGTCCCTTATTATAAAAGATCTTTATCCTCGGATCGTGATAAGCCTCAAGTACACTAATCGTATTATCCTTACTCCCATCATCAGAAATGATGATTTCATCAGCTGAGTTAAGCTGGCTGAGTATAGAATCTACTTGTTGACAGATATACTTCTCTCCGTTATATGTAGCTATACATATAGAAATCATATAAAACGAACAAACTCGTAGGATACTTTACAAAGTAAGTATTTATAAAAAGAAATGCCACTTATTTTGTGCATAATTTGAAATTGACTTACGTTTTCTTTAATTGTTCTGCTGAAATGAATAATTTTATTGCTGGCATATGAACGATCTATGATATTTGCCCCTATCTTATTGTCTTCGTGTTGACAGTACAAAACCGTTGGCTTGTTTATATGTGATACTACACCACCATTCGCTAAACATGAATATGCTACCCAAAAATCATGCATAGGTGCTTTGCCATTTACGGGGAATGCACATCTCTTCGCTATGCTATTAAATATCATGGTGCATCCTGTTACACAATTAAATACTTGGATATAATTCTTATTCTCTAAGAATTTTGGCTTTATTTTTGAACTTTTCCATAAAGAAGTACTTATCATATTATGATGTTTGTCAACTATGGTCAAATCTGTATGAATGCAAATGGGTTTATTAGGATTATGATTCTCTATTTGCTTGATATATTCCAAAGATTGCTCAATTTTAAAAGGCAACCAAATGTCATCCTGATCACAAAATAAATAATAATCAGCTTCAACTTGTTCCAATAGCCATAAAAAACTATCTTTGGCGCCACGATGTTTATTTGCGTCGTTGATAATAATTACCCTTTTGTCAACTTCATTATAATGTGAACATATTTGGATGGTTTTATCTGTTGAGCCATCATCATGAATATATAGTATCCAGTCTGTAAAAGATTGTTCTCTTATTGAATCGATTAGATAATTAATATATCTTTCGCCATTGAAAGTACATAATAAAATGGCTACTTTATCCATGTTTCAAAGACCTTTTAAACGTTTTTTAAAGCTGTTATATCTAATCAGTTGTTTAACCATTTTCTTAATGTACATTTTGAATACCGGCTTAATATTCTCTATGCCAAATACAACTTTAAGACAAAGAGCTTGCTCTCGACACCAATCTTCCATGTCGGAGATACCGCCAGCTTCGTTTATAGAAATAATGAAGGAACTTTTTTGAAATCTTTCTTTAGGGATAGATAGGAAAAATAACAAATCAGAAACAATATAAGGATGTGTGACGACATAGTAACCATATGTCTCGTGAAGACTCTTCTTGTAAATAGAAGATTGGTGATTAATCTCTCCTTTTTCTCGACAGAGTGTTCTTAATTCTATGGATCCAGATTTTTTCATGTAATAATAGTCAGAATAAATAAAATCTATGTCATCTGGTATTGCTCTGCATAAAATGTTTTCTAAAACATCATTATTTACAAACACATCACCTGCATTCATAAAATTAACCCATTCTCCAGAAGCCATCTTTATACCCTTATTCATGGCATCATAAATGCCATCATCTTTTTCTGATATCCATTTCGTTATTTTCAATTGGTATTTTTTTATGATATTAATAGTATCATCCTGACTTCCTCCATCTACAATTATATATTCTAAATCTGTATATGTTTGTTTGATAACAGATTGAATGGTTCTTTCCAATTTCTCTGCACAGTTAAGGCATACTGTAATAACACTTATTTTTTTCATGCACAAGTTTTAAAAGTCTGTTCTTTATTCTCAAAATATGAATTTATATATTTTACTCCTATAAAGATAAAGGTGAAAATAATGACGGACCAAATATAATAAAAGAATAAATAAATGTCATTCCAGCAAAGGCTGACGTTTATCATTAAACCTCTTATACAGCAATTGGGAAGAGAGCGTTCCATTGGATGTAGGCGATTATAAAAAAGACTCCCAATCCATGCTATTAAAAGAATCATGAAAAGTCCGTTCCATCTAAAATACACCCAAGATGTAATAAAAACAGGTGAGTTGGGGGCACCTTTTTCGGGGAAATAGTCATATATCTGTTCAAACAATATTCCTCCTGCCGTTTGCATTACATCATCTGTTAACCCAAAATCAAAAATATGTCTGAAGGGACCTAATAATAAAGATGACATGTTTAGAAACGGAGCCTGAATAGTTATAGAAGATATGGCATCATCTGGATAAGCATACCAGTAAATATCACCATAAGCTAATAATCTATATAAATATACTAATAATGCAGAGCTATTCTCTCCTGCTATCCCAGCGATAGAAATGGCTAATAGCGGAGTGGCAATTATTATAGCGATATATTTAAATTGTATTTTTGGGAATTTATTAATATAGAAACAATAATAAAAAAAGTATCCGCTCACTATTGTCAATATAAAGCCTTTTGACCCCCCTAATAGACAAAGCAGTGATATTATTAATAAATAAACATATCCTTTTATGTATTGCTCGGAATTTGTAATATGAAAACTGTAAATAACTAAATAAAGCAAAACTGCATTGCTTATCTTGGATAATAAGCCGAGAATTCCTGATGAATTATCGATATTTATTTCAAATCGGCTTGAGTTAAATATAGGAACCCCATTTAAATACCACGAATATAAAGTGCAGAACAAATATATTAATATGCAAATCTCAAATAATAAATAATCTTCTCTTTCAGACTCGACAAGTTCTTCATCAACAACTATTTCATTTCGTGAAGGGATATAGTATTGATATATTGCGAAAAAGAGTGTTTGTCCGATTAGGAAAAAAATAGTGTGCTGCTTAGGCATCAAGTTACTTATTGATAAATAAACGACAATACTATCTGCTAATACAGCACTAATGATAGAGACTAACAATGGATCTGTAATCGAACGTACCTTATTTCTAAATAAAAAATAAAAAATAACAGAACAGATTATTAGACTAATAATGTAATTCCAATAATTGTCTAATAATTCTAAAAGAAACTCGCTGCTTGTCATGTTTTAATGTGTTAGGATAGGTGTGCAATTTTGTGACGCAAGTCTGTATATATCTGCAAGTTGACTCGCTGACCTTTGCCAAGAAAACAGGCTTAACCTTTGGCGTTGTTTATCTAATAGTGATAATCTTTCTTCTGATGATATCCGAAGAAAAGATTCCATCACACTTTCCAAATCGGAATGGTTGTCATCGAGATTAAAATATATGGCTGCATCATTGGCTATTTCAGGGAAGCAACTCTTGTTGTTCAGTAAAACAGGACAGTAAGCTTTGTATGCTTCTAAAATTGGAATACCAAATCCTTCGTAAGCAGATGGGTATATAAAACATAAAGCGTGAGAATAAAGATTCATTATTAATCTATCATCACTGACCCGTAAATGTTGTACCCTGTCAGTCATTCCCATAGCAAATAAAGCAGAAGTTTCTCTTCTCGTTAACTCTGCTCCTGTACATACAATCTTTAGATATTGATGTCTTTGTAGAACTGGGGTTAATGCCTTTACCATGGACAAGAAATTCTTATATAATTCTCTTTGACCAACATAAAGAATATATTTTCCGTTGATAATGGGAGGGCTGTCAATATTATTCGGATATTCAGGGGCTCCATGGTATATTACCGTTACTTTCTCGTTAGGAACATTCAGAATCTTTATCAAGTCCTGTTTCGTATTCTCTGATACTGCTACGATATGTGCAGCCTTATTACATAAAAGTTTTTTCCATTTAATTTGATTGTCTCGCTTAAATGAAAACAATTCCGGTATCATATCGTGTACAGTCAAGATAAAAGGCTTCCCATTTAGATATTTTAAAAAATAAGGATGAAAATAAGTAGGATGAAATACATCAAAATTTCCTCGTTTAAGAGCCTCTATCGAACATTTCCTGTTAATGCCTTCTGAAGTTAGCCAAGGAGTCAGTCTTAATGTACACCGATATAGAAATCCTCGCCCCTTAAATTTCCTGTTTGAGATAAAATTTTCTTCATAAAGTTTTCTTGGCTTAAAGGAAACGTTTAACCCACTTTCTATAAGATGTACATTATCGCTTTCACATAATGAGATGTAGTGTTGGCAGTTTTGAGGAAGATTCTTAATAAGTTGTACAAAACAGTTTGATACGCCGCCAAACTGCTGCATGCCGAAAGCCTGATGGTCGTATAAGATTTTCACAGTTGGTTAGTTTTGTTGCACATGTTTTTTATAGAACAACAGGTTGATGCATTTCACGATGTGCTTTTATTGGCCAATACCAAATATTAAATATACACTGGCTAATAATTTGAGCTATTATTAATCCCCAAGTCTTCATGTTGCCCCATTGTATGAACACAATGGAAAGAATTATCGTCAAAACTGAGGCAAACACAAAATGTGGCATATAGTCTAATCTGTTAGTGCATGAAAAATATGATGTATAACAGTTCCTGAACTGTATAATAAACTGGCTTATGAATAAGCCTGCCATTAGTTCTGTGCTAATGATTACTTCTGGTCTTATCAGTTTGAGAATTGGTAAGCCGACAGTAATAACGGCAATACTTCCTGTAAAAAACGTTATTATATAGGTAAGAACTATTAATCGCATAATTCTTCTAACCTCATCCATGTTTTTCTTTATCCAATTATGTTGTAATGCTGGCTGGTAGGTAGTGTAAAGAGTGGCTGAAAAAATGGCAACTACATTTGCTATTTGTAAACCTACTGAATAGGTGCCTGTCTCAGATAAAGATAAATATAGTGAGCATATAATAACGCTTGCTTGTCCACTTAGGTATATGCTTAAAGATACCAAGCCATCACGCCATGCATTATACCAAATCGTCCTGAACAATTCCTTTACTTCTTTTGTATTTACTTTCCGGGTGATTCTGTTTAATTGTTGTCTGATGTTTTGATAACTGTAGAAATACCTGTTACCAAGAGTCTGGAACACAATACCAAAGACAAGATACGAGATGGATAATCCCAAGAGACCAAATCCTAAAGTCAATGACACAATTACCAAAAGTAACTGAACGCTCCGTGCAAATATCCTGTTTTGATTGGCACGCTTTACAGCACCAACACCTCTTAAAAAAGAATCATAATAATTGAAATACAAATTTAAAAAAGCAGCAACTGAAAAGATTATCCACGCAATGATATGGGTATGTCCTGATATATGTGATGAAATGTGCAGTATATACACCGTTCCAATGGTCAGCATCAATAATAATGCTAATGATGACAGAATTAAATATATGCGTTTACATGTATAAAGAATATTACGCATCAATAAAAAATCTGGCTCGTTGAGAATGTCTCCTCCTTGACCTTTTTTCTCTAACTTTGAAGCGCCACTCCAGCAATAGTTGATATTCCTAGCAAATGTTACAGAGAAACCAAAGTCAAATAATATGGTTATTGCTCCAACGCTATTAAAAACATACCATAATCCAACAGTATCAGCATCCAGATAATAAATAACTATAGGCAGCGTTATAATGCTGGCGGTAAAGGATACTATAACGCCTAAATAGCTCCAGATAATGTCTGATCGATTGACTTTAACTTCCATTTTAACGTGATTTCAAGGATTCATAGAGGCTTCGCATTAATAATAAAATGGACTTTCATAGTCTTTTAGATGAGTATGCTTGGTATCCTTTTCGGAAATAATGGCTCTATCAGTTGGAATGTGCCAGTCAATATGTAGCGAATCATCAAGGATTGAGATGCCTCCTTCTGCTTCGGGATGATAGAACTCATCACACTTGTACTGGAAAACTGCCGTTTCACTCAGCACAGAGAAACCGTGTGCAAAACCTTTCGGAATAAATATCTGAAGATGGTTGTCTTCAGACAATTCTACGGACACATGCTGTCCGTAAGTAGGGCTGCCTTTGCGGATATCAACTGCTACATCGAGGACTGCTCCTTTCACACATCGTACAAGTTTAGCCTGACTGTAGGGAGGCCGTTGGAAATGCAGCCCTCTCATAACTCCGTAAGACGACATACTTTCGTTGTCCTGTACAAATGTAACAGGATATACCTTCTCATCAAACTCCTTTTGTGAGAAGCTCTCGAAGAAATATCCCCTTGTATCCTTGAAAATACGTGGCTCGATAATCACGACACCTTCTATCGCTGTCTTTATTACATTCATATTCCCAATAACATTTTGATATCTTTCTCTTTATAGAAAATGTAACAAGTAACACCTATGAAGCCGAGCAGCAAGAATATCAGGCAGATGCGTGAACGCTTGGGACCGTCTTTCTTGACGGGAACTGTGGCAGATTGCAAAGTCGTGAAAGCCGGCGTGTCTTCCTGCACCTTTGCTTTTGCAGCTTGTAATTGAGTAGCTACTTGCTGATAAACTGTCCGATGGAGCTGAAGGTTCATCTCTAAGTCGGCTCGCTTCTGTCGGTCAGTCTCACGATAGGTGTTCATGTTGGCATCTGCATATTCAGCGAATTCACGGCTTGCCTTTTCATAATTGGTCCTGGCCTCGTCAAAAAGGTTCTGCATGTAATCCAAATCCACACGGGCTTTCTTAGTGCGGTAATTGGTAATGGATTGCTGAAGGCGGGTCATCACGGAATCTGCAATCAATGCGCAAATCTCTGCATCCTGGTCGGTTACCTGTATGGTGATGGCGCGTGTCTTCTTATCAACTTCACATGAGATCTTGCTGTTTAACCTTCTGACAATTGCCATCTGCTTTTTTGTCAATCGATATGAGTCGAGTGGCTTTTCCTCTCCATTGTCTTCCTTTGTCAGTAAAGAGGATAGCCAGCCTAACGGTATGGCCCACCAGGGAGACTTCTGTTCATTGACCATATAGTCATAGTAAGTGAACTCTTGCCCGTCAGTCCTTTTCACCTTTATGGGGAATAGTGATGTCTTGAAGTCAACTGATTTCATCAAGTCTGGGTAGAGGGTAGGGGTAATGGCATCGCCACTGCGGGTAGCACTTCCTAAGTTTATGCCTAACGTGCTGGCTATGTTTGATAGACTTCCTGAAGAAGAACTGATGCCGGTTGATTCAGGTGCAAGCATCACCGTGCAGCTGTAGTAATTAGGTAATGATAGCGAAATAATGACAGCTATCACAGCCACCGCTGGGATTACCTTATAATATAGCTTCTTATGTTTCTTAATGTCAGTCCAAAGCTTGCTGAAATCTATGGGAGTTGGTCTCCACCTTTTTGCCGGTATCTCGCTCATCATTATATTTATTTAATAAGGTGTCCTATAGTAGCTATCATTGTCGCTAAAGAGGCGACACTGGTTCCTATTCCAAGCCATTGGTTGATGGCATTAGTGTTACGCGGCTCTTTAGAAGGAACAATCAATTCACAGCCAGGCTCGATCTTGCTGTCTTTGGCAAGGCCCATGGTGCCGTTCAGATATACAATATAAACATGTGATTTCTTAGCTCGGTTGCCAAAACCGCCGGCCTGTTTGATGTAGTACTTGTATCCTTTACCTTCATCATAAGCAACCGTGTTGGGAGAATTCACATCGCCGCTTATCTTAACCGTATGGTTGAATCGAGGTATAATCAGCCTGTCTCCGTCTATCATCTCAATGTCTTGCGCTGATCCGGGATTAGCCAATGCCTCATCCAAATGGATACCTACTGAATAGGTGTCTTGGGTAAGTAGCTTGTCAATAGCTATGGAGTCTTTGCCGTCAGCACTTTGCTGGGCGACACGTAATACAGACTGCATTCTCGCTTTCTCATCATTTGTCATTTTCCTCACAAGTCGCGAGCCTCTGATGTATGCTCCAGGTATCGTTCCTCCGGCTGCCTTGATAACATCTGACAACCGCTGATTCTTTTTCTCCATGGTATAATTGCCTTGAAAAGCAATCTCTCCCTCTACAGATACTTGTATCTGCGACTGAAAGACGGGACTGGTTCGTACATGAACCAAATCGTATGGCTCTAAAACGAATGTCTCGTTGCCATCAACTTTATAATTATCTTTCAAGGTAAAGGAGAATGTCTGGGCCAGTTCCATGCTTCCCTCACTTGCATCTGGGTCTCTCAGACGACGGGATACATCGATCCTCTTGGTGGAGGCGGCGTCTGTCAAACCTCCGGCTTGAAGGATGAGGTCTTCAATGGTAGTACCTTCTGCATATTCGTATGTTCCCGGGAAGATTACTTCGCCATCGATTGTTAGGGTTCGAAAATTCTGGTGCTCTGCTATGGCCGGTATATAGAGTACATCTTCGTTTTGTAACAGTAAGTCGGCTGTCTTGCCATTAAGAATTCCCTCTAAATCAACTGATATCACCTCCTGCGTTCGGTTGGGCTTTATGCGGCGTAGAACGGCTCTGGATGTCAACGCTTCTTCCTTAAGTCCTGAAGCATATTCAACGAGTGACCTCACACTATAAGCCTTCTCTCCAAGTCTATACATTCCAGGACGGAATACTGCACCTTTAATCTCTACCATGTTTTTATAGCGGTTGATAATAGAGTCAACGATGATGGAATCACCGTCTGTAATAAGGAATGTCCCTGTTTCTATATCTTCCACATTATACACGGTCCTGAGTTCTTCGCTTTTGCGAAGCACTCGCAATAGTTTCTTATAAGCGTCACCGGTAAAACCACCAGAGTAGTCCAGCAAGTCAGCAAGAGTTTCTTCCTTCCGCATTTCGTAAGCCATCGGGCGTTTAACACGTCCGGTGATGTCAACCACACTCTCATATAGTCCTACTTGAATCACATCATTATCGGTTAGTCTTATGTTCCCTGCAAGTCGGCCATTGAGAATAAACTTATAAACGTCAATGGAAGATATTAACTTTCCCTGCCTATATACTTTGATGCTTCGAAGTGTGCCAAGGTCATTGATGCCACCTGCCATATAAAGGGCATGGAAAACGGTGGCGAATGCACTGAGCGTATAAGTGCCTGGAACCTTGACTTCGCCCATCACATTGACCTTGATGGTACGTGTCTGACCAACGGTAACTTTTATTTCTGATCCAGAATAAAACTGCCCGGTCTTTTCCCGTATGCGGCTTTGTGCGCCCGCTACTGTCAGACCACTTACTGCTACAGGGCCATAGTTGGGAACAGTTACCTCACCATCAGGACTAATTGTAAGTGCTACAGTCTCTTGTGTCGCGCCATAAATGTCAATAATGAGTTGGTCGCCAGGCCCTAAGATGTAATCCTGTGGCGTTGCAATGTTCATTTGCGGCTCAAATGTCAACAGCTGCCGGTTGAATATGTCATGACCAAATATCTTTTTCCCTTCTTTGGGTAACTCTGTTAAAGAAATGGAGTCGGTAAACTCTTCGATTCCCAGCGTTCCGTTTTCTGCATCTAAAAGAGGGGCTTTGTCACTTCTCAGCCTGTTAAATGCATCATTGATGGTTCGGTCAGTCGTTTCTGTCATATTAGCTGCGTTTATCTGGCCATCGTAACGCTGTCTCAGTTGT
Organism: Bacteroidaceae bacterium; assembly: GCA_017471185.1. Lineage (GTDB taxonomy): Bacteria > Bacteroidota > Bacteroidia > Bacteroidales > Bacteroidaceae > Bacteroides. The sequence goes on from JAFUVZ010000076.1 coordinate 34,306, forward strand.
TGTATCTGTTCCATTGTTACACCTCTTCTCAGCAGGTCGGAAACAATGGCTGATTCTTGCTTGCCTTGTTGCCTTTGCTGGATAACATACTGCAAGATTTGCCTTTCACTCATGTTTTGCGCATAAGTGGTAACGATTGCGCTCATGAAAATACACAGTAGAATAATTAATTTCTTCATATATTATTTTTCAGTGTTTCACTTTGATGTATCATTATTTCCAATGACCTGTAAAAAGGCACTGGGGATGTATGCTGTAGCTATCATACCGATATTTGAAATAGATACGATAACCCTTTGTTGGCCTGATAACCTGGCAACCCTTCCCTCAACTCCAGTGAAAAGTCCTTCTTTGACTTTGACTGTGTCACCATTCCTGAACTTACACTCTCCATGCTTAACCAAAAGCAAATGCTCATTCATACTGCGTGTAGTCTGTATAAGCTTGAACATTTCTTCTTGCGGTATCAGCAGGGGAGGATTCTTTCCGGCAATTAGCCGGAAATGATTGTAATAGTAAGAGAGAAAATCCAATGCGGGCGTTTCCTTTATATATCTGTCAGCATCCGCCTGCGTGGTATAGACAAATAGTAGGTTGGGAATAAGTGTCTCTGCCTTCTTCCTCAGTTTGCCTTGAACTATTTTCTTGACGTATCGTTTGGGAATATAGCAATAGGTGCCGTCTTCCACAATAATGTCAAACGCTTTGTCCTCCCTCCCATGTGATGCCCGGAACACATACCAACTCTTGTTTGGGTCATAGGCATATTCTACCGACACCCCTGTTTTTGCGCTTTTTGCGTCGGGGAGAGCATCGAAGGTAAATTCGGTGCGTTGAGGCTCTGTTCCTTCTATTGTATTCAGCACATTAGACAATGTTTTCATCAGCACAATTCCATATTGCTAAGAGTTTCTTTAGGTAAACCGGCTGAACCTCATACTGCCTGATATGTAGTGCATGATAATCGCCTTAACAATACTATGTCTGCATTGATCTTTTTTTTGATATGTCAATGCATTGCAAAAGTAACGCTTTGTCCGCAATTATCAAAAGATTTAAGAAAATAATGCTTAAGAAGGTTCAGATGCCATGACCGGTTAGGCATAACCTAATCCTGGCTTTTGCGTTGCGACGGTCTGTTGGCACGGCGTTTGCGGATGTCGGCCTTCATTTTAGCGGATGCTGACTTATGGGCTCCTGTGATATATGTTTTTTTCTTAGCCTTCGTCTTAATCTTATTCCCTTGCTTGGGCTTGTCGCTCTTGCCTCTGAACACCACGCCATGCATGATGATGTGTTCCATATCTTCTCCTGCCATAGTTTCGGGTATTAATGAGTTTCTACACTGGTTATTTCTCCCGTAAAGATGTTGGCCCGTCCAGGACCTGGCTTCTCTGTAGTCGCATAACGGCATTTCATCACCACAGATGGCTGGCTGGCACCATTAGGATAGAATGAAACCGTGTATGCCTCAGCCTGCTCTAAAGCCTGATAGTTCTGTTCTGGCGTCAGAATAGTATTAATAAACTTCTTTCCATCTTTGCTTGAAAGATAGCCTCCGGCATTGGCGGTCATCGTGGTACGGTTGAATTCGTCTTCACCTATAATAATAACCAACCTGCCTTTGCTGGCTTGAATCTTGTCTGCTGTCAACTCAGGGAAAGCTCCTGCTGGAACAGCTGGTTTCTCTTCCACTACTGCAACAGGTGTATCAACGGGCTTGACAGTCTCTTCGGGTTTAACTGTTTCTCCATCCTTGACAGCAGCTTCAACAGTAGCTACTGGTATTGCTGGGTTTATCGCCGGGGCAGCGGCTTTAGCCACAGGTTGGGCAGGGGGTGTGGTTTGTACCGGTTGAGCGTTTACAACTGCCACCTCGTCTCCCTTGCGAGTCTCTTCTGGTTTGCCATCGTCTGCTCTCATCGTATTGATACCGCTCAGGGCTTTCTGCAAACTTTCGTTCATGTCGTCCACAAAGTCAACGGTCTTTCTACGCCATTTAGCATAGCCTCTCACCAGTTTTGATTGGTCTTTTGAAAGAGCAACCTCGTCGGTTATCCACTCTTCGGCTATATATATTTCCTTTTCGTTGGGATAGTCATAACGGATATTCCTGATTTGAAGCGTGCATTTACCGTTATCGCAGTTGGCAATCATCTGATACATCACTTTGGTACGGTCAAGTGCCAGTGCTGTATTTGAGAAAACGATGTATTCTTCAGCATTTGCAGCAATCTGGCCATTGGCCTCATTGACGTATGCCACACGACTCTTGTTGGCGTTCTGCTTCATGCGTGCATCCATCCATGTGTGTACTTTTTCATACACATCCTCTTTGCTCATGCCACTGATGCTGAATTCTTTGCTGAATACCACCTTGCCGTTAACCTCCGGCACAGCTCCCTTCAGGTAGTAGCTGTCTTCGTGGTTAGCGTTCTCGTTCTTCTGTGCTGCCGCCTGATAAGGCAAACAGATTGCAATGCAAGCAAAGCAGATGGATAGAATCGTTTTCTTCATGTCTTTTTTCGTTTCTTGTTTTATGTATGCAAAGATAAATCTTTTCATCTGATTATGCCTTATTTTGCGATTGAAACTTTAATGTTTTTGCACAAAAGAGGTGGAATTGTGCAAAAATATTGCCCAAAATATTGCATGATATAGAATATTGTCATACATTTGCAGCCGTTTTTGTGGGATTTGTCCCCCAAGATGAGTTAAATTAACCATTAATTAATTTAGGTAAAAAGATGAAAAAGACAATTCTTGGCTTGGCTATGCTGGGCTTTTCAGCTTCCGCTTTCGCAGGCGGTGTGCTGACTAATACAAACCAGTCGGTGGCATTTATCAGAATGATAACGCGTGGTGCTATGATTGATTCTGATAGCCCATATTCAAATCCAGCTGGTTTGGGTTTCCTCAAGAAAGATGGCATCTATGTCTCATTCAGCTGGCAGAACGCTTATCAGGAGCGTAATATTGATGCAACCTTCCCACTATTCCCTGAAGAGAATAATCACCGTTTTTATAAAGGCACGGCTTCTGCACCAATCATTCCTTCTTTATTCTTTACTTATAAGAAAGGACCATGGGCTATTTCCGCATACGGAGGTGTTGTTGGCGGTGGAGGTGAAGCTTCTTATAGTAAGGGCTTGCCTATGTTTGACTCAATGGTGATGGCTGGTATTGCAGCCAACCCAACTGTTCAGGGACTGATGAAAGCAACTGGAACTGCCAGTGCTTCAGAACTCTATAATATGAACACCTCAATGAAAGGGCGTCAGTTTATCTATGCTTTCCAAGCTGGTGTGACTTATAAGGCAACTGACTGGCTTTCACTTTATGCTGGTGCACGAATGAATTATTTCACAGGTGGATACAAGGGACATGTGACTGCCACCGCTAAACCTGAACTGATGCAGAACCCAGTTATTCAGCAGGCTGCTGCGGCAAATCCGTCTTTAGCGGCTTTGGCTAACCAGCCGTTGGTTGATTTGCGTCTGGATGTTGATCAGAAAGGGTGGGGCGTGGCTCCTGTCATTGGTGCTGATGTGAAACTGGGCAAATGGAATGTTGGTTTGAAATATGAGTTCAAGGCTAATCTCAATATTGAGAACGATACCAAGGAAAACTCTGATCCTAACGGAGCATTGGCGGCTTATAGCGATGGTGTGAATACTCCGAGTGACGTGCCTGCTTTGTTTAGTGCAGCAGTGGCTTACGAGATTCTGCCAACTTTACGTGCCAGTGTGGAATACCATCATTTTTACGACAAGAATGCGGAAATGGCAAATGACAAGCAGAAGACACTGACACGTGGAACTAATGAGTATCAGGTCGGTGTTGAATGGGATGCACATAAGTATGTAACATTGAGTGCAGGTTATCAGCGCACTGACTATGGATTGTCTGATGAATTCCAGTATGACACATCTTTCTTCTGTGACTCTTATTCAATAGGTCTCGGTGGCGTGATACACCTGTCGGAGCGCATGAAGGTGAATGTGGGCTACTTCTGGACTCATTACCATGATTATACTAAGAAGTTCACCAACTATAACAATACAACTCTTCCGGGTGAGAATGTCTATAGCCGTCATAACAAAGTGTTTGGAGCAAGCATAGACTACAGGTTTTAAAACTACGGGCTACAAGCTTAAGAACATTGAACATTTAGTCGTACCCTTATAGCTCGTAGCTTGTAGCCGTAATTAGGTTTTTCGCGCAAAAGTTTGCATAGTTCGGAGATTATGCCTACTTTTGCGCTGATTTATGAAATATGATGCTGCGAATAGCAGCCGTGTATTCCAGAACACCACGTAAAAAACAGGAAATATGAAGAAAGAAGTATCAGTTATCTTTTTGCTACTGGCCGTATTGTTCAACGTTTGTCTGGTAGCGTCCAATCTCTTGGGAACCAAGTTAATCAATGTGTTTGGCATCAGTGTCACTGGTGGCTTGATGATTTTCCCCATTTCATACATCATTAACGACTGTGTGGCAGAAGTGTGGGGTTATCGCAAGGCAAGGCTTCTGATTTGGACAGGCTTTGCGAGTAATTTCTTTACGGTTGCCGTTGGCTTGATTGCCGTAGCTATTCCAGCCGCACCTTTCTGGGAAGGGGAGGAACACTTTAATTTTGTGTTTGGCATGGCACCGCGCATTGCCTTTGCGTCAATCATGGCCTATATGGTAGGCTCATTCCTCAACGCCTGGGTCATGAGCAGAATGAAGATAGCCAGCCATGGTAAACGCTTCTCTTTACGTGCCGTCTGGTCAACTATTGTAGGTGAGACGGGTGACTCGGTGATTTTCTTCCCGTTGGCATTTGGGTTTGTCATAGGTTGGAATGAACTTATCACAATGATGATTACACAGATTATTCTTAAGACTGTATATGAGATTGTCGTGCTGCCTGTTACCATCCGTGTGGTAAAGGCTGTCAAGAAGTTGGACGGTAGTGATGTATATGATGAAAACGTGTCATACAACGTTTTGAAAGTTAATGATATCTAATCATGATTGATGACAAAGCATTGGTAGTGTTCAGTGGTGGACAAGATTCCACCACGTGCCTTTTCTGGGCTAAACAAGAGTTTAAAGATGTGTATGCCGTGAGCTTCCGGTATGGACAGAAACATGAAAAAGAAGTGGAATTAGCCAGGGAAATAGCAAAGACTGCTGGCGTCCACTTTGAGGTAATGGATATACCTTTGGTAGGTCAGTTAGGCCGTAACTCCCTTACTGATGCGACAATAGAGATGGATCAGGCGGTTCCTGCCAGCGGATTGCCTAATACTTTTGTGCCTGGCAGAAATATGTTCTTCTTGAGTATTGCTGCTGTATATGCCCGTGAACGGGGTATCCGCCATCTTGTGACAGGTGTGTCTCAAACAGACTACAGCGGTTATCCCGACTGTCGTGACGCATTTGTCAAGTCTCTAAATGTCACTTTGAACCTTGCTATGGATTATCAGTTTGTGATCCATACACCGTTGATGTGGATTGACAAGGCACAGACATGGGAACTGGCAGACAAACTGGGTGTATTCGACTTGGTTCGTTATAAGACACTGACTTGCTATAATGGCATACAGGGCGATGGATGCGGTCATTGTCCGTCATGCCTTCTCAGAAATGAAGGACTTCACAAATATCTTGCATCAAAAAAGAACGCATGATATTTTGCTTTTCTTGCGTATAATCGTATCTTTGCATCGTACTATATATAAAAGTAGGTGTATGAGACGGATATTGTTTATCCTGCTGGCTTTTCTTGCTTGCCAGGGGGTGCTTGCGCAGAATATTTCGGGGGTTGTCTTGAAAAAAGGCAAGCCTAAGAAGGGTGTGACTGTCTGGCTGAAGAAAGCTGATAAGGCTGTGGATACAGACAAAGAAGGACGTTTCTCTTTCATGGGTGCTTTGGCCGATGATACACTGCAGATCACAGCCGGAGCACGTGCCGATGCTAAGATTCTTGTGGGTAACCACAAGGACATAATTGTCAATCTTGATAAAAATGACTTTACGGTAAAGGAAGACGATGTGGAGCAGACGTTGAAATATACGCTCCTTTCACGTGCAACGGGCGCTTCAGATGGTGTCACCCATGAAATGATTATGCGTTCAGGGCTCAGGACCATTACAGAATTGCTGCGTAATTATGTGGCTGGGGTGATGGTGGTTACTGAAGGCGGAAGTAGCAAAGTAACCATCAGGGGCATCAACTCTGTTAATTCAGGGACTGAACCGCTCGTTGTTTTGGATGGCGTTGCCATAGAGGGATTTGACCTGGACAATGCGATTCCGGTAGAAACGATTGCTACCATCAAGGTTAATAAGGATGGAGCAGGTTGGGGGGTACGTGGAGCTAACGGGGTCATTCTAATAACGACGTTGAAATGATGGGTAGGTTGCTGGCAACTATATTAGGATGTATCTGCGTCTTTCTGCCTGTCAAGGCTCAGGATAATGTGGCTTACAGCATCAAAGGCTCTGTGCCTGAGGGTGTCAGCTCTGTCTTTCTCAATACGCTTCGTAATGAACCCATTGATACGGCTCTGGTAGAAAACGGCACATTCTCTTTTCAAGGCTCTTTGGCAATGAATACATTCTTAACTCTCACGGATGATGGAGATGACTTGCCTGTAAATCTGCTTGTTGACGGTTCCCCGTTGGAAGTGAATATGGAGCGTGGCACATTGAAAGGATCCAGACTAAACGAGAGGCTCAATAAGGCAGATAGAAAGATTACCGATCTTACAATTGACTATATGCAGGATCAGATGGAGTATGCACAGACCAGTCAATGGCGCACAGAGACTCGCGATTCTTTAAGGCGTGTGATGAGTGCAACTTATAACAAGCTGGTAGTAGAGATGAAGAATGTGATACGTGCTAATCCTGACAATGTGATACCTGCGCTTTATCTGTCTCAAATCTATAACACACTATCTATTGAGGAGTTGAAGGAATTCCTCAATGATAGTCATGCATATTCCAGTCATCCGCTTTGTATCGGGGCCTGGCGCATGGTGAACCATCATGAAAAGACCAATATAGGCACTCGTTTTACAGATTTGACAGAGGCTGATACGGTTGGAGTCAGTCATAAACTGAGTGAATATGTAGGTCATGGTAATTATGTCCTGATAGACTTCTGGGCAAGCTGGTGTGCTCCCTGTATGTCTGAAATGGACAATGTAAAGGCTAATTATCAGAAATATCATAGCAAGGGATTTGAAATTGTTGGTTTGTCTTTTGACAGAGGCAGGCAGCCTTGGATCAATGCGATTGAGAGTCATGGACTGAACTGGGTTCATTTAAGTGACTTGAAGTACTGGAACAGTGAGGCGTCTATCGTATATGGTATCAGCTCCATCCCAGCAAACCTGTTGATTGATGGTAATGGGATTATTGTGGCGACAGACTTGAGGGGCGCTGAATTGGGCAGAAGACTTAAGGAAATTTATGGTTTCTGAAAAATAAAATGAGGGAATGCTTGCTAATTATGTTTTATTCCCATATCTTTGAGACAAGAATTAATACAATAACAAACTAAAATATTACGGCTATGAAGAAGGATGACATTGGCGTTAACGCAGGATTGGTTTGGCGAACTTTGTTTTATAAAGGTTCCAGGGCAACTTTCAATGAATTGCTTGAAAAGACGAGGTTGAATGCAATTGACCTTTCGTCAGCCATTGGATGGCTGGCTCGTGAGGACAAAGTAGAGTTCTTTCATGAGAATGGCGAAGAGTATATGGATGTGTATCGTGAGAATTATTATTAATGGAGTTATAAGAAGACGGGCACGTTAGCTGAAAAGCCAACGTGCCCGCCTTACTTTTGGGCGTTTTTAGCTTATTTGCGCTTTGCTTCAACTGGGAACTGGCCCATCATGGCACCTTTAGCAGCGTCCTCACCATCCAAGGTGAAATACATGTCAATGTTCATGCCTGCTTGCGCAGTAAAGAATGAGAATGAAATCTCGTCTGCCTTCTCTGTGTTGATATCCTCGCAGTCAATCTTCTCATCACCCATAGCCTCAGCTGTAAGATATCCAGTGATCTTGCCGTCCTTTTCTTCAATCACCATGGTCATCTCAGTCTCACCGATAGGGGTGCTGGCTGTAACTGTCCATGTGCCGATAAACGGATTCTTCTTATCTTGAGCGTAAGTGCTGTTAGAAACGAATAACATCGCCATCAGGCATACCATCATAAATGCAAACTTTTTCATAATCCTTTTCTTTTTAAGAGTTATTAATTTATATATAGTTTTCTGCTGCGAAGATATGAATAAAAATGAAACGATGGCAAAAAAGAACGGACTTTTTTGCCATCGTATGGATTAAAGAATATCAAAAGGGTAATTTTGACCAGTTTTGATGTTACATCTTACGAATCCAGATGTTACGGAAACTGATACCTGGACTTGGGTCACCATGGCATTGCAGCAAGATAGGGCCGTCGCCGTGAACCTTGGTCTGTGGCCAGCCGATATACTCGGTAGTACCCCAAATCTCAGTGTGGTTCTGCAGTACTACGCCATTGTGGATAACGGTTACGTAAGGATGTACCTTGTAAGTTCCGTCAGCGTTGAATACAGGAGCAGAGTAGATGATGTCATAAACCTGCCATTCGCCTGGCTTACGCATAGCGTTTACCAATGGAGGAGTCTGCTTGTACAAAGAACCGGTCATACCGTTTACGTATGTCTCGTTGTTATAGCAGTCAAGAATCTGAACTTCATACATATTCTGCAGATATACACCGCTGTTACCGCGAATCTGGCTGGTGAACTTAGCGTCCATTTCTGGAACGCACCACTCAATGTGGAGCTGGAAGCTACCGAATTCCTGCTTGGTCTTGATGTCGCCGCCACCATTTCTATAGTCTTTGTTAACGGTCATTACGCCATCCTTAACGATCCACTTTGCAGGAGCTGTGCTACCATCACGCTGTGGGGTTACCCAATTATCTGTCAGTGATTTCTCGGTTCCGTCAAACAATACGATAGCGTCTGATGGAGCACTGGCTGTTGCCTGGTTACCTGGAGTCACAACCTTAGGCTGTGGTGACCAATACTCAGACATAACCGGAGTCATGCCTACACCAATCTTGTCATTACGTTCTTGCTGAGGCTGCTGGGCATTAGCGACACCACATACCATGGCAGCAAGGCTTAATACAATTAACTTCTTCATGGTTTTTATTACTTTAAAATTAAACATTTCCCTTACGGAATACAAAAACACTACAAATATATTAAAAATTTATACATAGTGTCACTCAATAAATGATTTTTTTCATTATTAGGACTCAGGTATTGGGATCTTGTCAATTCTGCGCTGGTGTCTGCCACCTTCAAACTCCTTGTCAAAATACTCGGCAAGTATGCCGTCGGCATCATAAAGGGAGATAAACCTGCCTGGGAGGGCCAACACATTCGCATTGTTGTGTTGGCGTACAAGGCGTGCCACTTCTTTGTTCCAGCAAAGGCCTGCACGAACTTTCGGATATTTGTTCAGTGTCATGCTGATACCGTTGCCAGTACCGCAGATGGCAATGCCTTCCTGCAATTCGCCGTCCTGTATTGCCCTGCCCAGTTTGTGGGCGAAGTCGGGATAATCACAACTGTCACTGGAATATGTGCCGAAATCCACATAATCAATACCTCTTCCTTTAAGCCATTCCTTTACATGCTCCTTCATGTCGAAGCCTGCATGATCAGAACAGAGTCCTACTTTCTTCATAGCTATTTTTAGTTTAAACTCTATATTACAGCATCATTTCCTTTACCTGTTTATACACATTCTCTGCGGTAAAGCCTAACTTCTCGTCAAGAACTTTGTAAGGAGCTGAGAAACCGAAACTTTCCAATCCCCAAATCTTGGCGTTGTTGCCCAACAGACCTGCTATCGTCACAGGCAGTCCGGCAGTGAGACCAAACTTCTTTAAATGGCTGGGGATGATAGATTCCTGATAAGCAACAGGCTGGTCGTGGAACCTGCCTTCTGAAGGAGCTGATACCACACGCACCTTTATGCCATCGATTCGTAACAGCTTAGCGGCAGCCATCAAGGTAGATACTTCAGAACCAGATGCCACTAACACTACGTCAGGATTATTATCAGACCCGGCAACGATGTATGCACCCTTGGCAGCTTCTTCATAATCGTTGTTAGAAGGCAGGCTCTCTATATTCTGGCGAGATAGGACAAGGCCTGTTGGTGAGTCTGTGTTTTCCATAGCCATTCGCCATGCGACGGTTGTCTCATCGGCATCGGCAGGACGGAGAACCAGCATAGAGTTCTTGCCACTATGATTCTTGAGCTTTTCCATCAGTCTGAGTTGTGCTTCCTGTTCTACAGGCTCATGTGTAGGACCGTCTTCGCCTACGCGGAAAGCATCGTGTGACCAGATGAACTTGATAGGAATCTCCATCAGAGCAGCCATGCGGATAGCTGGCTTCATATAGTCTGAGAATACAAAGAACGTAGCGCAAGCAGGTATCACGCCCCCGTGCATCCACATACCCATCATGATACAGGCCATGGTTAGCTCTGATACTCCTGCCTGGAAGAAGGCACCGCTAAAGTCACCTTTCTTGAAAGCATGGGTCTTCTTTAGGAAGCCGTCTGTCTTATCTGAATTGCTCAGGTCTGCTGATGAAACAACCATATTGCCAACTTGTTCTGCCAGCATTCCTAATACGGTTGATGAAGCGTTGCGGGTTGCCACATTCTTTTTCTGTTCCACGCAACTCCAGTCGATAACAGGTGTTTTGCCAGAGAAATAAGTGTCAAGTTTAGCAGCAAGTCCAGGGTTAGCTTTTTCCCATGCTTCAGTCTGAGCCCGTTTATCAGCCACAATCTTACGAAGCTCGTCATTGCGTTTTGCATAAAGCTCCGCTACTTCTGGGAATACAACGAATGGATTTGCAGGGTCACCACCTAAGTTCTTGATAGTATTGATATAGGCATCGCCGCCTAATGGGGCGCCATGGGTGGCGCAACAGGCTTCATAACTGGTGTTGTCGGCACGACGGGCTCCTTTTCCCATTACGGTATGCCCGATAATGAGTGTTGGACGGCACTGCTCAGCCTTAGCTTCTGCCAGTGCTTTTCTGATTTCGTCAACATTGTTCCCGTCAATGTGTAAGACTTTCCATCCCCACGCTTCATATTTCTTACCCGTATCTTCAGTAGTCACATCATCGGTATCAGTAGAAAGTTGAACGTCATTGGCATCATAGAACATGATGAGGTTGTCCAGTCCCAGTGTACCAGCTACACGGCCAGCACCTTGTGAAATTTCTTCCTGTATGCCGCCGTCGGAGATATAGGCGTAGATGGTCTGGTTCATTACTTCTCCAAATCGCGCTTGCAGGAATTTGGCAGCCATGGCTGCTCCTACGGCATATGTGTGACCTTGTCCTAATGGACCGGAGGTGTTTTCAATGCCTCGTCTGATATTTCGTTCCGGATGACCTGGAGTTACACTTCCCCACTGGCGGAACTCTTTGAGCTCATCCATGGTGAAGCGGCCTTTCAGCATCAATTGTGAGTAAAGCATCGGTGACATATGACCGGGATCCAGATAGAAACGGTCACGTGAAATCCATGTACCATCGTCCGGATCGTCAATCAGAAACTCTGAGAAAAGCACATTGATGAAATCTGCACCGCCCATGGCACCGCCTGGATGGCCTGACTTCGCTTTCTCTACCATTGATGCAGCCAATATTCGAATATTGTCCGCTGCCAGATTCATTATTTTATTATCGTTCATAACTGATAGAAATTTTTCATGTTGCGAAATTACGAAAAATTACCATAATTCCAAAGTAATAATGGATTTTGCTGGTATCTTAACTGTTAATACATTCCCGCTGATACTTGCGCCATTGAATACCGCTGGCTTCACCTTATCGGGTGAATCAAAAGTGTTGTGGTCGCTTATTTTTGCTGAGGTCAGTATTTCTCCGCTTACTTTCTTAACGTTAGCACCTTGCAGACTGATGGTTACCTCCTGTGCGTTCTGTAAATCCACATTAGACATAGAGATGTGTATCTTGCCTTCCTTGTCACGGGATGCCGTGGCGCTGAGCATCGGAATCGTCCGGTGGTCACGCACCTCCTTGGTAGCTGTCTGAATATCCAATGGAAGGTAAGTGGCATCCTGATGAACGTTGTACATACGGAATACATGGTAGGTAGGAGTCAGCGTCATCTGCTTGCCATTAGTCAGAATCATAGACTGCAGCACATTAACTACCTGAGCGATGTTTGCCATTTTCAATCTTTCTGTATATTGATGAAAAATATCAAATGTCAATGATGCTACGAAGGCGTCACGCAGAGAGTTTTGCTGGAACAGGTGACCGGGGTTCGTTCCTGGCTCCACATCCCACCAGGTTCCCCATTCATCCAACATAAGGGCTACGTTCTTTCCTGGATCATAGAAGTCCATGATGGCTATGTGACGTTTGATAACGTCACCTATCTCACGGCATTTGCCCAGTGTCCAATAGAAATCATCATCATTGAACTGGGTGGCAGAGCCTTTGCTGCCATTCCATCCTAATACAGTGTAATAATGAAGAGAAATACCGTCCATGCGGTTTCCTACATTCTCCATCAGCACCTTAGTCCAGTTGTAGTCATAATCGCTTGCGCCACTGGCTATCTTGAACAAGCGGTTGCCGTCATAATTACGGCAATAAGTAGCGTAACGGCGATACATGTCGGCATAATACTCTGGTCTCATACTGCCACCGCATCCCCAGCTTTCGTTACCAACGCCAAAGTATTTCACGCGCCAGGCATGGTCACGGCCGTTCTGTCTGCGCAAACGGGCCATAGGTGAATCTCCTTCAGAAGTCATGTATTCTACCCACTTGGCCATCTCCTCTACTGTTCCGCTGCCTACGTTGCCACTGATATAGGGTTCTGTGCCCAGCAGCTCACAGAGATTCAGGAATTCATTAGTTCCGAAGCTGTTGTCCTCAATGGTACCTCCCCAGTTGTTGTTCACCATCTTAGGACGGCTCTCTTTTGGACCTATACCGTCCATCCAGTGGTATTCATCGGCAAAGCAGCCTCCTGGCCATCTCAGCACAGGGACCTTCAGTTCTTTCAATGCGTTCAGTACATCTGTGCGATAGCCGTTAGTGTTAGGTATATCAGAGTTTTCTCCTACCCACAAGCCTCCATAGATACAGCTTCCCAAATGTTCTGCAAACTGTCCGTAAATCTCTTTCGGTATAATCTGCTTGCCCTGGTCAGCATGAAGAACTACAGTCGATTGACCGTTTGCGGTTGACCATTGGCCATTAAATATAGCCAGTGCTGCAAATAAGACGAAAGATAATAGGTGTTTCTGTTTCATTGTCTCAATTATCAACGTTTAAACTTAACAGCAGCCTCTTCAACAGGAAGTGCCCGTTTATAATTCTCTATATATTTGTTGAAACCTTCCACATCTTCTGCTGTAGGAGATATCTCTGTCCCAACATCACCGGCAAATACTTTTGTGTCAAGGAAGTCTGCCAGTGACTGACTATCCTGCTTGTTCACTAAAAAGGAAGCCAGGATTGCTATTCCCCATGCACCGCCTTCGCCTGCGGTCTTCATCACGGAAATGGGTGACCCGAGAGCGGCAGCCAGCATCCGTTGTCCGACACCGGGAGTCTTGAAATAGCCTCCGTGCCCCGTGATACGGTCCACTTTCACGTGTTCCTCTTTCAAGAGAATGTCATTGCCGATCTTTAACACACCAATGGCGGCATAAAGTTGTGAACGCATAAAGTTAGCGAGATTGAATTTGTCGGTAGCTGAACGCATGAATAGCGGACGACCCTCTGCGAATCCGGTAACAGGTTCACCGGAAACATAGTTGTATGCCATCAATCCGCCGCAGTCAGCGTCACCGTCGAGTGCCTTGCTGAAGAGTTTCTCGTAGATGGCTCCCATATCTACAGGCACCCCCAGCATTTCCTGGTATTCCTTAAATATCTCTGCCCATGCGTTGATTTCAGAGGTGCAGTTGTTGCAATGCACCATACCTACCAGGCTGCCATCTGGAGTCGTTACAATATCAATTGCTTCATGGGGCTTGGATAACTCTTTCTCTAACACGATCATCGAGAATGAAGATGTACCGGCTGAAACATTGCCTGTGCGTTGCTTCACCGCGTTGGTGGCTGCCATGCCTGTGCCGGCATCACCTTCAGGTGGGCATAATGGTATGCCACTCTGCAGATGTCCGGATAAATCGAGCAGCTTGGCTCCCTCCTTTGTCAGGCTTCCTGCTTCTGTTCCCGCCAAAAGTATCTCCGGCAGTATGTCAGCCAGCTTCCATCCCAATTGTTTGGGAGCAACCAGCTTGTCAAACTTATTCACCATATCCTGACGATATTGCTTAGTCTCAGGGTCAACGGGAATCATGCCTGACGCATCTCCTATACCCAGTACTTTACGCCCCGTAAGCTTCCAGTGTATATATCCTGCCAATGTGGTGATGAAAGTGATGTCTTTCACATGTTCCTCACCATTCAATATAGCCTGATACAGGTGCGAAATGCTCCAGCGTAATGGTATGTTGTAAACGAACAATTGTGAAAGCTGTCTGGCAGCTTCACCTGTGTTGGTGTTTCTCCAGGTGCGGAAAGGCACCAGCATCTTGCCGTCTGCGCCGAAAGGCAGATATCCGTGCATCATGGCACTGATGCCAATGGCTGCTAACTTCTCAATCTCAATGCCGTATTGCTGTGACACTTCTTTACGCAAATTAGCATAACAGTCTTGGAGTCCTTGCCAGATGGCTTCCGTGCTGTAAGTCCAAAGACCGTCAGCTAATTGATTCTCCCAAGAATGGTTACCTTGGGCGATAGGATGGTTGTTTTCATCAATAAGCACCGCTTTGATACGGGTGGAGCCCAGTTCTATGCCCAGAATGGCTTTTCCTGCCTCTATGGTTTCTTTCGCATTCATCCGCTTTACTTCAACGCTTTGTTCAACATATAATACACCTCGTTATTCCTCAGCTGCTGCTTGAACTCGCTGGTCTTGGTATCTTTATTTATCTTTACATACTCGATGCCAGTCATTTCAGCGAAGTCATCCCAGTATTCTTCCGTAATATCATACGAGAATGCACTGTGATGGGTTCCTCCAGCCAGAATCCACGCCCCTGCGCCGATTTCGAAAGAGGGTTGCGGCACCCAGAGGGCGCTGGCTACTGGAAGGTGAGGCATAGGCTTAGGCTCAATGCACTCAACCTCTTGAGATATGAGGCGGAACCGATTGCCTAAATCCACGATGGTAGCCTTGATACCTCGGCCAGTCTTTGACGTGAATACCAAACGGGCGGTCTGTTGTTTGCGGATACCTATTCCTAAGAAATGAACTTCCAGCTTAGGCTTATCTGTAGAAATCAACGGACAAACCTCCAGCATGTGGCTTTGCAAGCATGAAGAACGGTCACCTGCGAAGTTAAGCGTATAGTCTTCGAGGAACGAGCAACCTTTAGGCATACCTTGCTGCATAACCCATAAAGTGCGGTAAAGGCAAGCTGTCTTCCAGTCTCCTTCAGCTCCGAACCCAATACCTTCAGCCATCAGACGTTGTGAAGCTAAACCTGGAATCTGGTCAAAGCCACAGAAATTCGGGTCGTCAATATTAGCATCTCCCAGATCATCGAAGTTGGTCGTGAAAGCGGTAGCGCCTTCGTCTTCCAATACCCTTCGCAGTGCTATTTCAGCCTTAGCGGAATTCTTTACCTTTTCCCAATATACATCTTCTCCGCTTTCATCAATCTTAACGGTATATAGCTGCTTGTACTCCTCCACCAAAGCGTCAGCCTCGGTGTCAGTGACTTTCTTGTAATATTCCATTAAGGAACTAACCGGATAGTAATCGACATGATATCCCAGTCTCTGTTCAAACTCCACACGGTCACCGTCAGTTACAGCCACATTATTCATGTTCATGCCGAACATTAGGCAGCGAACGTTTTTGGCATCTGCCACACCCGCTGCCACGCGAGCCCAGACTGCAATCTGTTGTTGTGCCTGTTCTTCTTTCCAATAGCCGCAAACCACCTTGCGGGGCACACGCATACGAGTGCAGATGTGTCCGAATTCTATGTCTCCATGGGCACTTTGGTTGAGATTCATGAAATCCATATCTATCTCGTTCCAAGGTATTTCAGCATTATATTGCGTGTGGAAATGGAGCAGTGGCTTTTGGAGGTCCTGAAGCCCCTTGATCCACATCTTAGCAGGTGAGAACGTGTGCATCCAGGTAATAATACCCACACACTTGTCATCGTTGTTGGCAGCTTTCATCACAGCTTCCACTTCTTTACTGCTGTTGGCTGTGCCTTTATAAACTATTTTCACGGGGATGTTGCCGCTCTCATTCAGACCGGCTACCATTTCTTTTGAGTGCCCGTCAACAGCCACTACTGCGTCACCACCATAAAGTAACTGTGCGCCAGTTACCCACCAAATCTCATAATCTTTAAATGCTTCCATGATATTATATTTTAATTATTCCTTTTCCATTCTTCGTTTTCCATTATTTCTGCCCGTAATAGGCATTCGGTCCATGTTTACGGCTGAAATGTTTCTCTATCAGATACTGACTCATAGTAAGGTTGGGGTTGATGGAATAAGCGATTGAAGCCATCTTCGCTACCTCTTCCAGTACCACAGCATGGTAAACGGCTTCATCAGCATTCCTGCCCCAGGTAAACGGTCCGTGGTTCTTAACCAATACGCCAGGGGTATGGACGGGGTGAATGCCTTCGAATCTTTTCACGATGGCATGGCCGGTCTCCAGTTCATAGTCGCCTTCTACCTCCTCTTTTGTCATATCCCATGTACAGGGTATGGCTTCGTGAAAATAATCGGCATGAGTGGTGCCGATGTTTGGCAGGTCGATGCCAGCTTGTGCCCAAGCAGTGGCATAGGTGGAGTGGGTATGTACCACTCCTCCTATTTCAGGGAAGGCTTTGTAGAGTACCAGATGGGTAGGCGTGTCAGATGAAGGGCGCATCTTTCCTTCCACCACTTTACCCTCTAAATTGACTACTACCATATCCTCATAAGTCATGGAGTTGTAGCTTACGCCACTGGGCTTGATGACAACCAGCCCGCTTTCTCTTTCAATGCCAGACACATTGCCCCAGGTAAAGAGAACCAGTCCGTGCTTCACCAAGTCCATGTTGGCTTTATATACTTGCCTTTTTAAATCCTCAAGCATAATTGTTATAACTTGTTTTTCCTGTATTGCTCATAAAGTTTCGGATTGAACCTGTATAGCGCGGCTCCTCGTTTGGAAGTTGTCTTGTCTATCAGGTCAGTCTTCTCTATATAGAAAGCTTCATCCACCACTTTGCGGAAGTTCCTTTTGTCACGGGGTTTGCCGTTGATAGCTTCCACCAGCTTGCGTAGCTGGGTCATAGTAAACAACGGCGGCAACATTTTCAGACCGATGGGCTTGGCCATCGTACGATATCGCATACGGGTGATGGCTGTGTCAATCATCTCCTTCTGATCAAATAACAGCTCCGGTAAGCTATTCACCGGCATCCACTCAGCATTGTTTCGTTGGCTCAGTGTCTCATCATAATCTTTGACATTTACCAGTGCGTAATATACAACAGACAAAACCCGCGCGTAAGGATCTCTGTCCACGTCACCAAAGCATTTCACCTGTTCCATGTAGATGTCTTCCAGCCCAGTCTGTGCTGCCAAAGCGCGTTTAGCAGTATTGTCTAAGCTTTCATTCTCTTCCACAAAAGCGGTTGGAAGCGACCATGTTCCTTTTGCAGGCTCTAAATCACGCTTTACCAGCAGTACGTTAAGCTCGTCCTGCTGGAAACCGAAGATAACACAGTCTGTTACTATCAGGAACTTCTTTTGTTCGTTATAATACTGCTGTTCCATATAATTATGTTAAAAAGGTTAAGCTACAATTACCAGAAATAAATGTAAAATGCCACTGTTAAAGAGAGTATGATTACCGTATTAATCACATCCCAATGGTTCCAGCTTGCCCTTGAAGCTGCCTTCTGTTCTGGTGTAGCCGTGCCAAACACCAGTCCCTGTATCTTTTTCTCATCCGGCTTCTCGGTAAACATACTTACTGCAATGACTACCAATAGGCAGAACACCAGCATGCAGCCGCTGAAGAACAACCAGTTGAAGTCGAAGAATACGCTCTTGAACCAGGTCTGTGGCGCATCTGGCACATTGGTGTAATAGACTTTCGCGCCCAGACGGGTCAGACCGATGATGATACCGCTGATTAAGCCCCACATGCCTCCTTGGGCGGAAGCACGTTTCCAGGTAACACCTAAGAGGAATGTAGCCGCAATACCGGGAGCCAGCACAGATTGCACATCCTGAAGATAGTTGTAGAGTACGTTGCCGATACTGCGCATGATAGGAATCCAAAGGATGCCCAGCAATACGATAACTACGGTTGCCGTCTGCCCGATACGTACCAATGCTTTTTCTGATGTGTTAGGGCGTAATCGTTTATAGAAATCAATGGTGAACAGCATGGATGAAGAATTAAACAGTGAGGCCAATGAGCTCATCAATGCGGCTAAGATACCGCAGACTACCAGACCTTTCACTCCCGCAGGCAGCAGCCTGGCCACCAGGGTGGGGAAGGCTGCGTCACTCAAGGTGTTGCCTGAAGCGTCAAGAGGCAGGAAACCGCCGCCTTGCTGAACATTGATAGCGTATGCGATCATGCCGGGAATCAAGAAAATGAATACTGGCAGCATCTTCAGGTAAGCACCGAAAATGGTTCCCCTGCGTGATTCGCGCTCGTTCTTGCCGGAAAGTACACGCTGTACCACGAACTGGTCTGTACAGAAATACCAGAAACCGATAGTGGCGGAACCTATCAAGGCTCCTAACCACGGGTATTCAGGATCTCGATTGTCTCGTATCAGGTTCGTCATGTGGTCACCATAATCGTTCACCTCTACCGCACTGCAGATAGACATCAGTGAGTCCCATCCGCCAACGGCTTTCAAGCCCAATACCAGGATGATGATTGACCCTAATAATAAAATAGGTGTCTGCAGGATGGAGGTGTACAATACTGATTTCATGCCACCTAATACGGTGTAGATGGCGGTCACTACCACCAGGCCGATGGCTGCAATCCAGAAAAAGTCAATGCCCCATAAGGTGTCTATACCGAATACCTGCTGGAATACAAGTCCGCCGGCATAAACAGTCACCGCTACTTTTGTCAAAACATAGCTCACCAATGAGATACCCGACAAAATGGTGCGTGACTGCGGATTGTACCTCCTTTCTAAGAATTCTGGCATGGTATAGACCATACTTCGGCTGTAGAAAGGCACGAACACCCATCCCAATATCAGAATCATCCAGCCTTGTATCTCCCAATGTGCCATTGCCATACCGCTTGACGCACCTGTTCCGGCCAGGCCAATCAGATGTTCAGACCCGATATTGGAGGCAAAGATTGAGGCACCGATGGCCAGCCATGTAGCGTCACGACCGCCCAAGAAATAATCTGCTGAGTCATTCTGCTTGCTTCTCAGCACCCACACAATGATTCCTATCAGTACGCAGCAGAAAGCTGCTATCACTACCCAGTCAAGAAATGCCATTGTTTTAGTTTTTAAGTTGTAAGTTTATAAATTGAGGTGTTGACAAAGTCAATGTTCAACGCTCAGCTTATAGATGCACTCGCTATTGTAAGTCTGTCCTGGCTCCAGTATCACGCTCGGGAACTGTGGCTGGTTCGGAGAGTCGGGATAATGTTGAGTCTCAAGACATACAGCTGTACGTTTGTTGTAGGCGATGCCATGCTTGCCTTTCACGCTGCCGTTCAGGAAGTTCCCCGCATAAACCTGTATGCCCGGCTCATTGGTATAGACTTCCACGCTAATGCCTGTGGCAGGGCAAGTGGCTTTCGCTGCCAGTTGCGTGATGTCACCCTGGGTGTTCAGTACCCAGTTGTGGTCGAATCCGTTACCTAATTTAATTTGCTCGAAGTCTGTCTTGTTGATATCCTGGCCTATAGGCTTCGGAGTAGTGAAATCCATTGGGGTCCCTTTTACGCTCTCAATCTTGCCAAGCGGTATTAGCTTTTCGTTCACAGGCGTATAGTTGTCAGCGTTCACAAACAAGACATGATCGGAATTATCTTTCGTCGGATCACCGCTCAGGTTGAAATAAGAGTGGTTAGTCATGTTGATAACGGTCTTCTTGTCTGTTGTGGCGCTATACTTGATGTCAATAGCGTTATCGTCAGTCAACGTGAAGTTTACCTGTACCTTAACATTGCCTGGAAAGTTCATGTCTCCGTCTGGCGAGTCCAGTGTCAGCTGTACTTGAGTGTCACTCAGTTGCTCGCCGTCAAAAACTTTGTATTGCCATCCTTGCGGACCACCGTGAAGGCAGTTGTCGCCATCGTTCGCAAGTAGGTTATAAACGGTTCCGTCAATCTCAAACTTAGCCCCTGCTATGCGGTTGGCATAACGGCCTATGCTGGCGCCGAAGTCACTGGCGTTAGTCAGATAGTCGTTGATGTTGTCAAATGCCAGCACCACGTCACGCGGTGTGCCGTTCTTGTCGTTCAGGTTCACTGATACGATACGGCCGCCAAAGTTAGTGATGCATACCTCCATGCCGTTCTTGTTTGTTAGCGTGTAGAGGTGCGTCTGCTTGCCGTCTATGTTGGCTTCAAACTGTTGTGGGTCTAATCCCGACTTCGTTAATGTAGCCTCAGACGTTTGAGACCGCTGGCTGCAGGCGTTGAAGGCAATAGCTATAATACCTGCCAAAATGATTGATTTCTTCATAAGCTTTATAACTTAATAACTATTGTACAAAGATAGTGATAATTTTAATATGACCTACGATAATACATTAATTTATTTGTGTCAACTGTGATTTCAACACTAATTCCGCTATTCCGCTAAATTTAGATAACATATCATAATAAAGTGTTATCATGGCGGAATTATTAGCGGAATAGCGGAGTTTTTTTATTAAAATCAGCAGAAAACTACCCTGTATTCGTTGGAGGCATGCATCTTACGGAAGGGTATTTCCGGGGTATTCTTGAGATACCTGCCGAACTGGCGTGGATTCAGATTGACGGCTTTCTTGCCATGGGATTTTCTGATTCTGTCTAGTATCTCGGTGGGCGACAGCCATTCGCCCTCATCATCGTTTTCAGGTGCGCGGAAATACTCACCGAACTGCTCCTCCTGCTTGTCCTCCTGCATGAAGGCGCGGTTTGACTCCATGATTTCCTTCACCTCCTCTTCGGTGAACCAGTAGGGCAGCTTCTTGTCGAGTTCCGCCACCGCCTGCGCATACAGCTGCGTGTAATTGACGGGCTTTTGCGTGTCGATAGGGGCGGTCAGCTCCACGCAGAGGAACCGGCGGCTGCCCGTGGGGTCAGTCAGCAGGTCGCTCACGTTGCTCGTACCGATGAACGAGGCGTAACGGCGCTTTTCACTCACGGAGTCGGTGAAGAGCTTGCGCTGCTTGCTGTCCGTTCGCTGCAGCAGGTTCTTCAGATAGCCGTTCTGCGCATGTTTCGTCAGCTGGTCAAACTCGTCGATGTTCACCAGCAGGTAGTGACTGATGGTCAGGTCAATATCCCTGCGGTTGCCGAAGTCAAGCTGGTCGGTGAATCCGAAAGCCAGCTCGGGCGGCAGCAGCTGGCGGCAGAAGGTTGACTTGCGCCAGCCCTGACGGCCTATGATGATGGGTGCCACGCTGTTGCCATACTGTCTGTTCCATCCGCGCCACTGCGCCACCAGTCCGCGGAACCAGATGCGGAACCACTTGTTCCAGTTCGGGTTGTCGGTCTGGATGCGGCTTGCTAAGACGCCGATATGGTCCTTGCCGTCCCATAAGCCCTGCAGCCTGTTCAGGTAATCGTCCACAGGGTTATAGTCGGGCACGTCGGTTGACTTCGCATACCGGAGTATGTCACGTTCGGTCACGTTGATGCCCCTGCGCCGTGCCTCCAAGACCATCTTGCTGAGCGTGCGCCCGTCAATCTGGCGGAAGTCGGGACTCCAGGAATTGTTGTCCCTGTATTCAGGCTCCTCCTTCAGTTCGTTGAACCTCAGCACGTAGCGGTCTGCCATATAGCGGTGGAACAGCAGTTCCGCCTGCTGCGTCTTGTTATAGACGGGCATGCTGGCATACTTGTCGGAGAACGCCTCATAAACCGTCTCGTAGATGGAGCGCACGGTCTCGCGGTCCAGTGTCCCGACAGCCAGTCCGTAGGCATGGCGGATGGCCTCCTCCTGCGGGAATCCTGCCAGACAGCACTCCTTGGCTACGGCCTCCACCAGCGGCTCTGTCTCCAGGTCGCCATTTGCTTGCCGTAGTTTCTGCACGGCCTTCTGTACCAGGATGCGGAAACGTTTCTCAAACTCCTCATAGGTGTCGATGCCCGGCTCGTATCGCTCCAAGGGATTGGTAACCACATTCTCCTCATAGTCAGACAGCCCTAAGCTGTAGTCAAGACTGACCTTCAGCGGATGGGCTGAGGGGTTGAAGTAGGGCTGTGGGTCGAAGGTCATGCGGAAATGCTGCTGAAGGCTCGGTTCCTCACGGGTGATGTGGTATGACACCACTCCGCTGTAGGTGGTGTAGGCCAGGTAGTAGGCCTGCTCGTGGAAACGGGCGGTTCCCTCGTCTCCCGCGGGCAGCGACCCGTCGGGAAGCGACACGCTGACCAGAATCTTCGCGCTCTTGCCCGAAGAACCGGTGAAAGCGGCGTAGGTGGATGGGAGCGACTGCGCCAGGCGCTTCACCGTCTCCGCTTCCTCCATATTAGCGAGCCTGTTCACGTTCAGCAGCACCAGTCCGTTATAGGCAGACATCTTCATCTCCGCATTGCCGCTTTTCCGCCAGGACGCGGCCACTGAAACTGAAGGCAGCTTGCCCAATGCCTGATGTACGAAGCCTGCTCCTAATGATTCCAGCATCGGAAGCTCCTTGCGGAACCTGCTTACCGGCTGGCTCTTCATCTCTGTCATGACTGATTCAATCATCGCCTCAGGGCTCAAGCCCCGCAGCGTAAGTGTGTGCGCGTCGTTGTTGACACGTATCAAAGTGAACTTTTTTGCTTTGTTCATGGTGTTGTTCTAATTGGTTGATATTCAGTGTTGGTTGAGTCCCCGCCTTTCTGACGGTTGGGGACTATCAGTCCCTCATGAGGGGACTGTCAGTCCGCAATGCGGGGACTCAGCGTCCCCAACGTGGGGATTTTCATTCCGAAGCCATTGTCCTTGCGGTCAGATGCTAAGGCACGGTTAGTCCCACCTTTCGCAATTCCCTGTCCACCTGTTATTGACAGTTCAGGTTGACTGCATTTCACCTTACTTGTAATATGGGTTGACATGGCAGGCGCATTACCAGTTGATGATCTCCTTATACTCCTCATACTTGACAGGATCCTGTATGCCGGCGTTGGTGAAGATGCGCTGTATGGCCTCCTGCTCCTCTGGCATGATGGGGCGTTCCTTGTGCAGGATGTTGTAATAGGTATGCTTGCCTAAATAGTACTTCACGCTGTGGTAAAGCATGTCATGCTTGATGGAAGGCACATAGTCGAAGATGTGCCCGATGCCGTAAGCCACCTTGACAGGAACATTGGAACGGTAGAACTCGCACCGGTCAGTAACATTCTTCACCAGATAGGGGTTGACGACGCTGATGGAGCTCAGTTTCTTGCGAGGCTCCTGTGACACGATGTTGCGCAGACAGGTCTTCGCCATCGGGCATTCGTTACGAAAGCACACCACATAGTTCTCTGGCATGCCTGGATAGTTGTTTGTAGTCATAAACAATCGTTTTGGTTAATAATATGCTTTTGTAAAAAGCACACAAATATACAAAATTCAGAGCCGTTTGTCAAGTGTTTTAGCCATTATTTTTGCCTTAAATCACAAAAATAATTCCGCTATTCCGCTAATAATTCCGCTATGATAGTCATTGAACGTAATATCGTATCTCGATTTAGCGGAATAGCGGAATTAAAATTAATTTTTGTTTTTTTATCAGCTACTTTACTGACCTTATAAGTCATGCACAAAATTCGCCTTCATCTGATTCATATCTGTTTATCAGCTATGATTCTGCTATACATGTGATTCCAGCTGTCCCCATTCCTCGTCCGGATATTCACAGATGTCCCTGATGTATTCCTCAGCTCGTCCAGAAACCGTGTCATTGTCATTGGGTCAGAGAGTCCATGTATATGCCAATATATTTCTTTTTCAGCATACCCATGTGCGTATCTGGGATGTGGCTTACTTTTAAAGCGCCCTTATGGTTCTTATGCCACATTCCTTCCACATCTAAGGCTTCTGCCATGTCATCAGTGCCTAAGACTTCATTAACCATCATCCGGTCCTCTGCCGTAAGAATATCTCTGACGTTATC
>JAFUVZ010000077.1 GCA_017471185.1 Bacteroidaceae bacterium
GGGGCAGAAAGCTAATAGCCCAGGGCATCGCCCTGGGTACAAGGATGCAGTTAGGTTCGCCCTGAAAGGGCAAAAGCCTTACTTTGTTTTTCATGCTTTTGCCCTTACAGGGCGCAGGATGCACACCACATTAACCCAGGGCGTTACCATGGGCTGTGGGCTTATTGGCCTTTCAGGCCGTTGTTGTTCAACTTGCGAAACTTAAATAATATTGAAAGATTATGGTAAACGGTAAGAAATTTATTGCTCCGGGAGCATGGTTCTCCATGATGTATCCTGCCGACTGGCATGAGTCAGAAGGCGAGGAAGAGTCGTTCCTTTTCTATAATCCCGACGACTGGGATGGTAATTTCCGCATCTCTGCCTTCCGTGGCGAGGATGCCGACTATGGGCAGAAGACTGTGGCTGACGAACTGAAGCGGAGCCGCAGGGCGCAGGCGGTGATGGTGGGCGACCTGAAGTGCGCTTACAGTTGCGAGGCGTTCACCGAAGATGGACAGGCGTATGAGAACCACCAGTGGGTGACGGGCATCGGAGATGTAGCCTTCGAGATCTCTTTCGCTACTGCCCAAGGCGCTTCTATCCGTAAGGCGCAGGAGGTCATTGCCTCGCTGCAACTCAGGTATCCAGGCGTGAAGTATCATGCCGAGACCATACCAGTGCGCCTGATGGAAATCTACCAGATTGACGAGGCATACGACTGGGTGCAGTCTGAAATCAAGAAGCAGCTGAAGCGTGATTTCCGGGGCGAGGAGAACGATATCCGGAATATGCAGCGCATCATCGACAACGGGTCGCTGAACCCTCGCAAGCGCGACGCCTGGATTGCCATGGGCATTACCCTCTGCGTGATTCTTGCCAATGAGGTGGACGGCATGGAATGGCGCACCTTGATAGATGGCAGCCGTGAGGTGCCTGTCTTGGAGAATACGGCGGATGGCAAGACCGTTGACCCGATGAAGCTGGTGTGGAGCAAGGTGAAGAACGGTGAGCCAGTGAACCTGATGGATACTTACGAAAACCTGCTCTGATGGCTGCCTTGAATCCCGTACTGCAGGTTGAGAGACTCACCAAGTCGTTTGGCGTGCTGGTGCTGTTCCACGATATCAGCTTCGGACTGGCTGAAGGCCAGAAAGTGGGGCTTATCGCCAAGAATGGCACGGGCAAGTCCACTTTGCTGAGCATCCTGGCCGGTGAAGAGCCTTATGACGAGGGAAAGATCACTTTCCGGCGTGACCTGCGTGTGGGCTATCTCCCGCAGACACCTCATTATCCCTCGCAGCTTACGGTGCTGGAGGCCTGTCTGCAGCACGGCAGTTGCCAGCTTGACCCTCATAAGGACTATGAGCTGGCTGCCAAGCAGATGCTTACCCGCCTGAAGGTGGCCGACTTGCAGCAGCCTGTGTCTGAGCTGTCTGGCGGGCAGCTCAAGCGTGTGGCGTTGGTCAATGCCTTGATCAATGACCCTGAACTGCTGATTCTCGACGAGCCTACCAACCACCTGGATCTTGACATGGTGGAATGGCTGGAAGATTACCTCAGCCATAGCAACATGACCTTGCTGATGGTTACCCACGACCGTTATTTCCTCGACCGTGTGTGTAACCAGATTATGGAGCTGGATGCCGAGTCGCTCTACCAATACGATGGCAATTATGCCTATTACTTAGAGAAACGCCAGGAGCGGATGAATGCCAAGGCTGTGGAGATTGAGCGCGCCAACAACCTGTATCGCACCGAACTTGACTGGATGCGGCGTATGCCTCAGGCCCGTGGCCACAAGGCGCGTTACCGTGAAGAGGCGTTCTATGAACTGGAGAAGGTAGCCAAGCAGCGCATCTATGATAACAAGGTGCAGCTGAATGTCAAGTCTGCCTATATCGGCAACAAGATCTTCGAGGCCGACCATCTTTGCAAGTCGTTTGGTGATGTGAAGATACTCGATGATTTCTCCTACATCTTCTCCCGCTATGAGAAGATGGGCATCGTGGGCAACAACGGAACGGGCAAGTCGTCGTTCCTCAAGATACTGCTCGGAGAACTGCCGGTTGACAGCGGCACACTGGAGATAGGCTCTACGGTGCGGTTCGGCTATTATTCACAGGAGGGCATGCGTTTTGACGACCAGATGAAGGTGATTGACGCCGTGCGTGACATCGCTGAGGTGGTGGAGTTAGGCAACGGCAAACGCTTAGGCGTGTCGCAGTTCCTGCAGCATTTCCTGTTCTCACCGGAAACCCAGCACAATTTCATCTATAAGCTCAGCGGGGGAGAGCGTCGCAGGCTCTACCTCTGCACGGTCTTGATGCGCAATCCTAACTTCCTCATTCTTGACGAGCCGACCAACGACCTGGACATCATGACACTCCAGGTGCTGGAGGAATACCTGAAGGGCTTCGGCGGGTGTGTTATCGTGGTGAGCCACGACCGCTATTTCATGGACAAGGTGGTGGATCATATCCTCGTGTTCAACGGACAAGGCGACATCCGTGACTTCCCCGGCAACTATACCCAATATCGTGCATGGAAACAAGAGAAAGACCGCTATGACCGCGAGCTGACGAAGTCTGCACAGCCGGTTGCCGTGAAGCAAGAGCGGAGCCGTCAGAACGACAGACGCCGTATGACCTTCAAGGAGAGGCGTGAGTTCGAGCAGCTCGGTCAGGAGATTGAGGCGTTGGAGGCTGAGAAGAAGCAGCTGGAGGCCGACCTCTGCAGCGGAACGCTCAGTGTGGATGAGCTGACTGCCAAATCCAAAAGACTGCCCCAGCTTACTGACGAACTTGACGAGAAGTCCATGCGGTGGCTGGAGCTGTCTGAAATAGAATGAACGGGTTCGTTTTGTTCTTTCATTACTTCTGAAACTTGAATCAATTACCAATTGCCCGTTGTTTTAACGCCTGCCATCTGCGTTGGCGTAGCTCTCTATAGGATGAAGGAGTGCCTCCTTCAGGTGATTGCGGTATCTGCCACGGGTGAACGGAATGCCTCCTATACCCCTGAAGGAATGCCTCCCGTCAGTCGTTCCAGATACTGCGCCGGGCGTTGGGAATGCCTTCCGTCAGCCACGGCAGGCGGTACCCGCAGTCTTACTGCTTTACCTGTATGAAGCAATGAAGTTACATATATTAACTTTCGTATATAGGATACATTTAGGTTAAAGGTAAATATATATATATAGTAAATGTCGCGTATGCTCCCTTCATTCCTTCATATTTCGGCCATCAAGTCATCCTGCACGGGCAAAATTAGCTTCGGCGCGCCTGAAGGTCTGATAAACCGTACTGATTGGTGAAAATTTTTTTGTCTTAAAAAACTATAAGATTAATGGGTTATTTGATAACTGCGTGTGTCTGTGGCGCTTTTTTTTTGAAAATTTATATACAAAAAACTTGCAGGATATTAATAATATATTTACATTTGTACCATGTTATACCATCCAGTTAACTATTGTTTGACCGGATGGCGAGAATGACGAGAATAACGATAAATGACCGAAATTATTACAGGTTGTAGAACAACCCTACATAGAACGGGATGTTGTGCCTTGTTGGCAATCCTTGCGTCTCTGTTACTTTCCTTGCCAGCTGAAGCCCAGCGTATAGAGACGAGGAAAGACAGTACAGAGATGCAATATGTTTATTATCCTGTGGGGATATCCAAGCTTGACCCTAATTTCCAGGGAAACAGCCGCACCTTGAATGACATCGTCAAAACTTGTTGCAGCTCCAGTATGACAGGAGCCGCCAGATAGACTCCATTTCCGTACATATAGCCGGCTTGGCCAGTATCGAGGGTCCTGCCGCCTTGAATGAGAGGCTGGCCGACCAGCGTGCCGCTGCTCTGCGCGACTACTTAGTTGACAAGACGGGCCTCACACCCAACTACTTCTTTATACAGAAAGCCAAGCGAAACTGGAATGAGTTCCGCAAGGTGGTCACTGAGAAACGCTTTGAAGGTTATGAGGAGGTGCTCAGCATCATCGACAACGAGACAGATGATGACACGCGCTACCGCCTCATACGTAACCTGCGGGGCGGCAGTGTGTTCCGCTACCTGCAGCAGGAGGTGCTTCCATCGCAGCGTAACGCCAGTGTGGTGACCATCTATATATATAAGGTGGAGATACCCGAAGAGAAGGAGCCTGTGCAGGAAACCGAGCCATACATCCCGCCTCAGATAGTGGAGGTGACTATTCCTGCTGAGCCTGAACCGGTGAAAGAAGTTGAAGATGATGAAATCCAGCCTTGGATTGCGATTAAGACAAATATGCTATTCGACGCTGTGTTGTGTCCCAACTTAGAAGTGGAAGTGCCTATCGGCTGGAGCCGGTGGAGCGTCATGGCAGAGTGGTGGACACCCTGGTACAGGTGGCGTGGCAACGGGCGTCACAACCGTAGCTATGAGCTTCTTACCCTCGGGGCAGAGGTGCGTTACTGGCTGTCGAAGCGTAAGACTGAAACACCGAGACTGCTGAGAGGACACTTTGTGGGGGCCTATGCAGCCGGTGGTAAATATGACATACAGAAAGGCGGCGATGCCAACCACGAGGGCTGGCAAGGCGAGTTCACCAGCTTGGGACTCACCTATGGCTACTCAAGCTACATAGGCAAGCACTGGCGTTTAGAGTTCTCGGTCAGCGCAGGCTATGTGGGCGGTCCGAAGCGTAAGTACCACGGCATGTTCGACGATGGCCATCTAATCTGGCAGCACAGCAACAAGCTGCACTATGTAGGTCCCACCAAGGCTAAGGTTTCCATTGCCTATCTGATTGGCAAACGGGTGCAAAAGAAAGGAGGGCAGTTATGAGAAAGTTGTTTGACATAAGCTGCATATTGGTCATTATGGCTGCATTGCTCTCTGCCTGCCAGCCCTGGTATAAGCGTGAACCTCTTGAGGTGATGGAGCCTCAGGCCGTGCGCTTCCGTCTGGATGTTGACTGGGAGAGGCTGTTCGGTGAGGTGCCGTCGGGCATGACGGTGATGCTCTTTGCCGATAAGCAGCCAGGAGCGGTCACCACTGTAAGCCATGAGGTGAAGTCGCGTTACCTCGACCTCCTGCCTGACAAATACAGACTCGTGCTGTTCAACAAGTCGGTGGGCGACTTCCCTTCCATGCAGTTTGAGAATATGGACTCCTACGCTGCGATGCGCACAAGGGCCAACACGTTCACGCCTTCGCATTATACAGACTGGACGCAGGGGCAGACGTTCACCTATAACCCTGAGCACTTCGGCACGGTGATAGAGGAGTTTGAGATAACAGAAGAGATGCTCTATACGCAGGTTACCTTCTATCCTTACAAAGAGTGGATCAAGATGAAGACGAGTGAGAACGCCTCTACCCGTTTCTATCAGGAAGATGACCTCACCTATGTGATGGAGGTGGCTCCGGAGCCAAGAGAAGTGACGCTCTTCGTGCGTGTGCATATCACCAACTCCCGAAACCTGAAGTCTGTAGAGGGATATATCACGGGCTTCGCTGACGGATGGCACATCACCGGTGGACATCCCGCTGAAGGTGATGAGACGCGCTATCTGCTCGACAATTGGACGGTGACTGATGATTCAGAACATTTAGGTGACGGATGGGCTGTGGCTTCAACAACGCTGTGGGGAGAGCCTTACGGCAAGGAGTATTGGGAAGACAGGGCTGACGACCAGCATGTGCTGAAGATGCGCCTCACGCTCTATGACGGCAGCACCATCGACTATGAGTATAACGTGGGAAAGGATGTGCGCTTCGCCACGAACGTGTGGGGTGAGGAGTGGAGCTATACCAATAACCCCACCGACATTGAGGTGCTTACCATCTGGGACCGTGATCCGGGCAACACACCGGGCAAACCAGACGATCCTGACGTGATAACCCCGGACGGGCCAAAACAGCCTGACGACCCCGACAACCCGCGTGAACCCGAAAACCCTGATGACCCGCGCGAGCCGGTGCTGCCTGATGTAGAGGGTAAGGACCAGTCAGGCAAGTCGGGCTGGGGAGTGGATGTAGATCCGTGGGTTGACGGTGGCAGAGTGGAAATACCAATTTAAATAGAAAATATATTTACTCACCTTTTTTTAATTTTTGTAATATGAAAAAGAGATTATTATTGATTGCTGTAGCTGGTGCTATAGTAGTCGGATGTGCAGACGAAATGTTAGACACATCGTATGAGAGTGTTCTGAAGGAGGCTCAGCTGAAGGGCGACCATCCTTTGGTGTTCAATGCCTACGTAGGAAATGGCATGGCTAATACAAGAGCATATGCATTGCAAGGTAGCGGTAGTAACGGCATTGTTTTAAGTCCAACAGATATGGATGGTAATGATATTTCTAATATTGGAAATTATCTTTATCAACAAGCTGCTGGAGTATTTGCCTATTATACTGGGAGTAGAACGATAACAACCGGTAGTAGTGGCAATAACTTATTTTCTGGTTCTGGCAGTAATTACATGACATCTTCTTTAGAACGCGTTGACATTGGGCAACCCAACTTTTTGGATAATATGTCGTTGTATTATAGAAACAGTGAATGGAAGACTGCTGTAAAGACCAGAAGTTCAGGCTCAACCGATGAGGTAACGTTGTATTGGCCTACCAAACGTTTGGATTCCAGTACATCTGAGTATGTTACGTTCTTCGCTTATTACCCTTATGTGTATAGAGAATCAGGTTCCTATAATGATCCAAAGTTAGCTAATCTTCATATCATTGCCGAGGGTCAGACTGGTGCCCCGATGTTGGACTATCAGGTGGCTTATGGTAGCAGTGGTGAAAATAGTTTTAGAAATCTTGACCTGATGGCAGCTGAACCTGTACTAAATAGAGCGATTGCTACCTCATCTCCAAATCCTGTTGATTTGAGATTCAAGCATTTGCTGGCTGCGGTTAGCGTTAAGGTTAAGTATGAAGTAAGTAATAATAGTAATTATTCTACATCTGGTTATTCTGAATCTCCTGAGATCTTTTTTTACAAGACTGAAATGCAGGGAGCAAATGAATATGGATCGATTGAATTGGATACTCAGTTCACAAAACGTGGCTTGTTCAATCTTGCAACAGGCAGATGGTACACTAACGGTTTTGAAACCCTCAACTTGCTGGGAGATACATGGCTGACGAAGACATCCACTGTAAAATTTTCTAATGGCAATCGTTACAGTTTGTTTTATCCAACATCTTCAAATACTCAACCCAGTGGTTCATCAAGTCAAGATTTTAGTGTAACTAATCCAAGCGATTTTAAAAATTCCCCAGATGATGACAACTACATGCTTATTATCCCTAACTACAATCAGAAAAAACTGAAAGTGAATCTGGGCTATAGCATAAAGAATGGCTCTTCTTTTGAAAACGTAGATATCTCTAAAGATATAGATCTGAAGATAGAGCCAGGAAAAATTTATCAGATATTGCTGACTATCAAAAAGGATGTGCTTAATTTCGATGTTCATGTTGATCCATGGAATCATAATCCTTCTACTGGAGAGAATATTTAATATTCGGTATTCATCCTGAGCGGAGGCAACCGTTCAGGTGGAAAGATTCAAGAGGAAGCTGTGCTGGAAGGGTGTCTGGAAGGCACGGCTTCTTCTCTTTTGAAGATAAAAAGACGAAAAGATATGATGCACAACGTTGGTAAGAACATAGCCATGGCGGCATGGCTTGTCATCTTGGCAGGCTGCTCAGGCAATGGTCTGCAGGAACCGCAGGCAGACCCAGTGGCGGTAATCATAAGCGCTAATACCGAAGCCATGACTCGCGCTGATGGTACTTTCGTGAATTCCGGCTTCACATCCGGTAAGCGGATGGGTGTATTCGGCTATGCCTATAGTTCAGCCACCTGGCAGAGTTCATCGCTACCCAACTTCTTCGATAACCAGCCCATGACCTTGGAAGATAGCAGCACTCCGAGCAGTCTCACCTACAGTCCTTTGGCCTACTGGCCTTCTGACGGCAGGAAACTGGCAGCTTTCGGTTACTATCCCTATAGCGGTGACGCTTCAAATATCGTGCCTGACGTATCATCCGGCTTGGGAATATTTACCTACACCACACCTACCGATGCCAGTAAACAGACTGACTTTATGGTGACTCCCCTTGTGACCGACAAGACCAGTTCTGACAACCCGCTGAACCTGACACTCTATCACACCTTGGCGTGTATAGAGATAAGCGTGGACCTTAGCGGTACCGAATTCAGCTCCATAAGCAGCGCGAAGGTGCTGAATGTAAGGACCAAGGGCATGTTCAACCCTACGGTGTTCAATGATGACATAAACAAATATAACGATGACTGGCGCACCACGGCCTGGATTACCGAGAGTGAGGTAGAAGACGTGAACATAGACAAACTGCCCGCAAGCGGAAGCCTGACAGTGACAGATGAAACCCGCCTGCTGCTGATTCCGCAGCAGTGCTACCCCTCGCTGCACCGCATAGAACTTGCGCTGGTACGCTCTGCAGACGGCAGTACGGTCACCACAAGCTATGGCCTGACAGAAAAGTGGAAGGCTGGAAATGTATATCAGTATAATATCACCGGAGTCAGCCTGAATAATCCGGGCTTGTTAGGCAATGCCGGCGCAGCCACAGACGGAGGCATCAAGTAAAAACCTATACATTATCTTAAATATGAAAAGACTTGCTTACATAACTTTCGCATTTTTCTTGACGCTTGCCGGCTGCCAGGAAGAAATGACCGACGAACCCTGTAACCCTGCACAGCCTGATAGTACAGCCGTTGCAGAGGGTGCCTACACAACGTTTGCTGCCAGCCAGGGCGGCACGCGTACCACCATGCGGGCCGACGGACAGTTCAGCTGGACAGTGAACGATAACATTTTCGTTAAGAACGATGCGGGTAGTTTTGTGCAGGCAAGCAGCACTGACATTACAACCACACAGACTGACGCGGAATTCAATTTCACCGGTGATTTCTCACAGTATTCCTACCCCGTGAGATATACCGGGACCAATAACTCTGACCATACCCAGGTAACTATTTCCGCCAATCAGATACAGAGCGCGGCAGGCAATGCCGACCACTTCGGCACCAGCGGCGACTGTGGCATAGCCACCGCCATACGAAAGGGAGACCACTATGAATTCACTTTAGAGCACAAGGCCAGCTACCTGGTGCTGAACCCCGTGACCGCCTCCACCCCTATGGTGGACTATTGCTACCTGCTGGGCGTTACCGTTACTGACCTGTCGTCAAACACCCTCTGCGGAACTTACGATTTTGATGACAACGGGCTGGGTAACCTCATATCAGGAGGAAGCAGCACCATTTCACTTGATTTGAATAATGAAAGGCATACCCCGGTTGACAAATATTCCAGCTCTCCCTGGTGGAAAGACGAGACAGGAGAGATTAAGGATATAGACGCAAACTTCCACTTGAACAAATCGGGTCTGAACACGGCCTATATCGTGATGCAGCCGGGGCAGCACCAGCTGCGAGTAACCTATAAGGTGGCCTATTTCCGCCTGCAGGAAACGGAGTATGACGGTGTATGGAAATTCAAATTCGTTGACAATGTAAAGGACTATTCTATAGACTATCCTGCCAGTGAGTATAAGTCAGGGTATTTCTACACCATGATGCCTAAGCTTGACCTCTCGCCGCAGGAACCCCGGTTCCAGTACAACTACAGCGGTTATCATCAGTGGGACGCATCGGGCAGCTACTGGGACTTCCTGACAGCTGACCCTACTACAGACCCCCTTGTACCCAGAAACAACAATGAAAGCGGAGTGTTCCTTCAGAGCGAGGTAAAAAATGCTTCGGCTAAAAGCATAACACCCAGGGAAGCGTATAATGTCAGCGGTTATGTAGCGGCTCAGAATTCACCATTCGCAGACGCAACTCCCAATGCCAATGAGATGACATGGTATATCATGGCTGGCGACGTGCACCGTGATACGGAAACCCTGTGGTGGATGCATGGCTACCATAACCAATATACGCTCTGCAAGGATGGGGTGTGGATAAAGAAGAAAGAACACATTACAGGATATTCAAAGGATTATACCTATGATGCTGGAAATGGCCAGCTTGACCTCACGCAGGGAGATAGACCTTCTACGGCTGTCTTGGATAATTTTAGTAAGGGATTTGTGACTGTCGGTGCTGATGACCACCTGCATCGGCCTTCAGATGCCGAGATTGGCAATTATTTCTTCCTGCCTGACAGGGGATACTACCAGACATCATGGAAAGATGCTTCTAATTTCGAACTGCAGTTGAAACTGATGGGCGCTGAAGGATTCTACTGGTCATCTACGGCCATCAAGGACTACAATGACGGTAGTAATAATAAAAGACATGCCTATGCGCTGGAGATAAAGGACCGAGGTGCTATACCTTCTATCCGCTTGAAGTATCAGGACCAGTCTTTCGAGCATGTTATGCGCCGTTATGGGTTCATTGCCGGCTACCGGCCTTATACAGATCCTCCGGAGCCTTGGTTCCAATAACTAAATAACAGCTTATGATAATACTTGATATACTATATCAGCTCATCATAGAGCCATTAGTGCTTCTCATGGAAGTACTGTTCAGACTCTCGCTCCTCATCACGGGTGAGGATGTAGCCCTGTCTATCATTCCGCTGAGTTTAGCGGTAAACCTGTTGTCACTGCCCCTTTATCTGCGGGCCGATGCCATTGAACGGCAGAACCGTGAGCTGGAGCTGAAGATGCGCCCCTGGCTCAATCACATCAAACGTGTTTTCAGCGGTGACGAGCGATTCATGATGACGCAGGCCTACTACCGCGTCTGCGGCTATAACCCGCTGTTTGCGCTGCGCAATGCGTACTCACTGCTGCTCCAGATACCCTTCTTCACTGCGGCCTATGTCATGCTTTCAGAAACACCATATTTGAAAGGGATTACGTTCGGTCCCGTCACAGACCTGGGCGCTCCAGACGGGTTACTGACCGTAGGTGGGCTGACTGTCAATATTCTGCCGATAGTGATGACCGCCATCAATGTAATGAGCGGTGTGGTCTATCTCAGAGGCAAGGCTACGGTAAGCAGTCAGATTCAGTTCTACGGGCTGGCATTAGTGTTTCTCGTGCTGCTTTATAATTCACCGGCAGGCTTGGTGATATACTGGATCTTAAACCAGCTGTTCTCGCTCTGCAAGAACTTAGTGATGGCGTTTGGCAAGCGTATCAGTTGGCCGGCATGTCCGCAGCTGATAGTGAAGGCTAAGGACTATATCGTCAGGTTGCTCTTTGGCAAGATAAACGCCACCCCCGACTGGCGTGTCTTCCTCTTGGGTTGCCTCACCATGGCGGTGCTGACAGGCGCGCTCATCCCCTCTGCGCTGATAGATGAATCCACTGTGTCGTTCATCACCAATGCTAACTATCTTTCTCCGTTCAAACATATCCTCTTTGCCATAGCGCTGGCTCTCGGAGCCTTCGTGTTCTGGCCCACTGTGTTCTACGGTCTGGCAGGCAACGGCTTCAAGCGCCTGTTTGAAGTGCTGGTGTGGTCGTTCTCCTTGGTGATGATTACCAACTATATGTTCTTTGGCCGCAACTTGGGCAACATCAGCCCGTTCCTCATCTTCGACAATAGCCCGCTGCTGCTCTGGCCATCGGTCATCCGCAATGTGCTGATAGGTGCGGGCATTGTGTTCGAACTGTTCATCATCTGGCAGGAGAAACGCAAGTATGTGAGGGCATTCCAGGTAATTGTCGTTCTGGTGCTGGCAGGCATGTTCGCCATGAACCTGTGGCACATTACCGGAAATGTAAGAGAAGCAGAGAAAAATGAAGCAGAGGAACTGGCGGAACTGCCCGACTTTAAGTTCAGCCGCAACGGCAAGAACGTGGTGGTGGTGATGCTCGACAGAGGTCTCGGTGACTTCATTCCTTATATATTCAATGAAAAGCCAGAGCTGAAGCAGCGGTTTAGCGGCTTCACCTATTACCCAAACACCCTGTCGTTCGGGGCGCAGACCAATTCCGCCGGTCCTGCCCTGTACGGAGGCTATGAGTATATGCCTCAGCTGATGAACAAACGTGACACGGTGCTGTTGAAGGACAAACACGACGAAGCGTTGAAGCTCATGCCCGTGCTGTTCAGTCAGGAAGGCTATGACGTGACGGTGACCGACCCTCCATACGCCGGATATAGCCAGTCGCCCGACCTGTCTATCTTTGACGGATACCCTGGCATAAAAGCCTATAAGAATCTGTTCAAGCTGGTGGGCGATGAGGAGAAAGAAGCCCTGTGGCATCGTAATATGTTCAGGTATTCTGTCATGAAAGTGCTTCCCTTGTGTGTGCAGCCGTGGTTTTATGACAAGGGCTTCTACCAAGGCACCAATCCCGGCAGACACATCAATACCGCACAGGTCATGGAAAACAGGTCGAAGGCTCATGGCACAGACGCTACATTCATGCGTGAGCTTAAGGCGCTTTCCTCGCTGCCGGAGATGAGCAAGTGTGATGATTCCGGCGAGAATCATTTCCTGATGTACTACAGCCTGATGGCTCACAGCCCTACACTGCTTACAGAGCCAGACTATGAACCATCAGTACTTGTAGATAATACAGCTTACGACGCTGCTCATGAAGACCGATTCACCTTAGACGGCAGGACTGTGAAGATGGAGAACTCTTTACAGATGTCACACTATCATGCTAACATGGCTTCGATGATAAAGCTTGCCGAATGGTTTGACTACCTGCGCGAGCAAGGAGTGTATGACAATACCCGCATTATCGTAGTAAGCGACCACGGCATCCAACTGGGCAGCATGGATGACTTGATATCTTCTGGAGATTATTCTACAGACCTGATGTGCTTCCATCCGTTGCTGTTAGTGAAAGACTTCGGCGGCAGCGGTGAGATGCGTACCGACAATACTTTCATGACCAATGCCGACACGCCTACGTTAGCTATGAAAGGACTGATAGACAATCCTGTAAATCCATTTACAGGCATTGCGGTGACTGATGAAGCCAAGTATGACAAGGAACACTATGTCTTTGGTACCAACTGGCGTGTGTGGCAGAACAACGGAATGAAATACCAGCCTGGAGACTGGTGGATACTGCACGGAGACAATTTCTTTGATCTTGAGTCATGGCAGTATCTGGGCACAGGCATACAATGAAAGGAGGAAACGGAATATGATGCTATATATTGACCCAGGCACGGGTGCCATGCTCTTCTCGCTCGCCACCGGACTCTTGTCGGCCCTGTGGTTCGGAGTGCGTAAATTATATATGAGTACGAAATACATGGCCACGGGCAAGGCTGTGAAAGACAAGGCCAAGAAAGACATCGTGGTCTATGGCGAGGACAAACGCTACTGGACCACCTTCAAGGGAATCCTTGAAGAACTTGACAAGAGCGGGCTGAGCGTAACCTATCTGGCAGGTTCTGATGATGACCCGCTGCTGAAGGAATCATACCAGCATGTGGAGACCAAGGTGATAGGTATGGGTAACAAGGCCTATGCCAGGCTGAACTTCCTCAATGCTTACGTCTGCCTTGCTACCACACCCGGACTTGGCGTGTATCAGTGGAAACGAAGCAGAAACGTGGAATGGTATGCGCACATAACACATTCTTTGGGCGGCGGAACTGCATACAGGATGTTTGGCACCCAGTTTTATGACGCTGTACTGCTCTGTTCAGATGTCTTCACACCACTTCATCGTGAACTGGAGAAGAAGCGCGGGTCTGCTTCGAAAGAGATTGTGGCGGTGGGGCAGACTTATATGGACTACCTAATGGAACGAAAAGAGCAGACGCCTGTGCCTGCACATGAAGTCACTACCGTGTTGGTGGCTCCGTCATGGGGAACAACAAGCCTGCTGAACAGATTTGGTGAAACCCTGCTCGACAGTCTGGTAACTACAGGCTTTGACATCACGCTGAGACCACATCCGCAGTCGTTCATCAACGAGAAGGAGTTGATGGAACGCCTGCAGGAGAAGTACCCTGAAAGTGAACGGTTCCACTGGAACCGTGATGCTGATAACTTCAGCGTACTGAACCGTTCAGACATCATGATATCTGATTTCTCTGGTGTGATTTTCGATTATGTCTTTGTTTTCGGCCGTCCGGTTATATATGCAGGAGGATTGCCTGATGATAAGGTGCAGGATGAAGCCTGGTTAGATGGGGTTTATTGGGGAAAGAAGGCGTTGCCTCAAATCGGAAGAGAACTGAAAGAGGCTGAAATCCCACTTGTGGGAAGCATAATCACAGAAATGACCCACAGTGAGAAATATGTAGTGTCCATACAGAAGGTACGAGATATCTACTGGCAAAACAGAGGACATGCGTCTGAGGCTGTGGCTGATTATCTGATCAGAAAATGTGAATCCTTGAAAGGCAATAATACCTAAGTACAGTTATGCAAGCGTTGGTTTTAGCCGCAGGTATGGGTAAGCGTCTCGGTGAATATACCAGAGATAATACCAAATGTATGGTTCCTGTAAATGGAACTGCTCTTATTGACAGGTTATTGGAGCAGTTGTCTTCTCTTGAAATTAGTCGCGTTGTCATGGTTGTAGGCTATAAAGGGCAAAAGCTGATGGACTATCTTGGTGAAGAAAGAAACGGCCTTAGGATAGAATATGTGATTAATCCTATTTATGAGAAGACAAACAATATTTACTCGCTGGCATTGGCTAAAGACAAATTGCAAGAAGATGATACACTCCTGCTGGAAAGCGACCTCATCTTTGACGGTGAGTTGTTACGTCTTCTCCTTGATAATCCTTTTCCCAATCTCGCACTTGTAGCCAAATATGAAAATTGGATGGATGGCACGATGGTTCGTATTGACAGCGACTTCAACATCGTGAATTTCATCACGAAGGCAGCATTCAGGTATAGTGATACTTGCCATTACTTTAAAACCTTAAATATCTACAAGTTCTCCAAAGAGTTCTCGCAAACAAAATACGTGCCGTTTCTGGAAGCCTATACAAAAGCCGTTGGCAACAATGAATATTATGAGAATGTGCTGCGTATCATATCGTTCTTGGATAACCACGACCTGAAGGCTTTGCCTGTCACCAATGAGAAGTGGTATGAGATAGATGACAAGCAAGACCTGGATATCGCAGAGGCTCTGTTTGCCGATGAGAAAGATGTCTTGCGTAAGTATTACGGCCGCTACGGAGGATTCTGGCGCTTCCCGAAGATGCTCGACTATTGTTACCTGGTGAATCCTTATTTCAGCGAGTGTCGTATCATTGATGAGATGGAGGCGTGTTTCAGGACATTGATATCAGAATATCCATCAGGCATGAAGGTAAACTCATTGCTTTCCAGCAAGTGCTGGGGTGTGAAAGAGGAATACATCATCCCCGGTAACGGTGCGGCGGAGCTAATAAAAACGCTAATGGAGATTTTGCCGGGGAGTCTGGGTATTACGAGGCCAACTTTTGAGGAATATCCCAACCGGCGTAGCAAAGATAACCTGGTGACCTTCGTCCCTCAGAACCCAGATTTCCGCTATACGGCTGCCGACCTGATGTCTTTCTTCAGTAGGCATCATGCAGACAATCTATTGCTCGTTAACCCGGATAATCCCTCTGGTAATTTTATCCCCATTGAAGATGTGATGGCACTGGCTGCATGGTGCCAGAATCAGAATATCCGTCTGATTGTTGATGAGAGCTTTGTTGACTTCAGTGCCGGTTACGACCATAATTCCTTGCTTGATAACGCTGTACTTGAAACATATCCGAATCTCATGGTTATGAAGAGCATCAGTAAGAGTTACGGTGTTCCTGGCATAAGGCTGGGTATCTTATGCTCTGCTGACGCAGGCCTTATCAGTAAAATGAAGAAAACGGTAAGTATCTGGAATATCAACTCATTTGCAGAATATTTCATGCAGATATTCTCCAAATATGAGGCTGACTATAGACGAGCTTGTGAGAAATTCATCGCTGAAAGAGATGACTTTGAACGGAAGTTGCGTGAAATCAGTTTCTTGCGAGTCATGCCATCTCAAGCCAATTTCTTCCTGTGTGAGATTCTGCCTCCGAAGAATGCAGGTCAGTTAGTCCTCACCATGTTGAAGAAATATAACATACTGGTACGCGACTGCTCAGACAAGCAGGGGTTTGATGGGAAAAACTATATGCGGATAGCTGTGCGTAACCATGATGATAATGCAAGATTCATTGCTGCATTCAGGGAATTGGATAAAAATAGTATAAATAGATGAAAATAATTTCAGAACAATTGATACGCAGCCTTGATATATTGCCAAGTACGTGCGTAAAATGGGTTTATGACAGCTTTTCCATGAAGAAGGATGCACAACTTCCTGTAAAAAATAGTGTGCATCCTGATGATGGTGAGTTTTTTACTTCTATGCCATGTCTTTTACCTCCCCCCATTCGTACAAATGTAAAAGGAGTCAATAATCAGTTTAAGAGGCAATACTTTGGGGTTAAGGTCGTACATAGATTACTAAAAGCAGTTCCAAGTCTTGGAAGTGATTTGATGCTTTACGATTCTGAGAAAGGTGAGTTGTTGGCACTTGTTGATGCAGACTGGATTACAACAATGCGCACTGGAGCGGTTGCTGCTATATCTTCGAAGGTGTTGCGGAAGAAAGATGCCAAGACTTATGGCTTCATTGGTTTGGGAAATACAGCGAGAGCAACGCTACTTTGCATATTGGAACAAGAGCCAAATCGCCACTTTAATGTTCAGCTTGCAAGGTATAAGAATCAGGCTGAAAAGTTTATTGAACGTTTCGCTGCTTATCCGAATGTGAGTTTCGACATTGTTGATAGTGTGGTGGAAATGGCACATGGAGTTGATGTGTTTATTAGTTGTATAACCAATGCACAGGAATTGTTAGTACCTGATGAGAAAGTGTTTCAGTCAGGTGTGACAGTAATTCCTGTTCATATGAGAGGATTGCAGAATTGTGACGTAACATTTGATCGCGTTTTTGGTGATGATACAGCTCATGTGCAAGGCTTCAAAACTTTCCATCAATGGAAAGACTTCAATGAGATTGGAGAAGTATTGGCTGGACGTGATCCGGGTAGATGTTCTGACGAACAGCGCATTATAGATTACAACTATGGATTGGGACTGCATGATGTGGTCTTTGCGGCTAAAATTTACGAGTTGTTAGAAGATATAAAGATTCCTGAAGTACTGATAGTAAAGGAGAAAGAGAAATTTTGGGTCTGAGCGATTTTGTAAAATTGCGGAATGAATAGAATCAGGGATTAATAATAACCGGAACTGATACTGCCTCTAAGCGAACTGGATGCCGGCCGTGTAGCAGCTTGCGTGTAATTTAGTTATCTGTATCTGGGTTAATGAAAGAATCAAAGTTCGGAAATAATAATAAAATGAACGGATTCATTTTGCATTGTCATAAACGTAGCTTACCTCTTAGATAAGATAGGCTTCGCCTCAACAAAATCAAATTAAAAATGTTTTTTTATTTGCTTTTGTGTTCGGCTTGCACTATCTTTGCTGTCGATAACTGAATGTTTCATTCATAACAAGCGACGATTATGAAAAAGAATGACAAAAAGAACAGGGGAATGTACGGCGACAATGAATATATCATGTTTGACTGGGCCATCAAGCGTATCCTGCGTGACAAGGCCAACTTCGGCGTGCTCGAAGGTCTGATGACCGTACTGATCAAGACCCCTATCAAGATTCTGGAGATACTGGAGAGCGAGAGCAACCGCGACTCTTCGGAGGACAAGTCTAACCGTGTCGATGTGAAGGCCAAGACCGCTGATGGCGAGATAGTGCTGGTTGAGGTGCAGCTGGCTCATGAGAAGCATTTCCTGCAGCGCATCCTTTTCAGCACCTCTAAGGCCATCGTTGAGCAGTTGGAGATAGGTCAGGACTATGAGGACATCAAGAAGGTTTATTCCATCAACGTGCTTTACTTCGACCTGGGTGACGGTGATGACTACGTATATCACGGCACCACC
Source organism: Bacteroidaceae bacterium (assembly GCA_017471185.1). Classification (GTDB taxonomy): domain Bacteria; phylum Bacteroidota; class Bacteroidia; order Bacteroidales; family Bacteroidaceae; genus Bacteroides. Next base: position 17,973 of record JAFUVZ010000077.1, read on the forward strand.
ACGTTCCGTGGCATGACCATCCCTGATTCCATCCTGAAGTTCAACCGCCGTGAGTCAGAGATTGTGAGCGCGGGTGCAAGCGTAGTGTCTCCCAAGGAGTCGTTTCCCGAATATTTCCTGCTTCGCGTGAACCAGTTCAACGAGGTTGCCCGGACCCCGATAGAGGAGTGGATGGCTTATCTGAAGAAAGGCTTCATCCGTCCCGACAC
>JAFUVZ010000035.1 GCA_017471185.1 Bacteroidaceae bacterium
ACGTCCCGTCTATTCATTGTGTCTTACCTTTTATATATAAGGTAGACGGTCTGCATTCATTTACGCTTGCACTTTCACCTCAGCCTATAAATAAGGCTGCCTGTCTCTGTCCGACATCCGTTCATAGAACTCTTTTCCGCTTGCCGAAGGAGCGTCACCCCCTCGAAAGCGGATGCAAAGGTAGAGACTTTTTAGATAACCACCAAACAAATCCAAGAAAATTTTCAAAATATTTTCTACACCATATTTATAATAGAAAGCCGTTGCCTGCTCATCTGGACTAATCCACCTTCACACAGTTTGTTCATCAAGATACACTACCATGAATGATTTATTGAATCTACGACTATGCTGACATTTTCCCCTATTCTCTTAGGAGAAATCATAAAAAAGCAATATATTTGCGGAAACAAATCTTAGGAAGATGAACGAGTTTACCCCTTGGACATTATTTACAGATGTAGGCATCATTTCCCTGCTGTTGCTGATTGGAAAGCTCATCAGGGTAAAGGTTTCACTGGCTCAACGCTATTTCATACCACCCAGTTTGATAGCTGGTTTCTTAGGACTTACATTTGGTCCTGGCGGGTTAGATTGGTTACCTTTGTCAGGCAATATGGGTACATACGCCAGTATCTTGATAGCCTTCATTTTCGGCTGTTTGCCTTTCGCCTCTGACACCGAACGGAAACAAACGGGAGACAGGGTAAAGAAAATGTGGATTTACTCTCAGACAGGTATGCTTTGGCAATGGGCATTCGGTTCTTTATTAGGCATAGGCCTGTTAAGCATTTTATGGCCAGTACCCGAGTATTTCGGATTATCTTTGCCAAGCGGTTTCTGTGGAGGTCATGGCACTGCCGCTGCCATTGGCCAGGCATTCTCGAAGATGGGTGGTGATGACATGATGACACTTGCCATGACCTGTGCGACTGTCGGCATACTCTGTTCTGTATTTATCGGTCTGGCGCTAATTAAATGGGGAACTCGAAAAGGATACACATCCTTCCTCGTAACTTTTGAGGAATTGCCCCACGAGTTGCGAACTGGTCTTCTACCTGCAGAAAAGCGCAGAAGCATGGGTGAATCATCCACATCTGCCATTTCTATCGACAGTCTGGCCTTCAATCTCTCAATCATCGCTATGGTAGCATTAGGCGGATATGGTATCAGCAAGGGAGTATCTTATTTAGTGCCGGAACTTGAGATGCCCGTTTTCAGTTGTGCCTTTGTATTCGGTATCCTCATGCGATACGGATTCAACAAGACTGGTGTGCTACATTATACTTCACCTCGCATCATTTCTCACCTCAGCAGTGCTTTTACAGATTTCCTTGTTGCCTTTGGCATATCTGCCATCAAGTTATCAGTGGTATTAAATTACATCGTTCCGCTAAGTATCCTTCTCATCAGCGGACTGATAGTGACTTTGCTTTACGTGGTTATAGTAGGAAGGAAGCTGATGAAAAATGACTTTTGGTTGGAAAAGGCGCTATTCACATGGGGATGGTTTACCGGAACCGTAGCTATGGGCATAGCGATGTTGCGGGTGGCTGATCCTGAACAGAAAAGCCACTGCATGGATGACTATGCCCTCGCCTACTTATTCATAGCTCCGGTAGAAATCTGCCTGATTACTTTTGCACCGGTAGCCTTTGCTTACGGATACGGTCTTCACTTTGGATTATCAGCATTAATCCTGGGGTGTTGCATCATGGGTTATGCCTGGAGAAGCAAATTGCTTACTTCTCAGCGAGACTAATCACAGAATCGTTTCAGGATATCACCGTATGCTTCAATCCTACGGTCACGAAGGAACGGCCACCAGCGTCTAACTTGCTCAGAGCGTTCCATATCTATATCCACAACCAGGTTCTCTGATTTGTCAGTGCTTCCGTCAATGATGAATTCACCTTGAGGTCCTGCCACGAAACTATGTCCCCAGAACAAGATACCGTTAGTCTGCCGTGACGGGTCAGGCTCATGCCCTACCCTGTTTACAGCGATTACCGGCAGTCCGTTAGCCACAGCATGCCCTCTCATTACCGTCTGCCAAGCACCTAACTGCCGTTGTTTCTCATCATCACTATCTGTACTTTCCCATCCTATCGCCGTGGGATAAATCAACATCTCTGCCCCATGCAACGCCATCAGCCGTGCACCTTCAGGATACCACTGGTCCCAACAAACCATCACACCTAATTTACCCAAGGAAGTCTGAATAGGCTTAAAGCCGATGTCACCTGGCGTAAAGTAAAACTTTTCATAATACGCAGGGTCATCTGGGATATGCATTTTCCGATACTTACCTGCCACAGTTCCATCTGTATCAAACACCACGGCAGTATTGTGATATAATCCTGCCGCACGGCGTTCAAACAAAGAGGTCACTAACACAATGTGAAGCTCTCTCGCCAATGCGCCAAAGAATCCTGTGGAAGGTCCTGGTATTGTCTCAGCCAGATTGAAGTTGTTGACATCCTCCACCTGGCAGAAATAAGGGGTGTTGTGCAGCTCCTGGAGCACCACCAGTTGGGCACCCTGAGCCACACAATCCCGGATATTTAATGCCAGACGCTCCTTATTAGCTGAGCTGTCTGAAGTTACGGACTGTTGCACCAGTCCTACCTTTATTCTTCTCATTTGCAATACAGGCTGAGAATGGTTTCATAGAGTTCCTGCTTGCCACTCTTCTGCACAGGTTCCCCATGTTGCTTTGCGTATCCCACCAACTCTTCCAACGTCATCTTGCCTTCTTCAAATCGTTTGCCTTCGCCAGCATCAAAGCTTGCATAGCGATCCTTCAGCATCTTTGGCAGCGGAGACTCTTCCACAATAGCAGCAGCGTTAAGCAGAGCGCGTGCCATAGCATCCATGCCACTGATGTGCGCAATGAAGATATCCTCAGGATCTGTTGAGTTACGGCGCAGCTTAGCATCGAAATTCATGCCGCCATTGCCAAGGCCACCGTTACGGATAATCTGGAGCATGGCTTGTGTCAGCTCAAAGTTGTCAATCGGGAACTGGTCAGTATCCCATCCGTTCTGAGCATCGCCACGGTTAGCGTCAACACTTCCCAGCAAACCATTGTCAACAGCTACGGTCAGCTCATGTTCAAAAGTATGACCTGCCAAAGTAGCATGATTGACTTCAATATTCACCTTGAAATCCTTATCCAGACCATTAGCGCGGAGGAATCCCATAACGGTTTCCACATCCACGTCATACTGATGCTTCGTAGGTTCCATAGGCTTAGGTTCAATCAGGAAGGTTCCTGTGAATCCGTGTGCACGGGCATAGTCACGGGCTGCAGTCAGCATCTTTGCCAGATGGTCCTTTTCACGCTGCATCTGAGTATTGAGCAGAGAAGAATAACCTTCACGACCTCCCCAGAACACATAGTTAGTGCCACCCAGTTTGATAGTGGCATCGATAGCGTTCTTAATCTGTACAGCAGCGCGGGCAACCACGTCAAACTCAGGGTTAGTAGCCGCGCCATTCATATATCGCTTATGTCCGAACACATTGGCGGTACCCCACAGCAGTTTGATACCTGTAGCAGCCATCTTTTCCTTAGCATAGTCGGTGATAGCCTGCATACGTGCCTCGTAAACGGCGATATCATCAGAATCCTCCACCAGGTCAACATCATGGAAACAATAGTACTCAATGCCCAGCTTCTGCATGATTTCAAAACCTGCGTCCATCTTATCCTTGGCACGCTGCACTGGATCTGCAGCCTCATCCCATGCGTATGTACGAGTCTGTCCACCAAACTGGTCACCACTTGCCTGACCCAGTGTATGCCACCAAGCCATAGCGAATTTCAACCAATCCTTCATTTTCTTACCCAACACTACTTTTTCAGCATCATAGTAATGAAATGCCATCGGGTTCTTGCTTTCAGTTCCTTCAAACGGAATCTTGCCGATTCCAGGGAAATACTCTTTTGCCATATTATTGTTAGTTTTTAAGTTTGTTAGTTTTCATGATAAGGAGCTGAGAATAGATTTCCATCTATCGTATGCTTCCAGATAAGCAGGCACATTGGCAGCATTAGGCTCTATGACCTGGAGTTTCTCTAACGTAGCGAAAGCGTCGTCATGATCTTTGTAAATACCAGCTCCGATACCAGCCCCCTTGGCTGCTCCAGCCGCACCGTCAGTATCATACAGCTCTATTACGGCACCGGTCACGCCCGCCAGGGTATCCCTGAACAACGGGCTGAGGAACATATTGGCCTTGCCGGCATGTATCTTATTAACCTGCATACCCATTTCCTGCATGATATCAATACCATATTTAAATGAGAATACAATACCTTCTTGAGCCGCCCTGAGCAAATGCCTACGGTCATGACGATTGAAATCAACGCCATGCATCACACATCCAATCTCTTTATTCTGCAACATACGCTCGGCACCATTTCCAAATGGCAGGATGCTCACGCCCTCACTTCCGATTGGCACGCTATCAGCCAAATCATTCATCTCATTGTAGGAAATACCTTCCGGAGCCAGATTGCGCTTCATCCAGGAATTCAAGATACCAGTGCCGTTCACACAAAGCAATACGCCAAGACGTGTCTGCTCTGCCGTATGATTCACATGTGCGAAAGTATTGACACGTGACAACGGATCATACTCAACTTTCCCATTCACTCCATACACAACGCCTGAAGTTCCAGCCGTTGAAGCTATTTCACCAGGATTAAACACATTCAATGACAATGCGTTGTTCGGCTGGTCACCAGCTCTGTAGGTTATAGGCGTACCTTCCTTCAAGCCCAGTTCTTCAGCAGATGCTTTATTAACGAATCCTTGCTCACCGAAGGTAGGGACAATGTCTGCAATCAGAGATGAATCGAAGCCAAAATACTTCAACAAGAAACCAGCTATTTCATTCTGTTTGAAATCCCAGAACATGCCTTCTGACAGTCCTGATACTGTAGTAGAAGCCTGGCCGCTTAAACGCATCGCGATGTAGTCGCCCGGCAACATCACCTTATCGATCTTATCGAACAACTCAGGTTCATTTCTTTTTATCCAAGCCAGTTTTGAAGCAGTGAAATTACCGGGAGAATTCAGCAGATGAGAAAGACACTGAGATGATCCCAAATCTTGAAAAGCCTGTTCTCCGATACCTACTGCGCGAGAGTCGCACCAAATAATAGCAGGGCGTAAAACCTGTTGGTTCTTATCCACACAGACCAATCCATGCATCTGATAAGAAATACCTATCGCTTTGATTTCCTGGCTGCTTACATTGGATGATGCCAGAACATCTGCAGTAGCCATTTTCAGATGCTTCCACCACATTTCAGGATGTTGTTCTGCCCATCCCGGATGCGGAGCCATAATTTCAGCTTCCTGCTTTGGATAGAAAGCAGAAGCCACACATTTGCCCGTCAGGGCGTCAACCAAACTCGCCTTTACTGACGAGCTTCCAATATCATAACCTAAAAGATACATATCAAATAACGTTTTATCGTGTAAATATAAACAAGATTTCTGATAATACAAAAAAAAGTGTCGATAAAGAATCACTTTACCGACACATTTGATAGTTTTATGTATTAAGCTATAATCAGATCAGCTTAATGAACAGTTCTTTGCCGTCTTCTGTTACCTCAACCTTGTTCTCACGCATCAACCAGCCCAATGCCAGATATGCGTCTTTGTCGAGCAACTTCACTTCATTCTTTTTTGCTTCACTCTTAATGTCTTTCAGTGTCATACCGTCAGTGCCATTCAAAATGTTCCAAATAACACCTGCAGTTTCACCAACTTTTTCCTGTAACATTTTCTTTTTACTTTTAAAATTAAACATAAACCTTTGATTTCTTCCATACAAAGAACTTGAATTTCAGAAATACGGGTGCAAATTTACACAATAATTTAATAAGGTGTTCTATTTCTATCAATTATTTTTCATTTATTTGCATTTTCTCGCTATAAAATTCAAAATTATCAGCAGGAAAAACCACGCCAAGCTGTTTCCTTACCTCATCTATCACTTCGATGGTAGCCAGTGAAACAGCGTGAGAATTGGTCTCACTCTCAGTTTTTCCCTGTTCCACAAGATTAATGAATTCTTTTATTTCATAATAATAATCATCATGTTCAGCATTTACACCCACATCCTGTGGTTCTGGTTTCGGTCCTCTGCCCGACATTGCAGCAGGACGAGGAATATACGTAACTTTCCTGATGGTATGAATTTCATCCATCACGAGGTTACCATCTTCTCCTTCTATTTCTGATGGAAGATATGAGTTCGCTATTTTAGAATAAAGCACCGTAGCGTTCATATCTGCATAACGAAGGTTCACGGCACCCTGTCCATCGGCACCACTTGACAAAACAACACCTTGCGCATTAATTTCCAGAGGTTTCCCGAACAAAGCGACTAACGGATAAATAGTATAGACACCAATATCCATCATAGCGCCGTTAGACAATTCCGGTTGGAAAGCATTCAGCACGATTCCTTCTTTAAACATGTCATAACGGGATGAATACTGGCAATATGAAGCGAAAAACCTTCTTATTTTCCCCAACTTAGGAAGCATATCCCTCACTACGTTGAAATTCGGATTCATGGTAGCAATCATAGCTTCCATCAAAGTGACATGATTCCTTTGAGAGGCTTCAATCATCTGTTTCACTTCCTGTGCGTTCGAAGCCATTGGTTTCTCACAAAGCACATGCTTACCATGATCCATGCAGGTAACAGCTATCCTGGCATGCGTGGAATTTGGCGTTGCGATATAAACGGTGTCAATCAGATCACTCTTCGCCATCTTTTCCACAGAAGTAAATGTATGTTTCACTCCATATTTCGCGGCAAACTCATCAGCACGTTCCTGAGTCCGTGAGCAAACGGCAGCCAGTTCAAAGCGTTCGTCTTCACGCGCGCCAGCCAGCACCCAGTCGGTAATCTTATTGGTGCCGACCACACCGAATCTAATTTTCCTCATCGTTCAATATCCTAATTCCTCTCCTACCAACACGACGCAAAACCTGCCGTTGTCATAGGAATTTCTGATTATATGTATCTGATTACAAATGCTGTTAGGCGAATGGCAGTCATGGCATACGCCATCCAGTGTACAAGGAGTATCACGGTTCAGTCGGGTGGTATTGATTGGAGCCGCAGTTCCCCTGGCACGTTTCACTGCAGCGTCCAGATCTTTGGCAATCTTATTCACGCCCACTACGAAAATCACTTTCTTAGGTCCCCATGCGATAGCTGCCACACGGTTTCCATTACCATCAATATTCACGATATCACCTTGCTCGCTCATGGCATTGGCACTGCTCAGATAGACATCTGCGCCAAAGGCTTGCCGATAGATGGCCTGAGCCTCTTCCGGGGTTTTAGCCTGATCTCTGTCAAGCACATGATAGTTACCGTCCTGATGCAAAGCTTCCGTGAGCCCCATATCCCTGATGGTCATAGATCCTCCCCAGGTCACGATGCTTCCTGAGGGTATCAATGACAACACTTGTTTTACCGCCTCCTCGCATGAAGCGCAATAAAAGCCCTCAATATGACGGGCTTTCAGGCTCTTGATGACCTTGCCCGCCAACAGTTCGTTTCTTTTTTCGATTGGTGTCATATTCATTCGTGATTATAATTATCAAAAACACATAGTAAATTATACAAAGATAATGCAAATTGATGAAAAAACATTATTTTTGCAGTCAAAAATTTACGAAGTGAAATGAAGAATAAGTTAGGCTACCACATTCTCGCCATCAGCATCATCGCTATTTGGGGAGTGACATTCATCAACACCAAGGTACTGATACTAAACGGACTGAATCCGCAAGAGATATTTCTTTTGCGTTTCATCATCGCCTACCTGGGTGTCTGGACTTTCTCTCCCAAAAAGCTGATGACAGACAACTGGAAAGACGAATTGACCATGATTCTCCTGGGCATAACGGGCGGTTCGCTGTATTTCTGGTCTGAAAACACAGCCATCCAGCTTTCCTTGGTAAACAACGTTGCGTTTATCGTGTGCAACGCTCCTTTGCTGACGCTTTTCTTAGGTATGGCGTTTTCCAAAGAGATAAAAGCGACTACCACTATTATTACAGGTTCTGTAATATCCCTGATTGGTGTGGCTTTGGTGATATTCAACGGAAGTTTCATCTTGAAGCTCAATCCTTTAGGCGATTTCCTCGCCTTGGTGGCAGCAGGTTCATGGGCAGTCTATAGCCTCGTGATGAGAGGAATGACAAGCCGTTACAATGCCACCTTCCTTACCCGGAAAGTGTTCTTTTACGGCATACTCACCATTCTCCCAGCTTTCATTATTACCCCTTGGCAGTTTCCGTTGGGAAAACTGGCAGAGCCTGTCATCTGGATGAACCTGTTGTTTTTAGGAGTGATAGCAGCACTGATCTGCTTTGTCTTGTGGAGCATAGTCATCAGGGAGCTTGGCGCGCTGACCTCAGCCAACTACATTTACCTCTCTCCTGTCACCACCATGATAGCATCAGCTATCTTCCTGCAGGAACCTGTCACCTGGATGTCTATCTTAGGTTCCGCCCTCATCCTTTCCGGTCTGTTTATTGCCAGTAAAAGGAAAAAGAATAGAGTGTAATTATTCTATCTTTGCATCATAGAACACCCACAACATGCTGGATGCTGTGGGGGCTGATGTTTAGGCAATGATAGAGCAGTTGACATAAAAAAGTCAGATCAGCACAATGAACTGAACAGTCGCCCCGTAGGGGCAGAAAGCCAACAGCCCAGGGTAACGCCCTGGGTATAAGGCATTCAGGAATACACGCCCTGAAAGGGCAAAAGCTTTTTGGATGTATATAAGTGCTTTTGCCCCTTCGGGGCGTAACTGGCATCCTATGCTTACCCAGGGCGTTGCCCTGGGCTAAGTGCAGATTGCCCCTTCGGGGCATTTGGTTGCAAAAGTCTCAATACTTGCAGATGGAGTGACAACTGCTATATTATAGACAAAATGATAATCCTGAACTGTAATTATTCCATCTTTGCATCATAGAACACCCACAACATGCCGGATGTTGTGGGTGCTAATGTTTACGGGTGATTAAAGACAATGGGGCAAGCCCCATTGCTCTGTCAATTATTATTCAGGGATTGCCTGGATTCGGGATGCATAGTCTTTCCAACCTTCTGCTGCCTTGTAGGCATCTACTGAGGTGGCTGGGACGTATATAGCGCCAGTATATCTGTCGGCACCATATATCATTTGACAAGCAGGAGGATTGACTGCCATGCAAGTTATACTGGTTAACTTGACACAGCCAGAAAAGACATAATCACCAATGCTCGTCACACTTCCAGGAATTACAATTTTGGTCAAATTACTGCAATCAGAGAAAGCAGATGCACCAATGCTTGTCACTTGATTTGGAATCTCTATCTCAGCCAAGCTACTGCAGCCAGCAAAGGCGGAAGATGCAATAGATGTTACACCATCAGGAATAGCAATGTCTGTCAGATTATTGCAATACATAAAAGCAAAGCTTCCAATAGAGGTCAGGCGTTTGGGTAACGCAATGTTGGTCAAAGCATTGCAATTCTGAAAAGCCATATCACCGATGGACGTTACGCTCTCAGGTATAGAAACGAAGTCCAGTTTTCTACATCCATTAAATGCGTTATTTCCAATTGATGTTACACCCTGAGGAATCTCAATGGAGGTCAGACTACTGCAACCTTTGAAAGTAGCATATTCAATGGATGTAATACCCTCGGAAACTCTGACGCTTTTCATTCCACTGCAATTCTCAAAAGCTTCCTTCCCAATAGCAGTTACGCTATTAGGTATAATGACATTGTCCAGACTGACGCATCCTGTAAACGCATAATATCCAATATTCGTCACTGTTTCTGGAATAATAATACTCCTCAGATTTGGGCAGCCGCTAAAAGCGAGACCGCCAATTGAAACGATAGATTCCGGCAACGTCACTTCGCTTATGTTTTGTCCTCTGAACATACCGGAAGGTATATCAGTCAACGACTTAAAGTATTGTAATTCATTGAATGTGGAGATTTCTCTCGCAGAAAACTGTATATAGAAACTACTTGCAAAAACAGAATGACTCTCGCCGTATTGATTCTTAACAGTAGGTATCGAAGTTACGGCTTTAGCCTCAGCATAGCTCAACTCCCCGTCCCCGTTTGTATCAAAATACTGAATGCATATTGCTTTTGCATTGGTATCAGCGAATACAATATTGCCCGACTCCAACGCCTTATTTATAGGATACTGCTTGCCCGCCTCAAGCTGATGTCCGGTTAAGGTGGTGATGAAGACTTCGTCTCCGTCAATCATTAGTTCCAAAGAGCCTTGCGAAAAATCCGTTGGTGCCACCATCATATATGCTGTCAAAACAGCATTGTCAGATGCCAGCTCCACATTATCAAGATTGAGTGAAAGGGAGTTGCTTGTCTTTACAGGTTTCAACAAAGGCTCTGAACCAGAAATATCCAGTTCGGCCTTGGTCACAAATATCTTTTCTGATGAAGTGAGTGTCAAAGATGTATAAGTACCTGCTTTTGGAACTGTAAGCTGGAACTTCAGCAAAGCGCCCAAGTGTTTGAACTGGAAATTCAGATAGCCGTTGGCATTGGTGTTCACTGGAGCGGTAGCCTGGTAGTCATATTGGCTCAAATGTTCAGTATTGTTATTACCGGCCTGTGTCTGACCCGAATAATCTATTTGGATAGCCTGATTGTGATAGTAAGCGTTTTTAGCGTTATATGGATAATAAGCAGCATATGTATTGTTAGCTTTCAGTGCCCATCCACCGCCATCAAACTGTGCCTGCTTGCTTTGAGTACCCTCTTCTATCGGAAATTCCACCTGTCCACCCTTGTTGGGAAAGATACCGATAGTGTCTCCCTTTGCCCATGTGACATTCATTCCAGGTTCAGAATCAGTGTATGCTGTTCGTGTATCGGTACTAACAACTTGAAAATCCGTTAATGTCACGCTGATGCCCTTCACCTCACCTTCTCCTGCAATCACGGCAATTGGCTCTTGCTCCGCAATTAACTTCTCTTCATTACTACAAGAAAGCATAAATAGCGGCATACAGAGAGCCATACACAAACAAGTTGATTTCAATATATTCTTTTTCATGGTAAAACAATTCCTTCAGTACCTCAAGGACTAAATAAGTTATAATATAGAAGCGTGGCACTGACTAAGCCACTTCTATAACTGGAGGTAGTGAGAATTACCTTGATATGTAGAATTGGTAATGCAGTCCACGCTATACACGTAGAGACATCACACTTTCTTGCATATCTACAAATTTCTCACATTTCCAGTTACAAGTAAAGCATAACGCTTCTTAAAATAATCCACAATGTCATGAGGGAATTGACTCCCTCGATTGCAAATGTAGTGAATTATTTGACATGATGAGCAGAATCGGGAGACTTTTTATCCCAATCCTCGTTTATTTGTTGTTGACTGATAAAACTGCCAAGTATAAAAAACAAGACATACTTTGTGCAGAATCGTCCGCTTTGAAAAAAAAGTATTCACTCTTCACAAAAGACACTTAGCACATCGGTTTAACGCATATTAGTATGAACTAAGCGGCTTGATAGTTGCAAACTATAGGCTTGATAGTTGCAAACTATAGGTTTGATACTTGCAAACCTATGACTTACTACCCTTAACCCATAGGGTTACTACCGCTAAGCCTACCATAAGGTTTTTTCTCTAATCCGCTTTCTTTTCCCAAAAGAAAAGGTTATATTTGCGGACGATTAACAATAACCTTAAGATTTATGGCAACAGTAAAACCATTTAAAGGCATACGTCCGCCACAGGAACTTGTGGAGCAAGTGGCATCACGCCCTTACGACGTGTTGAACTCAGAGGAAGCACGTCAGGAGGCAGCAGGTAACGAAAAGTCTCTGTATCACATCATTAAGCCGGAAATTGACTTTGAGCCTGGCACTGATGAGCATGATCCCCGCGTGTATCCGAAAGCTGCTGAGAATTTCCAGATGTTCCAGGACAAGGGCTGGCTGGTGCAGGATGAGCAGGAGAATTACTATATCTATGCGCAGACCATGAACGGCAAGACGCAATACGGACTGGTGGTCGGCGCTTACGTGCCCGACTACATGAACGGTATCATCAAGAAGCATGAGCTGACCCGTCGTGACAAGGAAGAAGACCGCATGAAGCATGTGCGGGTGAACAATGCCAACATCGAGCCTGTGTTCTTCGCCTATCCTGATAATGCTCAGCTGGATGCCATCGTGGCACGCTATACGGCAGAAAAGCCTGTGTATGACTTCATTGCTCCTGGCGACGGCTTTGGTCACAAGTTCTGGATTATTGACCAGCAGGCAGACATCGACGCCATCACCGAAGCGTTCAGGCATATACCTTATTTATATATAGCTGACGGACATCATCGCAGTGCGGCAGCTGCCTTGGTAGGCGCAGAGAAAGCGAAGCAGAACCCCAACCATCGAGGCGATGAGGAGTACAACTACTTCATGGCTGTCTGCTTCCCTGCATCCCAGCTGACCATCATCGACTACAACCGTGTGGTGAAAGATCTTAACGGACTCACTCCTGCGGAGTTCCTGAACGCATTGGCTGAGAATTTCGAGGTTCAGGAAATGGGTAGCGAGATTTACAAACCTGTGAAACTGCACAATTTCTCACTCTACCTGGATGGCAAATGGTACAGCCTGACAGCCAAGCCTGGCACGTATGACGATAATGATCCAATAGGAGTGCTCGACGTAACGATTTCCTCAAACCTTATCCTGGACAAGATATTAGGAATCAAAGACCTGCGTTCAGACAAACGCATAGATTTCGTAGGAGGTATCAGAGGATTAGGCGAGCTGAAACACCGTGTGGATAGCGGGGAGATGAAGGTAGCCTTGGCACTCTATCCCGTGAGCATGAAGCAACTCATGGATATTGCCGACAGCGGTAACATCATGCCCCCGAAGACCACATGGTTTGAGCCTAAACTTCGTTCCGGACTGATTATCCACAAGCTTTCATAAACAAGATGAAGGATCAGGTTCAGCTAATCATGTATTCCGCAGACCTAAGTAGCGAATTGGAGCTGCAATATTCGCCGCAAGGAGTCAGAGCGGGATTTCCAAGTCCCGCTCAAGACTATACTACCGAGGCTATCGACCTGAATAAGGAACTTGTCCGGCATCCGTCCACCACGTTTTATGCCCGTTGCGTGGGAGATTCCATGAAAGACAGCGGCATAGATGACGGCGACCTGCTGGTGATTGACAAGAGCCTGGAGCCTCAGGAAGGTGATGTGGTGGTGGCTTTCGTTGACGGAGAGTTCACGCTGAAACGTATTCACGTGGATCATGAAAGCGACTGTCTGCTGCTGATGCCATCCAATCCTAACTACCATCCTATCAAGATAACCGAGGATAATCATTTCATCATCTGGGGCGTCGTAACCTTCAACATCAAACGCCAAAGGTTTTAGCAATTGACAATTGACAATTGACAATTGACAATTAACATAGTGTTCAATGTACGCCATAGTAGATTGCAATAACTTCTATGCATCTTGCGAAAGGGTATTCAACCCAGCATTGCATCATACACCCATCGTTATTCTGAGCAACAACGACGGATGCATCATCGCGCGAAGCAATGAAGCCAAAGCTTTGGGCATTGACATGGGAGGGCCGTTCTATCAGGTAAAGGATCTGCTGGAACAACATGGAGTAGCTGTATTCAGCAGCAACTACAACCTATACGGTGACATGAGCCGCAGGGTGATGCGTATGCTGTACGACTTCTGTCCTGACGGTTTCACGCAATACAGCATTGACGAAGGTTTCCTGAACCTGGAAGGCATGGGGTCACCTGAAGAGCTGCATCAGCGTTGCCTGAAACTGGCCAAAGACATCGGGAAAGGCACAGGCATACCTGTCACCGTTGGACTCGCCTCCACCAAGACATTGGCCAAGGTAGCGAGTAAGTTTGGTAAGAAACATAAAGGCTACCAGGGATGCTGCATGATAGACACAGAAGAAAAAAGACAGAAAGCGCTGAAGCTGTTCCCTGTTGGAGATGTCTGGGGCGTAGGGTGGCGCAACAAAGACAAGCTGGCCTATCATGGTGTCAAGACCGCATGGGACTTCACGCAGAAAAGCGAGGCGTGGGTCAGGAAAATGATGCATGTCACAGGTGTGCGGACCTGGAAAGAGCTACAAGGCATAGATTGCGTCAACATTGAGGAACTGCCTCATAAAGAGAGCATCTGCACAAGCAGAAGTTTTCAAGGCGAAGGGTTGTCTGAACTGGAGGATGTAGAGGAAGCCATTGCCAATTTCGCAGCGTCTTGTGTCAGGAAGCTCAAGGAACAGCATACCTGTTGCTCGGCTATGACAGTGTTCGCCCACACCAGTCGTTTCCGCACAGACCTGCCTGCCAGCTATCTCTACCGCACCCTCTCCTTTCAAGTCCCGACCAACGATTTGCAGGAAATCGTATCAACAGCCGTCAAGGCTTTACGCAGAGAATGGAAAGCCGGCAAATACTATTATAAGAAAGGCGGAGTCATCGTATGGGATATCTGCCGGGATGATGCCATACAAACGGCACTGTTTGACCCCATAGACAGAAGCAAACAGGCGGCTCTTTCAAAAGCCATTGACGAGATCAACCGCAAGAACGGACATAATATGGTACGCGTAGCCGTGCAGGGATACAGTAAGTCCTGGCACCTCAAGAGCGAATACTTGTCCAAGCAATACACCACCAATCTGCGTGATATCATCCAGGTCAACGCCAGTTCATCAGTTCCTGCAGATAAGGAATCAGCTCCCCAGCCATCTTCTCCTGTTGACGGAGCGAAGGATGCCAGTCGGCTCCATAACCCAGACTGCCATCCTGAGGGGTAAAGTCAAAACGATAAACCTTCCTGTCACCTTTCCTATTGGCCTGAGAAACCACCGCATCCAAAGCATCCTGCACAGCCTTGAGCCTCTCGCCGCTCAGCATACATCCGCTCAGCATCACAACCTTAGCGTCAGGGTAATTCGACCTCACATGATTCAGGAACGAAGCGTATGCTTCACGCAGCTTCACCTTGTCAAACCTGCCTACTGAAACATCATTGGTACCTAAATTCACACACACCACATCTGGCGTATAACGGGCGAAGTCCCACAATTCAGTCGTATCAGCGAAGTTGGTATAATCATAAACCGCAGGCATCGCCTTTTCAGGCGTACCATCATAAGGGCCATTATAATTACGGAAGATGCCAATGCCACTTCTGGCTACCACATGATACTGGGCGTCTAATGCACGAGCCGTCAAAGCGGCAAAGCTATGATAATGGTTTTCTGTCTCATAACTGAAGTGAGCATTCTCATCAGAAGCCTCAACACCGTAGCCGCAAGTGATAGAATTGCCAATGAACTCTATCTTCCGTTCAGGCAAAGACGGTCTGTCTGTCAGGTCTTTCCCCGGGTCAAGTATAAAGCCATAAAACTCAGGCCTCAATTCATAACCTTCTATCGCATACGTCAGTCTGACCACATGCCTGCTGTCGGCTAATCCTTCAGCCAGCGTCAGTATAGAATCTGTCTTCGTATAGAAATCCACCATGAAAGGCTCTGCATCATCAACCTGTGCCATATAGAAACCCGACTGTGGCTTGGCAACCATTTTGACAGACGTGCCCTCAAAACCAGCAATCACCTGAACGCCAGGATATGTAAACAAAGGAGCATCTTCATGCTGCCAGTTCACACGACCCACATAAACAATCCGGCTGTCGGAAGCCTTGATGCGGGTTTCTTCCAAAGACTGCTGTCCGCCAGCCGAGCAACTGACAGCAATGAGCAGCCACAAGCACAATAACAAACTGTATTTTTTCATGACTTGACGTAATTTTAGCACAAAGTTAAGCCAATTCTTTCAAATAACAGAGTTTATATGTAATTTTAAAGCCGAAATCATCATAAAGTACAGAAATTAGAAATGAAAACAAAAGAGATTTATCTGGCAGGCGGTTGCTTCTGGGGCACCGAACATTTTATCAAGCAGATTGAGGGAGTGATTTCTACTGAGACAGGTTTTGCCAATGGTCATGTGGAGAATCCTTCATACAAATTAGTATATACGGACACAACCGGCCATGCAGAAACCGTAAAGGTGGTCTATGATGCGGACAGACTCAGTCTGGAATTCCTTATCCAATTGTACTTCAAGGCTATTGACCCCACCAGCCTGAACAAGCAAGGCGAAGATGAAGGAACCAGATACCGTACGGGCATTTATTATGTTACTGATGAAGACCTGCCAGTCATCATGAAGGTTTTCAATGAGATAGCGTTACAATATGACCAGCCGCTGGCAGTTGAGGTACTTCCGTTGAAAAACTACTATCCTGCAGAAGAATATCATCAGGATTATCTCGATAAGAATCCAAACGGCTATTGCCACCTGAGCCCAGCCTTATTTGAGATGGCTCGCAAGGCTAACGCCAAATAAGAGCCGAAAGAGAGACGCGTGAGATTAATTAGGCTGGATACGGCCATCGCGGTATTTCACGACCTTGACATTTCCCGAAGCGTCAGTTTCGGTAAACTCACCGTCTTTCTTACCTTGTTTGAAATTACCCTCCATACGGACACCGTCTTTATCAATGCGGATGCCATGCCCGTCTTCCAAGCCATTGAGGAAATGACCTTTGTAGCGGGTACCGTCGGTCTGTACCAGCACGCCTTCGCCATTAAACTCGTTGTTCGCCCATTCACCCTCATAGCTGTCGCCAACGTTCCATCTGTAGGTACCCTTACCATGACGCATGTTTTCATGCCATTCACCCTCATACACGGCACCGTTCTCCCAGGTAAAGGTACCTTGCCCTTCCTGCATGCCGTTCTTGAAGTTTCCTATGTATTTATTGCCGTTGGCATAATAATAAACGCCTGATCCGGTACGTTCTCCATCAACATAAGTACCTTCATAGCGGTCACCCGTCTTAAAGGTATAGACACCTTGTCCGTGTTCCATATCGTTGTGCCACTCACCCACGTATTTGTCACCGTTGGTAAACTCAAAGGTACCCTTGCCTTCACGGAGGTCGGCTTTCCACTGACCGTCATACTTACTGCCATCGTTCCAGGTGAACACGCCACTGCCTTCCTTCTTGTCATTATGCCAGTCACCCACGTATTTCGCTCCGTTTCGCCAGGTATAAGAGCCTTTGCCCTCACGCTTGTCCTTCTCCCAGCTGCCTACATACACATCGCCTGTGTAATAATACATGGTGCCTTCACCATGCTGGTAATCCTGAAACCACATGCCGTCATAACGGTTGTTGTTCTGGAAATAATAGATACCATGTCCATGCTGCTGGTCCTGATACCATTCACCTTCATATTTCTCGCCGTCAGTAAACACATACACCCCATATCCTTCCCGCTTGCCTTTCACATACTCACCTTCGTAAGTATCGCCGGTAGGAAATGTGGTCTTACCTTTGCCATTAGGCTTACGGCCTTTCAATTCGCCTGTATAGACAGCTCCGTCGCGGAAAGTATAGGTACCGATCTTAACAGATGCGGAAAAAACGCTCTTCACCTTATCAATGATACTGGTCTTTTCTTGGGCAAGAGCAGATGCCGGCAAGAAACACAACAGAGCCAATATGATAGAATAATACTGTTTCATACGAGTACAAAGGTAAGAATATATCGGTAAAAGAAAAAGAAAGTGGCTATTTTTATGACATTTTTTAACCAACTACCACTTCTGTTAAACTCTCTTTACATAAAAAAACAGATGCAAGGCGCTGCAAATCCTCTATCGTAGTTTCTGAAACGCCCTGCCAATAGTCATGGAAATAAGAATCAGGAAGTCCCATAGTATGGACGAAAATCCAAGCGTCAGAAAGAGACAGACGCGATTCGTATGTCCTCAGGATCTCCCCCTTCATGCTGTTTTTCACCAATGACAGTTCCTCTTCTGACACAGCTTCTTCCTTCAGCCGTTCTATCTGCAAATAAACTTCCTCCAACAGAGGTTTCACAAACTTATGGTCGCAATCTGATATAATCATGAGCGTATTGTCGATGGGCGTGGGATTTAGGATAGCATAGATACCGTAGGTATAGCCTTTTTCCTCGCGGACAGTTGACATCAGACGGCTTCCAAAGTATCCGCCCAGCAAAGTAAGCAGTACGCGGAGCCTCACGATATCAGGATGATGCAGGCTGACGGTGGATTTGCCGATACATACGGAACTTTGCACGCTGTCTTTCATCTCCATAAACTGGTGTACTACAGGCAATGGAGCGACAGGACGGTTTACGTCACTGCTTACCTCATTGACATTGCCGAAAGGATGACCAAAGAGTGCCTCCACTTTCTTCAGACAATCTTCTGTAATTCGTCCTGTCAGGTAAACCGACAAGTTGCCGGAATGATAGAATCTCTTGAAATAATCGAGCAGCATATCCCTATCTACTCTTTGGAAATCAGAAACTTCAGCAATCTGGCCTAACGGATGCTCCAAGCCATATACCGTACGTTGGAATAGCCTTCTCGCTTGCACTGCCGTCTGTTGCAATGACACAAGGTGTTTCTGAAGATTGTTGCTTTTAACTACTTCAAGCGCCCCTTGGTCAAACACTGGCTCCTTAATCATTTCTTCCAGCAGATCAAGCGTTTGTGGCAAGCTCTTGTTCAATGAATACAAGGTAATGAAAGAATGATTATATGACACACTCAGATCCATCCAAGCCCCGTAGAAATCCAGCTTCTCCGCAATATCAGCACGGCTGAACCTGCGTGTACCCTCCCGCAACATACGGTTTGTAAAGAGCGATTGCAACAAATAATCCTGATGGAACTTGCCAGCATTAAAAACCATGTCAACACGGGTAACCTCCGTATCTCCGGCATCCAGCAGATAAAGCTTCACGCCATTGGGAAGCATACGGCAAACCGGATGCTGGATAGAATATTCTTCCAAGGTCTTTAACGGGGGTTGCTGGCTCCTGTCTAACATATCAGCTGTGGCTTTTCAAGAATTCTTCCGCACGTTGTAAATCTTGGGGAGTATCAATTCCAATAGTCTCCACATCAGTCACTCCAACCTTGATGGTATATCCGTTCTCTAACCAGCGTAGCTGTTCCAAGGATTCTGCCAGTTCTAAAGAAGACTGCGGCAGGGCCGTTATTTCCTTCAAGACATTTGAACGATAAGCATAAAGGCCAATGTGCTTATAATATGTATGGTGTGACAGCCAGTCCTGTTTTTCCTGATTACGCTGGAAAGGAATGATCGAACGGCTGAAATACAAGGCGTTCATATTCTTATTCACCACCACCTTAGGGGAGTTTACATTCTCTAATGCTTCAAAGCCATTCTCTACAGTGAACGGCTTCACCAATGTAGCGATTTGTGTACTGTCGTCAAGGAAGCAGGCACGAACGGCTTCAATCTGAGATGGCTGAATAAAAGGCTCATCGCCCTGGATATTCACCACCACATCAAAGTGTCCTCCTATCTTAGTCAATGCCTCATAACAACGGTCTGTTCCACTCTTATGGTCAGGCGATGTCATAATCACCTTGCCTCCGAAAGCCTTGACAGCGTTTTCAATTCGTTCGTCATCAGTAGCCACATAGGCATCATCCAATACGCCAGCCACCTGCTCATATACCCGTTGAATCACAGGTTTTCCACCCAGCATCGCCAAAGGTTTCGCCGGGAAACGGGTAGAGGCGTAACGGGCTGGTATAATGCCCACAAATCTGAGTTCCAGCTGTTTCAACAAGCGCTGCACATAAGGCTGCTCCCAATCATGCAGTTTATACCGTTGGTCTCCAGCCTGCAGGATATCTACATCCAGCTTGATGATTTCCTCGTATTTCTCCTCAGGAGTCCTGCCAGCCTGGCGCTCTATATCCTTTGTAATGGCTTTCACTTCCTCGAAAGAGAGGTCAGACTCAAACTTAGCCGCACGGTTCTGAAACCAGTCAGGTCTTTTCACCCCCATCGGTCCTGAAGTCTGCTGACTGCTGAAACGAATGTTTGGGAAATGGCGTATAAGTTCCTTCACCGCCAGTTCCATATTTTTCTCAGGCTCTGTATTACTGCCTATGCACAATATGTACTTCATTTTAATTGAACTTTGAACATTGAACATTGAACATTGAATATTGAATATTGAACATTGAAATTATTCATTATTCCCTATTCATTATTCATTATTCATTATTCCCTTTTCATTATTCCCTACTCCCTACTCTTAATCAAAGATATCATCCAAGCCCTCAGCTACGGTGTTGTCTGTCATATCCACACCTTCCTCACTGCACGGGTCAAAGTCGGCAGGGAACATGAACTTTTCATTCGGGTCATAACCCAGCGTCTTGTCCTCCAACACCTGTTTCATGTAAGCTGCCCAGATAGGCAAAGCCATAGAAGCACCCTGTCCGTAAGCCATCGTATCAAAGTGTATGTCTCGGTTTTCACCACCTACCCAACAACCTGATACTAAAGAAGGCGTAAAGCCCATAAACCAGCCATCGGAATTGGAGTTAGTCGTACCGGTCTTGCCACCCATGTCGGCAGAAACGCCCAGACGACGGACACGTCCACCTGTACCTTCGTTAATCACAGCCCTCAGCATCACCAGCATCTTATAAGCGCTCGAAGCACTGATTACTTCCTGCATTTCGGGTGTGAAAGTAGCCAGGATATTACCCTCGTTGTCCTCTATCCGGGACACGAAAACTGGAGCTACACGGATGCCCCTGTTCGGGAAAGCCGTATAAGCGCTTACCATCTCTCCTACAGAGATCTCGCAAGGACCGAGGCAGAGAGAAACCACCGGATCTATTTCTTGGTTCCGCACGCCAAAGCTATGTATCAACCGTTTCAGACTGTAAGGGCTGAGTTTGCCCATCAGATAGGCTGTAATCCAGTTGTCGGAATTAGCCAGCCCCCACTTGATGGTCACGTTTTCACCAATCAGCTTGTTACTGGCGTTACGGGGTGTCCAAGGACGGTTGTTTTCGTCTAATAATGTATATGACACGTGTCTTACCAAATCACAAGGCGAGAAACCGTTCTCCATGGCCAAGGTATAAACATAAGGTTTCACGGTAGAGCCTACCTGACGGCGTCCCTTCATGGCCATATCATACTGGAAATAATTGTAGTTAGGTCCTCCTACGTATGCCTTCACATGACCTGTGCGTGGATCCATAGACATGAATCCTGCCCTGAGGAAATACTTGTAGTAACGCAGGGAATCAAGCGGTGTCATCACGGTATCCTTTTCACCATTCCAACTCCATACAGACATTTCCATCGGTGTGTTGAAAGCCTTGTTGATTTCTGCATCAGTAGCGCCAGCCTTCTTCATGTTACGATAGCGGTCGCTTTGCTGCACAGCCCTATCCATGATATCTTTCACTTGTTCGGCTGTAAGGTTTCGTGTAAAAGGCGCAGTCTTTGACTTTGCTTTCTCCTTAAAGAACTGCTGCTGCAGATCCTTCAGATGACCTTCCACTGCATTCTCGGCATAACGCTGCATACGGCTGTCAATGGTTGTATATATTTTCAGACCATCCGTATAAAGGTTATATCTGTTGCCGTCTTTCTTGATGTTCTTCTCACACCAGCCATACAACGGATTCGTTTCCCAATCCAATGAGTCCTCGTACCACTGTTGCTGTTGCCAACCCCGGTAGTTTGCTTTGTCAGGCTTCTTGGCAGTCATCACGCCACGCAGATATTCACGGAAATAGGTCGCGATACCTTCCTTATGGTCCACACGGTTGTAATGCAGTTCCAAAGGCAATGCCTTCAAGGAATCAAACTCTTGTTCAGTGATGAAACCCGCTTTCTTCATCTGTCCTAACACCACATTCCTTCGTTCACGAGACCGTTCGTTAAATCTTACGGGATTATACAGTGAAGGGTTCTTACACATACCCACAAGCGTGGCTGCCTCCTCAGTCTTCAGCTCAGAGGGGTTGCAATTAAAATAGGTATGTGCCGCTGTCTTGATACCCACGGCGTTATTGAGGAAATCAAACTTATTGAAATACATCGTTATAATCTCCTCCTTGGTATAATATCGTTCCAGATTCACAGCTATCACCCATTCGATGGGTTTCTGCATAGCACGTTCCATCACATTACCTGCGCTCGGAGAATAAAGCTGCTTTGAAAGCTGCTGTGTCAAGGTACTACCGCCACCGGCGTTTCGCTGCATGAGGATTCCTCGTTTGATAATGGCACGTACCAGACCTATGAAGTCAATGCCCGAATGATTGTTGAAACGCACGTCTTCCGTAGCGATAAGTGCGTTCACCAGGTTCTTTGGCAGTTCGTTATAACCCACATACACGCGGTTCTCCTTACTGTATGAGTAAGTGCCTAATACCTCACCGTCAGCGGAGATGACTTCAGTAGCGAACTTATAATTAGGATTTTCCAGATCTTCTACAGGAGGCATATAACCTATCCATCCTTTGGCAATGCCGGTAAAGACCAGCACGAGTGATGCCAGTCCTACCACCAGCAAAACCCATAAAGCTATGATTATTTTCTTCAACATATTCTAAAAATTTAGGCAAAGTTACAGAATTAGTTGGAAAGAAGTAGCGTTTTTTAAATATTTTCGTTACCTTTGGCTGTTTATAAACTAAATTTAAGATTCGATGACTATGTTTCGTCACATTTTAGGATTATTCCTGGCAGGTTTTCTCATGGCAGGCTGTACATCTTCTACAGAACAGAAGAGTCCCGTTTTTGAACCCATCAAGACAGTTGTTCCTCCTCGTCCGGCAGGACAGCAGGATGTATTGCAGCTCACTGCTCCCAAGTTAGAGACCGTACGCGTAGGTTTCGTTGGGCTGGGTATGCGTGGCCCTGATGCTGTTGAGAGGTTTACCCACATTCCTGGCACCCAGGTTGTGGCTTTGTGCGATGTATTGCCTGAAAATGTGGAGAAATCACAGGAAATACTGCGCAAGGCAGGACTGCCGGAGGCTGCAGCCTACAGCGGAGACACCGAGGTTTTTAAACAGCTTTGTGAGCGTGATGATATCGACCTGGTTTATATCGCCACAGACTGGATACACCATGTACCGGTAGCTCTTTATGCGATGGAACATGGCAAACATGCAGCGATTGAGGTTCCTTCAGCTACTTCTTTGGAAGACATCTGGAAGCTGATTGACACTTCCGAACGAACCCGCAGGCACTGCATCCAGCTGGAGAACTGCTGCTATGATTTCTTCGAGCTTACCACACTGAACATGGCTCAGCAAGGCGTGTTCGGAGAGGTGCTGCACGTGGAGGGAGCTTACCTGCACAACCTGGACCCTTACTGGGAGGAATACTGGAACAACTGGCGTATGGATTTCAACCGCACGCATCGCGGTGACGTTTACCCTACCCATGGCTTCGGCCCTATCTGCCAGGTGCTGAACATTCACCGCGGTGACCAGCTGCAGACGCTTGTAGCAATGGATACCAAGGCTGTGAACGGGCCTGCCCACATCAAGAAGACCACAGGAGAGACTGTTACAGATTTCAAGAACGGAGACCAAACGACTACGATGATAAAGACGAAGAACGGGGCCACCATCCTTTTGGAGCACGGTGTAATGACGCCACGCCCTTATAGCCGCATGTACCAGGTGGTGGGTACCGAGGGCTATGCCGGCAAATATCCCGTTCAGCAATATTGTGTATTGCCCGGAAAGGTTGACCGCAAGCTATTGCCAGAGAAGTTCGATGAGCGTTATGAGGTTGTGCTCAGTGGTGAAGACAAAGACCGCCTGGCAGAGGCATACCGTAGTCCGATTCTCACCCAAGACCTTGAGGAAACAGCCAAAGAGGTGGGCGGACATGGTGGCATGGACTTCATCATGGACTACCGCTTAGTATATTGCCTACGCAACGGTCTGCCTCTCGACATGGATGTGTATGATTTGGCGGAATGGTGCTGTGTAAGCGAGCTGTCAGCTATTTCCATGGACAACGGTTGTGTGCCTGTAGAGATACCTGATTTCACACGAGGAGGACAAGATAAGGTTAAGGGCTTTAAATACGCATTTGCACAATGAAAGACTTACTTCATATCGTATCAGAGTTTTGTATCTCTCATAAAGTACGCAGTATCATACCATTGGGAAACGGTCTGATCAATGATACTTTCTTAGTGAACATCATTGAGCCGGATTCTCCCGACTATGTCCTTCAGCGGATAAACCATCATGTTTTTCAAGACGTTGAACTGCTGCAAGACAATATAGAGAAGGTAACTCACCACATCCGCCTGAAGCTGACGGAACAGGGAGCGAACGACATCGACTGCAAAGTACTGACACTCATTCCTACTCGTGAGGGCAAGACATACTACTTTGACGGAGAGTCATACTGGCGCATAACTGTATTTATCCCCCGTACCCAGACGCTGGATGTCGTGAATGCACAGACCGCGGAATCAGCGGGCGAGGCATTCGGGCGTTTTGAATCCATGTTGGCAGATATTCCCTATCCCTTGGGTGAGCCTATTCCTCATTTCCACGACTTAGAGTTCCGCTTGAAACAGCTGGATGATGCGATGCGTGAGAACAAGGCAGGCAGACGGGAACAGGTAAAGGATCTCTGCCAATATGTTGTCGAGACGGGTCCCTCGCTTGCAGCCGCAAATGAATGGCTTCGCAATGGCTTGTTGCCTACCCGTATCTGTCATTGTGACCCTAAAGTAAACAACGTGCTTTTTGATGAAGACGGCAAGGTGCTTTGCGTCATCGACCTTGATACGGTGATGCCAAGCTACATCTTTTCAGACTACGGTGATTTCTTGCGTACAGCAGCCAATTTCACCTCCGAAGATGATCCTGACGAGACGAAGGTGGGCTTTAACATGGAGGTGTTCAAGGCATTTACCAAAGGGTACCTTCGCGAAGCAAAGGTCTTCCTCACCGATTTTGAGATATCAAAGCTGCCATTCGGTGCATCATTGTTCCCGTTCATGCAGTCTGTGAGGTTCCTCACAGACTATCTCAACGGCGACACCTACTATAAGACAGCTTATGAGAGCCACAACCTGGTACGCACGAAGAACCAGCTGGCCTTATATGAAAGCGTGTGCAGACACAAACAAGAAATGGAAAGTTTTATCAAAGGACTGCTCAAATGAAAAAGATCAGCATAGAATACTTGAAGAATGAGGATTTCGTAGATTATATTGACGGTGACCTGTTTCTCATCGAGGATGTAAACAAGCTTCCATCCATCCAAGACAATGCGATTGAAGTGGAATCCATCGTTGTGATATTCGGAATAAGTGGCGAAGGACAGGTGACGATGAACAACCAAGTATATCGACTCAAACGCAGGCAGTTGCTGATGGGTATGCCTCGTTCCATCTATTCCCATTACAGTCCGTTGACGTCAGATTTCAAGGTAAAGATTATCGGCATCTCTACCCGGTCGTTCAACAGTTCCATCTTCATGACGAAGAATATCTGGAAGAACTTCTACTTCCTTATCAACAATCCTATTATCGAAATCGAGGAAAATGACGTGGCCCTGCTGATGCACTATTATGAGATAGCTAACCTCAAGATGCACCAAGAGAAATCGCCTTTTCACCAGGCCATTATGACATCTCTGCTCCACAGCGTGATTTTCGAGTTGCTGGCCATCACCGACCGGGTGGAAAAGATTGAGTTTGAAGAAAAGAACAGCATCACGCAGAGTGAAGTGCTGTTCCGCCGTTTTGTGGAACTGCTTGCAGAGAACGAAGGGAAGGTACGTTCCGTTACTGATTACGCTGAAATGCTGTACGTCACCCCCAAATATCTCTCTTCTGTAGTAAAACAGGTATGTGGAAGAACAGCACTCGACCTCATCCATGAGACCACAACTCATGCCATAGTACGCCAGTTGAAATATACCGACAAGTCAATCAAGGAGATTGCCAACGAGATGTCATTCCCCAGCCTCTCTTTCTTCGGCAAGTTCGTCAAGACACAGTTAGGTGTTTCTCCTAAGAAATTCCGCAAGGGACAATGAACAAAGACCGCGATACTGCTTTAGGATATCGGAAAAAGGCTCTGGAAGGCGATCCTAAGGCCATGAACAACCTGGGAGTTTGTTACCGTCGAGGTACTGGTGTGCCCGAGAATCACGAGCTGGCTTTTGAGTGGTATCATCAGGCAGCTATGCATAACGATGTCTATGGCTGTTTTAACACGGCTGAGTGTTATTACCATGGAGATGGCGTAGAAGCAGATCACCAAGAGGCTTTCAAATGGTATCTTCGTGCGGCAGAGCAAGGAGATATGCAGTCACAGGTCAATGTGGCTAATGCTCTTTACTTAGGCGATGGAGTGGAGACTGACCATACAGCAGCTTTCCAATGGTACCATGAAGCAGCTTTCCAAGGTCATGTACAGTCGCAGAAGAATGTTGGTGCTGCCTATTGGAACGGTGATGGCGTAGAGCGAAACCTTGAAGAGTGTGCTTTCTGGTATGAACTTGCCGCTAATTCCGGAGATGCCATGGCACAGTTTGCCACAGGCTGGTTCCGAATGACGGGAAATGGTGTGCCTGTTGATGAACGCCTCGGACTGCAATGGATACAGAAAGCAGCTTCGCAAGGATATGAGCCGGCTATTGAGTATTGCCAGGAACATGGCTACCCCTTCAAGTACTTCGGGATTACCAGCAAGAAGCTATCAGAGAATGACATCCAGGTAAATGAAAATTGATATAAAAAAGGCTCCCCTATCGGAGAGCCTTCAAGTTTATTCAAATGATTTTAATAAGCATGCTCGTCATGTGCCAGTTCCTCTGCATCAATAGGCTTGCTGTCAATCTTACGCCAAGCGTAGAAGATATAAGCCAGCACGAATGGCACTAACAGGGACACATAGAACATGGTGGTGAGGGTAAACTCACTGCTACTGCTGTTAGACAGCGTCAAAGAACTTTGCAGATCTGCCACACTGGGGTAATAAGCGGTATTGTTATAGCCAGCCAGGAGCAACAGGGCGGTAACGGTAAGCACCGTACCGGTGCCTGTCAGCCAGATACCTTTCCTGAAACTTGGCTTCACCAACGTCATGAAGATACCACAAAGCACCAGTACTACACCTGCCAGCAGCACAATGGTTACCAGTGGCAAAGCCATCACGTTGTGCAGATACTTGAAAGTCTCCATATATATTACGCCAGTCTCTGGCTTCACGGCAAAGCCATCCATAATCAGGAGATGTACCAGCCAAGTGAGGAAGAAAGCCAGGAAGAAGATGGTGTCAAAACCCAAGCTCTTGCGGGCACGGCGGTGTAAGTCAATATCATCAATGTTGTTGATAAAGTAAAGTTCACCTAAGATACGAGCCAAGAACAGCACTGCCAGACCTAAAATCACGTTGAAGATATTCAGACAAGCGTCAAGACCGCCGGAAGCGTTACCCCAATAACTGATTACAGGTGCTACTGTATCTGTGATATTCCCCTTATCCACAAAGAAATTAGATCCTGTGAAGAATGTAGAGACAGCTGCACCTAAAAGTATAGGAGCCAGCACACCATTCACTATCAGGCACCAGCGATAGGTATTCTTGCCAAGCAGATTGCCTAATTTCGACTGGAACTCATAACTGACAGCCTGCACCACGAAAGTAAAGAGCAGCAACATCCATACCCAATAGGCACCGCCGAAGCTGGTACTATAGAACAGAGGGAAGGACGCAAAGAACGCGCCACCAAAAGTGACGAGCGTAGTGAAAGTAAACTCCCACTTACGTCCCGTGGAATTAATCATCATCTGTCGCTGTGTCTCATTCTCCGGGAGATTGAGAAGCAGCGAGTTGCCTCCTTGCACGAAGAGCAGGAAGACGAGCAGTCCGCCGAGCAATGACACAACGAACCACCAATATTGTTGTAAAAATTCGTAACTCATTGTTTATTATTTATTAACTTCGCTCATTATTCATTCTCCATTATTCATTCTTCATTCTTCATTCTCCATTCTCCATTATTCATTAACTAACGGTCCCTTCTTAATGGCTTTCAACATAATGCCAATCTCAGCGATGAGCATAATGGTGAATAAGAAGAGGAAAATGAAGAATGTGAGCTGGACGCTACCAGTGGATACGTTAGAGATGGCCACATTGGTTGGCATCATATCCTGAATCACCCATGGTTGACGACCTACCTCAGCGACTGCCCAGCCAGCCTGGCCTGCCAGATAACCCAACGGTATGGTAAGGATGGCAATCCAGTGCATCCACTTCATCTTTGTCAGATCTTTCTTATAAACCAAGTAGATAACCAGCATGAAGAAAACGATAAAATAGCCACCCAGCATCACCATGATACGGAACATATAGAATGTAAGCGGCACATTGGGAACCACATCATTCACATTACGGATATGCCCATATCCGAAATACGGCATGTGCTCCCGCATGATGCCGGCCTGCACTTTTGCCTCAGCGTCGTTTCCATCTGCCTGAGCCTTGCGATAAGCGGCAAAAGCTGCAATAGCCTTCTTGCCCCTCGTTATCTTTTCCTCTACAGACAAAGCTATCGTACCGTCCTTCAGTTCATAACCACCATTGAGTAAATCATTGATGCCAGGCACGAAAGAATTCATGTCACGGTCAGCGAGGATAGATAACATATAAGGGATCTTGATTTCAAAAAGATAAGGATCCACACCATCCTGCGGTGTTTTCTTGGCAGGATTCAGCAAGGCGATGGCGGTCAGTCCTGCCCCACTCTCACCCTGATAAAGGCCCTCCATAGCCGCCAGCTTCATAGGCTGGTGCTGTGCCACCTGATGACCAGACTCGTCACCGGTTACAGCCACCATGACAGAAGAGAACAGGCCTACGATGGCTGCCACCTTGATACTCTGCAACGCGAACTTCTTTTCTCGTCCCTTGAGCAGATACCAGCAACTGACGCCCACTACAAAGATAGCTCCCAATACCCAGCCAGAGAGAACGGTATGGAAGAACTTGCTGACAGCAAACGGCGAGAATGCCACCTCTGCGAAACTAATCATCTCATTGCGGGCTGTATCGGGATTGAACTCCATACCCACAGGATGCTGCATCCAAGAGTTAGCCACCAGAATCCACCAGGCAGAGATGGTAGCGCCCAGACCGGTTAGCCAGGTAGATGCAAGGTGGAAACCCTTGCTCACCTTCTCCCAGCCAAAGAACATCACTGCCACGAAAGTACTCTCCATAAAGAAAGCCACAATGCCCTCTATGGCAAGCGGAGCACCGAAGATGTCACCTACGAACCAACTGTAGTTACTCCAGTTCGTACCGAACTCGAATTCCAGGATCAAACCCGTAGCCACACCAACGGCAAAGTTGATGCCAAACAGTTTCATCCAGAACTTGGCGGTGTGTTGCCAGAACTCATCGCCAGAACGGTAGTAGAGGGTTTCCATAACGCCCATCACTACGGCAAGACCCAGCGTGAGCGGAACGAACACCCAGTGATAGATAGCCGTCAGCGCGAATTGCGCCCTCGACCAATCAATCAACGAAGAATCAATGTTTTCAATCATAAGATTAGTTGTTTAAGGTTAATTCTATTTTATTTCACAATTACGGTCACAAAACTGTCAGCTGGCATATCCATCCATGCTTTACCATCCTTCACTTTCAGGCATTGTGCATCACCATGCTGACGGTCATTAGTAACATAAACCCATGCCTGACCAGCTTCAGCAGGCAGACCCGTTATTTCCGCTTGGCAGGAAGCACCGTTATTCACAATCTGCAGGGCACATTCACCAGTAGCTTTCTTGCTGAACGCCGCCACATTCACCTGGTCTTTATCACAGGTCACCGGCACGGCAAAGGAATCGGCGGGTGTCATAGCCAGCTGGCGCAAGTTGAAGAAACGTTGCGTAGGACGCAGAGGCCCATCAGAGCCATAGATACCATCTCCCCAAAGAATAGAATAGTCGGAAGTGAGCTGCCATTGCAGGATGCTCCACGGTTGGCTGATGGCACAGATGCGCACATACAGATTGATTTCATAAAGTGCGAAGGTCGTCTCATTAAAGATGGCAGGATACTGATGAGCCGCAGCGTCTGTGCTGCCCTCTCCCACTATCAGCGGCACGTTAATCTCCTTAGATGCAGCCGCCCACTTACGCAAGGTATCGTCATCACATCCTCTCCAGGAATGGAAAGAGACTGCGCCAATATAATTACGAGCTATCGGATCATGCAAGGCTGGCAGGATAAAGTCGTAAGTGGTTGCATCAGAATTATCCCCCAACAGCATCAGCGTCTTTAGCCCTTTTCCTGCCAGAAATGCTCCGAACTCCTTGATAAAAGTACAATGTTCCTCTGGTGTAAACACCACATCGATACCCAGGTCTGATTCATTAAATGAGAAGTAATCAGCCTCCACCCCATAATCTCTCTTTAAAAACTCCAGATAGCTGGCCAACGATGTGTATATCCGTTCCTTTTCAGTGGTTTTAAGTGAATAAGCCCTGGCTGTACCGTCAGAACGGGTTGTCTGGTTTCCTGCCCAAGCTGGTGGAAACCAGCAACTCACGATGACAGGCATGCCAATTTGTTTAAGTTTCTTTGCCATCTCAGCACTACGACGGATATGCTCCCCCTCAGCACCCTGCTGGTCCCATTGCGCCCAAGGCATCTCAACACGACCGAAAGCCACTCTCATATTCTGCAGGCAATAATCAATCACCTCTGGATCTTTCTGTACATTCTGGATGCGGAAATTACCTCCAAAGCCGATGAACTGCCTGCCAGGTTGTTTTCTATCCATAACCAGGTGCACGGTTTCATGATGACGCACGCCATCTACATTCATGACTGCCGACAAAGATGTCTGCGTCCCTTTCTTCAACGAAGGCATGAGGGTTACGTACAACACTTTGTCATCACCTTCATTTCTGACAACGGTGCGTACTGACCTGCTGAACTGCAAGGTGATATGTCTTTCAGGAGCGGTAATGCTCACTTTATTTCCCGATGTCTTAATCTGTGCATCAGCGTAATATTTCGGTGAGAACGCCATACAGAAATACACCCCCTCTTTCAGTGATTCTAATGCATTAACCTTCCAAGAGAGGTTCACAGTTGACTGGTCCACATCGGTAACGGCCTGTGTAATCTCAGCCCCATGCATTGGCGTGATGGTAATCTGCTTGTTCTTCTCACGGTTGTATTTAATTTTCTGCTGCTTCTCCCTGCCGGTCACTTCCATATTGTCCCCTATTACACCTATGCGTAAAGTAGATTCAAAGTCTATCAGTTCTCCAGCCAGGCGAACACCCGTGATATTGCTCCACGCCATGACCTCCGTATGTACCCTGACTGGTTCGAGACGTGCAATCAGTTCGTAAGCCATACGGCTGTTATGATAAGGGCAGTTCCACATACTCACCTTCGGTTCATCAGTAGGCTTTCCCTCTTCTGTCAGTCCCTTGTACCATCCTCCATGAACATTATCCACAAAATGTGTCTTCACATAATCCCAGTTGCGTCTGGCGATGCGCAGGTATTTCGCATCTCCAGTTATCTGCCAGGCGTTCACACAGCCTATTATGGTTTCGCACTGTGGCCACCACGACAAGTTCTTACGATACCCCTTTTCATTACGTTCATACAGCATCACCCCATCAGGATGAAGGCCTTCTGCTATTGCCACATCCACCATCCTTACAGCCTGTGCATCCACCTTTTTCTTCAAGGCTTCCTCTCCAACTGCAGCGGCAGCCTCACTCATAAGCCAGGAGGTTTCAATGTCATGTCCGAAAGAATCCACTTCCTCCAATGAATGCCAGTCGTCATCTGCATATAATATAAGGTGTCCCCTCTGGGCATCATAAAGTCTGCTGCCCAAGATGCCCAACAGTTCCTTCAGGTTCTCCTTAAGTCCTTCTTCAGGCCATACCTGATACAAGGTGGTATATGCTTCCAGCAGATGAATGTGCGTGTTCATCGTCTTCGTAGCTCCCGCCATCCCGTCAACGCCCTTGGCTTGGGTACGGGTATAGTCACGTTCAAAAGTTTCGATATAACCTTGTTTCTGTTTATCATGTACCTTTGTCTCCAAAGTGCGGTATAGAGCCAAGGCCGTTTCCAAGCTTTTCTGCTGCCCCGTCACCCTGAAGTGCTCAGCTAAGCCATAAATTGTAAAAGCAGTGGCATAAGTCTGCTTCGTTCCATCTTTCATTCCTCCCTCATTATCCAGTAGCCAAAATACGCCTCCATACTTAGCATCGATGAAATGGTTGATGACATAATCAGCAGCCCTGTCCGCAGCAAGGCGATAGCTCTCATAACCATAAAGCCCGTATGCCTTCGAGAAAGTCCATAAGATGCGTGCATTCAGGATAGATCCTTTGTCGGCATCAGCTACTGCTGAACCATCGTTGCGCACTGTCCCGTAGAATCCGCCAGCCAGATCGATGGTATGTTCTATCCAGAATGGCAAAATGTTTCCGGTAAGATTAGCTTCCACTTCTGCCTTCAGCAGAGAGATGTCAACAGACACCTGAGCCTTTGTGAATGTAAAGGCAGACAGCATGATTAATATAAACAACCGTATCTTCATAACGACTAATTGTTTTGGTTATTCTGAATGTTCATCAACAGACCTTCCTATAATCTGCGAGCTCACATAGTCATCCTTCTGCGAGTCATCATCTGTCACGGAATTCAGGAAATTGGGGAAGAAAAACACCCGCAGGATGCAGAACATGATGAAGAGCTTGATGAAAATCAACAGCCAAAGCGTCTTGCCGATGGTCATGCTCTTAAAACCATCCACATAGAACCGCCATATTTTAGTGACGATGTTTTTCATACGCATATAAATATAAGGTGTAATGACCCCACTAAGATAAGGACATTTTTTGATATTTCAGCGGTTTTGTCGATAAAAAATAGGCGTTTGTCGATTTTTGTTGTACAAAATACACAAACCATCTACTTTTGCATCAGGAAATAGAAAACAAAATTTATAAGATATGAATATGAAAAGATTATTAGGATTGACAATTCTCTGCATGGGCTGCACTGCCAGCCTATTCGCACAGAACGGGATTGCTCCCCGTCAGGAGGCATGGTCAACTGACACGACAAGGGTGGCTACTCCCCAGCCCGACCAGTGGACGTTGCAAGACTGTATCGACTACGCGTTACAGCAGAACATCACGATCCAGCAGAACAGACTGCAGGCTGTGAGTGCCGAAATTGATGTGAGAAATGCCAAGAATGACTTCCTTCCCAGCGTATCGGGTAGTGTAAGCCAGAACTTGAGCTACCGCCCCAACGCACAAACCAGTATGATGGTTATGGGATCTGAGGTAAAGACCTCCAACAGTAAGACATCATACAACGGCAGCTATGGATTGAACGCCAACTGGACAGTTTTCAATGGGAAAAGAATAAACACGCTGAAGCAGCAGAAGCTGAACAGCGAAGCAGCAGACCTGGATGTGGCTCAGAGCGAGAACAACATCATTCAGCAGATCACTCAAATCTACATCCAGATTCTATACGCTGCCGAGTCTATCAAAGTGAATGAAGCTAACCTGTCAGTCAGTGAAGCGAATGCCTTGCGAGGCAAGCAGCTGTTTGAGGCAGGCAGTTCTTCTAAAGCCGACTATGCACAGTTAGAGTCACAGGTAAGCCAGGACAAGTATCAGCTGGTGAACTCACAGGCTCAGCTCCAGAGTTACAAGCTTCAGCTCAAGCAGCTCCTGGAGATTGAGGGTGAAGAAGAGATGAATCTTTTCCTGCCACAGCTGAATGATGACGACGTTCTGATTCCCCTGCCCAGTAAAGCTGACATTTATAATGCAGCGTTGGCTATGCGTCCTGAAATCCAATCAAGCAAACTGGATGTGGAGGCTGCCGACCTGAATATCAAGGTGGCAAAGGCCGGATACCTGCCAACCGTAAGTATGAGCGGCAACATCAGCAGTAGCAACATGAAAAACGGCGGCAACTTCGGCACACAGTTGAGTGACAACTGGAACAATTCCGTCAGTGTCAGCGTCAGCATTCCTATCTTTGACAAAGGTCAGACCAAAAGCCAGATTCAGAAAGCCCGCATTCAGAAGCAAAATTCCGAACTGAGCTTGCAGAGCCAGCAGAAGACCCTGTACAGCAATATCGAAGGCTTGTGGCTCGATGCCAACACAGCACAACAGCAATATATAGCTGCCAAGGCCCAGCTGAGCAGTGCGCAGACCAGCTTCGACCTGGTGCAGGAACAGTTTAACCTGGGTATGAAGAATACCGTAGAGCTGCTGAGAGAACAGACCACCCTGCTGAACGCTCAGAACTCACTGCTTCAGGCTAAATACATGGCCATCATGAACCAGCAGCTGCTGAGGTTCTATGGCGGCGAGAGCATTGTGATTGGTTGATTGACAATTAAGGGAAACAGAACATTGATAATAATAAAAAAGCTAAGAATATGAAAAAGAAGACGATTATTTGGATAGTTGTAGCAGTAATCCTTGCATGTGGGATTGGCTACTCTTTATTAAGCGGAGGTTCATCCGACCTAAAGGTGAATTTCGTAAAGGCTAAAGTGACCCGTGGTGACGTCTCTGCCACTATCACGGCTACAGGCAAGATTGAGCCTGTGACAGAAGTGGAAGTCGGTACTCAGGTGAGCGGTATCATCGACAAGATTTATGTAGATTACAACTCAGAGGTTGAGAAAGGCCAGCTGATAGCAGAGATGGATAAGGTTACCTTGATGAGCGACCTGAACTCATCTCAAGCCAATTACAACGGTCAGAAAGCCAATTATGAATACCAGGAGAAAACCTATAACCGCAACAAGGCATTGCATGAGAAACAGCTCATCAGCGATACGGAGTTTGAACAAAGCGAATACAGTTACCTGAGCGCAAAGGCACAGTACGAGCAGAGCAAGGCAAATCTGGCGAAGGCTCAGCGCAACCTGTCTTATGCCACCATCTACTCACCTATCGACGGTGTGGTTATCAACAAGGCTGTAGAAGAAGGACAGACAGTAGCAGCTGGTTTCAACACCCCTACCTTGTTTAACATAGCTGCCGACCTGACTCAGATGAGGGTAGTGGCTGATGTGGATGAAGCCGACATAGGCGGTATCGTGGAAGGCTTACGCGCCACCTTCACCGTGGACGCTTATCCTGAGGATGTGTTCGAAGGAACGGTAGTACAGGTAAGACTTGGTGAGAAAAGCAGTTCTACCACCTCCAGTTCTGTCGTTACCTACGAGGTAGTGATTAACGCTCCCAACGACGACTTGAAGCTGAAGCCAAGACTGACTGCCAATGTAACGATATACAAGCAGGAGAAGAAGAATGTGGTGGTAGTGCCGAGCCGTGCACTGCGGTTCACCCCTAACCCGACCAATGCCAAAGGCTATATAGTGAACAACATTGATGCTCCTCAGAAAGTCTGGACGCTGCAAGGCAATGTGTTTACAGCTCATGCAGTGGATGCCGGTCTCAGTGGAAACCAGATGACAGAAGTGAGTGGTATCGATGAAGGCACCGAAGTAGTTGTAGAGGTTAATACTGTTCAGGCTCAGAATGGCTTCGGTCCTCGTGGTGGAGGCCCAGGCCCTGGAGGTCCGTTCTAACATTGAACATTGAACATTGAGCATTGAACATTGAACATTGAGCATTGAAATTATTCATTATTAATTATTCATTGTTCATTAAAAAAATTGATGCGAAGCAAAACACTGAACAAAAACAGTAAAAGAATTTGTTATGAGTAAACCAGTTATAGAACTTCAGAATGTAAAGCGCAAATTCATCGTGGGCGATGAGGTGGTGAGGGCTTTGAGAGGCGTCAGCTTCACCATCAACGAGGGTGAGTTTGTTACCATCATGGGTACTTCAGGTTCCGGAAAGTCAACCTTACTGAACACACTGGGTTGCCTCGACACTCCTACCAGCGGTGAATATATCCTCGACGGAGTACCCGTGAGGACCATGTCCAGAAACCAGCGCGCTATCCTGCGCAACCGCAAGATAGGGTTTGTATTCCAGAACTATAATCTGCTGGCTAAGACCACGGCTGTGGAAAACGTTGAGCTGCCGCTAATGTACAACTCTGAGGTGTCAGCCTCTGAACGCCGCCGCAGAGCTATCGAGGCATTGAAGGCGGTGGGCTTGGGCGACCGTCTGGAACACAAGTCCAACCAGATGTCAGGCGGACAGATGCAACGTGTGGCCATCGCACGGGCTTTGGTTAACAACCCTGCCGTAATTCTGGCAGATGAGGCGACAGGTAACTTGGACACACGGACCTCATTCGAGATTTTAGTGCTTTTCCAGAAGCTGCACGCCGAAGGACGTACCATTATCTTCGTGACGCACAACCCTGAGATTGCTCAATATAGCAGTCGCACGATCACCCTGCGTGACGGTTTAATTAAAGAGGATGTGATAAACAACAACATTTTAAGTGCTGCCGAGACATTGGCTACAATACCAATACCTGACGAACAATAAAAAAGAAGCGATATGAACTATGTGAATCTTTTCAAGATAGCCCTGAAAGCCATCGCCAACAACAAGACCCGTTCATTACTCACCATGCTGGGTATCATTATCGGTATCGCATCAGTGATCGCGATGCTGGGATTTGGTCAAGGCACTCAGGAGCAGATTACGAGCGAGATATCTTCAATGGGTTCCAACATGATCATGATTAACCCTGGAGGAGAGCGCAGAGCCGGACAACGTATGGACGCCAGCTCTATGCAGACCTTGAAGATGGAGGACTATGAAGCGATCCGCAACGAATGCGATCATGTGAGCTATGTCAGTCCGAGCGTATCCAGCTCAGGGCAACTGGTAGCTGGCAACAACAACTATCCGGCATCATTGACCGGCTGTGGTGAGGATTACCTGAAAATACGCCAGCTGGAAATGGCAGAAGGAGACATGTTCTCGGAACAGGATGTGAAGACAGCGGCCAAGGTTGTGGTGTTAGGCAAGACCATTGTCGATAACCTCTTCCCCTATGAAGACCCGATAGGCAAGACGATCCGTGTGAACCAGATTCCTTTCCGTGTGATTGGCGTTCTGGAAAGCAAGGGTACCAACTCTATGGGTATGGACCAGGATGAAATCGTGCTGGCACCGTTCACTACCGTGATGAAACGTATGCTTTCACAGTCTCACCTGCAAGGCATTCAAGCCAGTGCATTGACAGAGGCAGACACTGACGCTGCCATGGAAGAGATAGAGACTGTACTGCGACGCAACCACCGCCTGAAGGATGGCGACGAGAATAACTTCACCCTAAACTCCATGCAGGAAATCATGGAAACCATGAATACCGTAACCGGCATGTTGACGCTTCTGTTAGCAGCTATAGCGGGTATCTCATTGGTAGTAGGCGGCATCGGTATCATGAACATCATGTACGTGTCTGTTACCGAGCGCACCAAGGAGATCGGTCTGCGAATGTCAGTCGGTGCACGAGGCATAGACATCCTGAGCCAGTTCTTAATTGAAGCAGTGCTTATTTGCCTCACAGGCGGTATCATAGGTATTATGTTGGGATATGGATTAGGCGCATTGGTCGGCATGTTGTCTGACCAGGTAGCAGTATCTATCTCCACCAGCTCTGTGGTACTGGCGTTTAGTGTCTGCGTACTCATCGGCATGTTCTTCGGCTGGTATCCGGCAAAGAAAGCCGCTAATCTTGACCCTATCGAGGCTTTGAGATACGAATAATATTTCGTAACTTCGCAGCATTATGACAGAGATTAAGATGCCAAATAGAAAACTGCTCGCACACATCGTGGTATGGGGAATCATGTTAGCATTCCCCTACCTCATGTTGTTACGTGGCGGTAGCAATCTCCAAATCAGCAGTTATCTGCTTTTCGGCAGTTTCTGGATGGGTGTCTGGATTTTGGTATTCTACATAAACTATCTTTGGTTAGTACCACAGTATATCCTCAAGCAACGCATTCAGTGGTTTTTTCTGCTTAACATTGTCATTATTCTGTCTTTCTCGTTAGGTTTCCACTTCTGGGGTGAGCACATGTTCAGCTACTTCTTGGACCGTTTCCCGGAAGAAGCCGTAAGATATAGAGAGCAGTTCAACCCCGAATTCCGTCCCCCTATCTGGGTGGAGGTGATAAGGGATTCATTCCCTCTTTTCATCATTGCGATCATCGCTACCCTGATTAAGCTCAATGAAGAATGGCGCAGGTCAGAAACCTCACGTAAAGAGGCAGAGAAAGCATTGGCAGAAGCCGAACTGCAGAATCTGCGCAGCCAGTTGAATCCTCATTTCCTGCTGAACACACTGAACAATATCTATGCGCTCATCGCCTTTGATACAGACAAGGCGCAAGAGTCTGTGCAGGAACTCAGCAAGCTGTTGCGCCACGTGCTGTATGATAACCGCGAGCAGTTCACTACCCTGAGCAAGGAAATGGAGTTCATCCAAAGTTACATCGAACTGATGCGCATCCGTCTGAGTTCCAATGTCAAGGTGGAAACCGAATATGACCTCAGCCTGCAGAGCCAGACACAGATAGCTCCTCTTATCTTCATCTCTCTGGTGGAGAACGCTTTCAAGCATGGCATCTCACCGACTGAACCCAGCTATATCAGGATACGTTTCAGTGAAACGCAAGGCTGTGTACGCTGTCTCATCCAGAACAGCAACCACCGTAAGGTGGGCTACGACAAGAGTGGCAGCGGCATTGGCTTGGAGCAGGTGCGCAAGCGTCTTGACCTGACATACCCGGGCAAATATAAATGGAACTACGGGCTGAGTAATGATGGCAAGGAATACTCCTCGTCACTTGAGATTTATACGAATTGAAATATGGAAAAGTTACGTTGTGCGGTGGTAGATGACGAGCCGTTGGCTTTGGGACTGATGGCAAGTTATGTGAAGAAGACTCCCTTCCTGGAACTGGTGGGAGCCTATGGCAGTGCGGTACAGGCTATGCAGGAAATGCATGACCATCCCGTTGACCTGCTGTTTCTCGACATCCAGATGCCAGAGCTTAACGGATTGGACTATTCCCGTATGCTTCCCCGACAGACCAGGGTGGTGTTCACCACCGCCTTCAACCAGTATGCCATCGACGGTTACCGCGTGAATGCGCTCGACTATCTGCTCAAACCTATCTCCTACCCCGATTTCCTGCAGGCAGCCAACAAGGCGCAGGATTGGTTCAAACTCGTGGAACAAGGACAGAAAGAACATACAGACTCTTCAGACAGTATCCGGAGCATATTCGTCAAGAGTGAGTATAAACTCATCCAGATAGAACTGAAAAACATTCTCTATATTGAAGGACTGAAGGATTACGTGAAGATTTATGAAGAAAATTCCGCGAAACCCATCATGTCGCTGATGAGCATGAAATCTTTAGAAGAAATGCTTCCAGCCAGTCGGTTTATACGAGTACACCGTTCCTATATCGTTCAAAAAGAAAAGATTAGAATCATCGACCACAACCGCATTGTTTTCGGAAACACCTATATTCCCATCGGCGACAACTACAAACAAGCCTTTCAAGAGTTTCTTGATAAACGAAGTTGAGTATAAAAATACTCAAAATATTTTGCCGTTTAACATAAAAGGCCTATATTTGCACAAAATTACTGAATTTGTGCAATTATAACATGGAACAAGGCTTTTTACAATTAATAGAAAACTCAATCAAGAAGAACTGGGACTTAGATGCCCTGACCGATTATAACGGTGCGACGCTACAGTATAAGGATGTGGCTCGCAAGATTGAGAAAGTTCATATTTTCTTAGAGGAAGCTGGCGTTAAGAAAGGCGATAAGATTGCCATCTGCGGACGCAACTCATCCCATTGGGGAGTTACCTTTCTCGGTATTCTCACCTATGGTGCCATTGCGGTACCTATACTTCATGAATTCAAGGCAGACAACATCCATCACATCGTGAATCATTCTGACGCACGTATGCTGTATGTGGGTGACCGTGTCTGGGAGGAGATCAATGAGCAGGCTATGCCACACTTAGAGGGCATCATGCTGATGACCGACTTCTCTGTGCTGGTAGCCCGTAACAAGAAACTGCTGCATGCGCGCGAGCACCTCAATGAGATTTTCGGTCATAAGTACCCCAAGAACTTCCGCCCTGAGCATGTACAGTACTATAAGGAGCAGAGTCCTGACGAGTTAGCTATGATTAACTACACTTCAGGTACCACCAGTTCATCCAAGGGTGTGATGATTCCTTATCGTGCTTTGTGGTCGAATATGGCTTTTGCCCAAAGCGTACTTGACCTATATCCTGGAGATAAAGTCGTAAGTATCCTCCCGATGGCCCACACCTTTGGCATGGCGTTCGAGTTCCTTTATGAATTTGTAGTAGGATGTCATGTGTATTTCCTCACACGTGTACCGTCTCCAAAGATCATCGCCCAGGCTTTCGCAGATGTGAAGCCTCGCATCATCATTGCCGTGCCACTGGTGGTAGAGAAGATTATCAAGAAGAAAGTGCTTCCGCAACTGGAGAAGAATATCTGGGCACAGCTGATGCTGAACCTGCCTATCCTCAGCGATATTGTGAAGAAACGCATCTGCGAGCAGGTGACCGCAGGCTTCGGAGGCAACTTCATCGAGGTCATCATCGGAGGCGCTCCGTTGAACAAAGAGGTGGAGTCTTTCCTCAAGTCCATCAACTTCCGCTATATGGTGGGCTATGGCATGACTGAATGTGCTCCAATCATCTCATACGAGGGATGGGAGAAGTTCAAGCCATACTCTTGCGGAAAAGCTGCTCCGCGTATGGAGATCAAGATTGAATCATCAGACCCACAGAACGTGCCGGGTGAAATCTTGGTAAAAGGTATGAACGTGATGTTGGGCTACTATAAGAATCCGGAGGCTACAAAGGCTGTAATGACCGATGACGGCTGGTTGCGTACAGGCGACTTGGGCGTGTTGGATTCAGAGGGCAACCTCACTATCCGTGGCCGATCTAAGAACATGATTTTGGGACCTGGCGGTCAGAACATCTATCCTGAAGAGATAGAAGGACAGCTGAACAGCATGCCATACGTAGCTGAGAGCATCGTTATCCAGCAGGACGACAAGCTCGTCGGATTGGTTTATCCAGACTTCGACTTGGCTAACAAAGAAGGCATCCAGAACGGCAAGATGGCTACGGTCATGGAAGAAAACCGAGTATTGCTGAACCAGAAACTTCCTGGATATTGCCAAATCAGCAAGATTAAGATCTTCTACGAAGAATTTGAAAAGACTCCAAAGAAATCCATCAAGCGATATCTTTACCAGAACGCTTGATATTGACCTGTTTTATTTACAATCTACAAAGAAGGTCATCCCCACCGGTTTGGTGGGGATTTTCTTTTCATTGCAGGATAAACCCGACCTTACGGCGGTTATCATTAGGCCTGGCTGCGAAGTGCAGCCAATAGACATAGCCGGCAGGAGTGCCTCCCTCGCTCCGCATGGTTTTACGTTCTAAAAACAGCTCGTCAAACTCCTGCTTCTTCTGGTCGGCGATGTCGAGCAGGATGCACATATACCTGATGGCCTGCTCCAGTCCTGCACAGCGGATATCCACCGCACAGCCCCTCATGTGGTTGCTGGTCTTCGAGGGCTTCAGCCCTGCTTTCTCCATCGCCAGCCATTCTTAAGCAGTATGAATCCGATTGGCTTCCGCTCCTTCTTCGCAGGCTCTTTGGCTTGCAGCTCTGCCAATGCCATACTGATGGCATCCAGTTGGGCACGGGTATCTTCGTTGATGTCGTTCTGGTCAGCAAGCGAAGCATTCATTTCTTCTTTGACTTCTCTAAGTTCTCTTTCTATAAGGTCAATCCTATTTGTTGTATCCGTTAATGATAATAGTTTCCTTAATGAAACGAAAGCTCGCATTATTTGCCTGTTAATTTCTATAGCTGTTTCTGACCGCAAAACACTGCTAAGCATGGCTACACCCATTTCTGTAAATGCATATACTCCGTATCTGTTACCACCCCAACTTGAGGTGCCAATTTGGCATCTCAAGATTTCTTCTTGAGAAAGCATCATCAAGAAATCATCTCCTTCAAAGCGTCTTATATTCCTTTTTACAGCACGTTTTAATTGAGACGTTTCCACCCCATAGAGCTCTGCTAAATCACGATCTAGCATCACTCGCTGGGAGAGTTTTTGTTATGAGACACGTCCCTGGGCATCAAATTCTGAATCTTTACGCTTTCATGCATACATCTTTAGAAATAATAGCTTATATTTGCATCAGTATAATATAGAATTGAAAGCAATGAAAAAGATTTTTACTTTACTGGTATTTGTCGTCATAGCAGTGCTTTCCCTGGGTTCTTGTGGAGGTCAACAGGGAAGCGGAGTGAATAACTTCAGCATCAAGCGAGGCACCAACTTGAGCCACTGGCTGTCGCAATCAAGGGTGACGGGTGAGGAACGCAGGAAGCACATCCAGGAAGACGACTTTGCCCGTCTGGAGCAACTGGGCTTCGACTTTGTCCGCATCCCCATTGACGAGGTACAGTTCTGGGATGAGTATGGCAACAGGTTGCCTGAGGCTTGGGAATTGCTGACCAATGCCATCAACCTGGCTGAGAAGCATCATCTGCGTGTGGTGGTTGATTTGCACATCATCCGCTCTCATGCCTTCATTGACAACAACAATAACAACACCTTGTTTACCTCTGAGGAGTCACAGCAGAAACTTATTGATATGTGGTATCAATTGTCTGATGTGCTGAAGGGCTATAGCAACGACTCTGTGGCATACGAGTTTATGAATGAACCTATTGCCCCAGAACACGAACAATGGAACGTGGTGGTGGAGAAGGTGCACAAGGCTTTGCGAGCTATTGAGCCACAACGTACTTTGGTGATTGGCTCTAACCGTTGGCAGGACTATGAAACCATCAAGTACCTGCGTGTGCCGGAGGGCGACAAGAACATCATCCTTTCCTTCCACTATTACCATCCTATGCTTATCACCCATCGAGGCGCTTTCTGGACTCCCCTCGGTAGATTTAAAGGTGACATCAACTATCCAGGCGTGCTTATCACCCAGGAGGACTATGATGCTGCTCCTGAGGAGATTAAGGAAGAGCTGAAGCCTTTCCTCACCCAGGTTTGGAACAAGGACAAGATTCGTGCGGACTTCAAGGATGCCATCGAAGCTGCCAAGAAGTATGGCCTTCAGTTGTTCTGTGGCGAGTGGGGTGTGTATGAACCTGTTGAGCGTGACTTGGCTTATAAGTGGTATAAGGATATGATTGAGGTGTTCGATGAGTTCGACATTGCTTGGACAACCTGGTGCTATGATGGCGACTTCGGCTTCTATGACCAGCGCACGGAATCCTACAAAGACAAGCCTCTGGTGGATATCCTGATGTCTGGCAAAGGACTGGGCGAGTAAACTTCTTACCTGTATCCAATAATAAAAGAGCAGGCAGGGCTTTCACCCTGCCTGTTGTTTTAATACATAAGTTCTTTAACTATCTGAATGTAAATCATCATACTTCATCCAAGCTATTGCTAAGAGTCCAAGTATCCCTGTCACTATCATTACTACAATAAAAGCCATAATCAAATCTTCTTATTGTTAAATTTTACTCTTTATATATGCCT
This sequence comes from Bacteroidaceae bacterium, assembly GCA_017471185.1. GTDB lineage: Bacteria > Bacteroidota > Bacteroidia > Bacteroidales > Bacteroidaceae > Bacteroides. The sequence continues at coordinate 43,702 of JAFUVZ010000035.1, forward strand.
TGTAAGAACCATATAAAATTACAGCGCCTACCAAAAAGCCTAAACCTACAAGCCACCAAGTACCCGCATCTTCTTTCATAATAGAAGATAATACCACACCTGCAAATATCAACTTAGAAATATCTTCCAAGTATTTGCTAACCCTGTCATAAAGATCCTGTTTGTTTTTTCTTGTTAATTTCATAGCTTAGAATTGTTATGAATATCGAGACAAAGGTAAAACAATAAAATGAGTCCTCAAAGAAAAAAACTGGATTTTATGAAAAGCTACCCACTACTTCTTGATGAACTCCACACGACGGTTCTTGGCACGGCCTTCGTCAGTGCTGTTATCAGCAACTGGTTCATGGCTGCCCTTGCCCACTGGACGCAGGTTGAATGGATCGACGCCCTGACCTTCGAGGGCCTTCACCACTGCCTCTGCACGTTCCTGGCTCAATGGGTCGTTAATCTTGTCAGAGCCTTGGTTATCGGTATGGCCTTGTACTTCAAAGCGAGCCGTTGGGTTCTTCTTCATATACTCTGCCACCTTTTGGATTTCCTCCATTGACTCTGACTTCAAGGTTGCCTTGCCTGTCTCAAACAAGATATTGTTGGTAACAAACTTTCCTGTTTCGGCAATAGCTTTCTCAACGGCAGCTGCTGCAGCAGATAAGTCAGTAGTCTGACGCTCGTATAGCTCAACGGCACCAGCGGCGAGAACTACATTGGCAACACCTCGGTAGGGATTCTCATCTTGAATAATGAAAGTAAATCGTGCAGGTGCCGCTACATTCGGAAGATTGATAAAGCGGTTACCATTGACGTAGATTTTGATGGCACGCTTATTGAACGAGATGGCAAAATGGTTCCACTGACCAATCTTGATATATTTCTTCATATGATCCCAGTCAAAACTGCCTGTAACATTTTCATCAGTGCCGCCACCTTTCTTAAAACTATAGTTGCCATAAAAATCTGGATTACCCGGGCGATACCTCTTATAGACTTTGCCAAGCACACTTCCGTTTGCATCATAAAAATTGAAATCAGACGGGAAATCAGCTATATCTCCTGCCTTGCAGAAGAATTCATCCCATTCAAGCGTGAAGACATCGGGCAAATAAGACTTCATATTCTCCATCAAAGGTGAAAACCAAGAGTCGGGGGCATTGCTGTGTGCATACTTCTTGCCGTTGATGGCAGCAATCTCTAAGCTACCTTCGCTGATATCCCACTTTGACGGGAACTCACCCATCTGCTCGTTAGCAAAGTCATCTTCGAAGAGAATCACACTACCACGAACGAAGTCGCTCTTTACATTCTCACCAACTGCATCTGGTGTATCATCTTCAGCTTCCTCTACCTCAGCCTCATCCCGATTGTTCTTAGCGTTAGAGCCGGATTGTCCGTCGAGCACAGCATCAACGGCTTTGTCCTCTTCTCTCAGGACTTTATCCTCAACCTTTTGCTTGGCCTTCTCAACCACTTTCTTACCCAGATTCTTTATGAATCCCTGTGCATCGACATCAGCTGAGTAGCTCAACGCCAATGCCAGCATAGCCATAAACATCAGTATCCTTTTCATAGCTTATCTCCTTTCATTTAATATTCTAAAAAATAATCCTCTACAATTTTACAAAAGTATCGGTTATGCCACGTATGCACAACCCCCCATTTGGGGGTTTTTAAACCAAATCAACGTGTATTTTGCGTAAAAACAAAACAGATTCAAGTAAAAATGCCTATCTTAGCAGAGTGAAAAAGAGGTTTGTCTTTATGATAGTTACAGGCGCATGGCTACTAATGCTCTGTGCCTCTAAAACGATGGCACAATACAGCGACCATCGCAACCGTCGTATTGACTCTTTGGAAACGGTCCTTGCCAGCCAGACTCCTCCCCAAGGCAAGCAGTTGCTGAGTGCTTATCTCGATCTGATGTGGGGCTACTTGCAGACCGACGGAGCCAAATCTTCCCTTTATGCCCGTAAGGCAGTGGCATTGAGCTATGAGATAGACGGCTTGAATGCCCGTGCTGACGCTTTGCGAATCTTGGGTTTAATCTCATACGGAGACAATGACTATGACACTGCCCTCTCCTATTTCAACCATGCCCTTGCTGTCACTGACTCTATGAAACTGTACCGTCAATACAAGGAAAGCGACATTGACGACAATTATTCCGCCCTCTATGGATCCATAGCCAATGTCTATAACATGCAGGACAAGGCTCTGCTCGCTATTGAATATTACCAGAAGGCATTGCTTATATTCGAGAAATACGGTTGGCATGAGAGCATGTGCATCCTGTATTATAATGTGGGAGAACTGCACCTGAGTATGGGAAACAACAAAGAGGCTGAGAGGAACTACCTGCTGGCGGTAGAACAGGGAAAGATAGCAGACGACTCGCTTTTAGTGGCAATGCCCCATAACGGTCTGGCCAAGATATTCATCAGCCAAAACGATTATGCGAAAGCCTTAGCAGCTGTGAACGCTTTACGCACCTATTATTATTCACACAAGGATGAAGAACCGGCCTCCTACCTGGAAACCATTGCCCACGAAGCAGAGCTTGACCTGATGGAAGGGCATGAGGATATCATACAGGCGCAACAACTGATAGACCAGGCATTGGCTGGAATCAATGACGATTTAGGCTCAGAGACACGTTCTACCGTCTATAGCGCAGCCGCATCGGTAGCGATGAAGCGAGGTTTGTGGAAACAGGCGTTGGAGTATGCGACAATGGCAAAAGATACAGATCCTGACGAAACCTATAGCGATGTCGAAAACTATGAGCAGTTGGCTGTGATTTATGCCCAATTAGGGAATCAAAAAGAGGCCAGCCACTATGTCAGCAAGCTACGTCAAAGCATGGAAAGGTTTGCTACTGAGCATTACCAGAGCAGCATTTCACAGATGGAAGTGCAATACCAGACCTTGCAGAAGGAACAGGAGATAGAGCAACTGACACAGGAAAAACGATGGCTGACTTGGGGTACTATGCTGGCAGGCGTGATCTTAGTTTTGCTGCTGGCACTGCTGTTCTTTGTCATCCGATGGAACGCATTGAGACGCAAGCACCATGAGATATTGGCACGTATGGAAGGAGAGGCTGAAGAGCGTGTCCGCATCGGACGCGACCTGCACGACCGCATGGGTGCCTTGCTGACAGGCATCAAGCTCAATCTCGAGCTGTTTGTCAAAAATAACCAGGACACTCAGTCAAAAGAGAATGCGCTACAGTTGACTGATGAAGCCATGACGGAAATGCGGAACCTCGCCCATCACCTGATGCCCGACTCCTTGAAACGTTATGGTCTGAAGACAGCCATCAGCAACTTCTGCCAGACCATACCCAGTGTCAGCTTCAGCTTTATCGGAACGGAAAAGAGGATAGAGAAAAGAAAGGAAGAAGCGTTATACTACCTTGTGCACGAGCTGGTGAACAACGCTGCGAAGAACGCACAAGCCAGACACATTGCTGTGCAGCTTATCATGCAGCCCGACTATACGGCCTTGAATGTGAGTGATGACGGGAAAGGAATGCCAGCAGAGGAAGAATCACTGCGATTCGGCATGGAGAGCATTGGGCATCGGGTGAAGGCCATTGGGGGGCAGCTTGACATCGACTCGAAGCCAGGGGAAGGGACGGAGGTGAATATAGAGATAAAAGAATGAGCTATGTACAAGATTATCATCGCAGACGACCACTTGATAGTGACCGAAGGTGTCACCCGAATCATCCAAGAGATACGTACTTTGGAAGGTGAGCCATTCGGCGACGTTATCGCCACAGTGAACTCATTGGATGAGTGTCAGCTGAAGTGTCAGGAACTACAGCCCGACCTGTTGCTGCTCGATGTAGCCATGGGAGACGGTGACGGAATAGACTGTATGAAAGAATTGCGCCATGCAGCTCCCGCCATGAAGATCCTCATTCTTACCATCTACTCAGAGCCGGCAGTTGTGAGCCGAGCCATAGCAGCAGGAGCAGATGGCTATGTCGTGAAGACCGCAGGCATTGAAGAGTTTACCCTTGCCCTGCGTAAGGTGATGGACGGAGACATCTATATCAGTAAAGATGCCAGAAATCAAGTGAAAGACCATCCTTACGGACTGGGTAACGACAGTATCTCACTTACCAGAAGGGAAAAAGATGTATTAGGTTTGTTGGCGAAAGGCTATACGATGAAGGAAATCGCTTCAGAGCTCTGTCTCAGTTTTGAGACCGTCCATAGCTATACCAAGTACCTGCGTGAGAAGCTTCATGCCAGCAATACGGCCTCAATGGTACGTATAGCTATTGAAAATCATTTGATTTAGCTGCCGGCACGTTTCAGCCCCAGCAGCTTGAAATCCAGCACGCGTGTCATGCCCTGCGGGGCATGTGTGAAGAAATCACCGGCCTTGCCGTCCGCATAAAACTGCTGGAATCCGTATGTGCCCTCACCCTGCACCAGCACGCTGTCACCCAGATAACCGTAGATGAGGTAAGCGTGGTTATGGTCCCTCTTCACTGTTATACTTGTTATATTTATTTGCCAATGCACCAACGCACCAGCGCACCATTTCATATTTCAATTTCGCTTTTTCAGCAGCAGGTTGGGGAACCAAAGACTTAATATTATAATTTTATTATTAATAATATTATATATAATATTATTAATAATAAAGCATCCCTGGCAGGTGAAGGGTGCGCATATTTCAAATCACAAATGGTGCGTTGGTGCGTTGGTGCGCTGGCAGCAAATCACCCGCTTAGGGCATGAATTGACGGGAACGCTTTCCGATGGCCTTGAGAATCGAACCTGGAGCTGTCAGGAACGTTTTTCGCCTGAAAAGTGCCCTCCAGGGCTGATAATCCCCCTCAGTGCATATATGAGGCTGTAGGAGCGTATGTCATGTTTTTCATGCGTGTTTACAAAGCATGGAAATAATGCGGTGATTTTAAATTAAAATGTTGTTTATCAACGCATTAACATTCAAATTATTTTTATGTTTTTCCAATAATAATCACGAAAACGTTTTGACACGCAGACGGAAAACAGTACCTTTGTCTTGCAATCGATTGACAAGACTACCTGATTTATTAACCTTTAAACTAAACTTTAACTATGGCAAAGATTTTTTACGAGTTGAGGAAGAACACCAACGACAAGACTAAGGCCAACGGCAAGTATTACGCC